>PSRJ01000333.1 GCA_003175985.1 Terriglobia bacterium
TTGCGGCCGCGTTTGTATTAAAGAAATCCGCCCCTCTCAGCTCATCTACTCCGGGGAGCTGGGACCGCGGCCGCAGGATGTTGCCTTTCAACGCATCATCAATAGCCTGGTGGCCGCGATCGGAATTCTGGTGGGCCTGCCGTTCATGGCCCTCACGGCGGTTGCCGTGCGCCTATCGTCGCCGGGGCCGATTCTCTATCGCCAGACCCGCGTCGGATTGAACGGTGAGCCGTTCACCTTGTATAAATTCCGGTCCATGCGCGCCGATGCCGAGGCAGGTACAGGAGCAGTTTGGGCTTCCAAGGACGACCCCAGGGTGACGCCCATCGGCAAAATTATCCGGCGCATCCGATTCGATGAACTGCCCCAGCTCTTCAATGTGCTCAAGGGAGAGATGGCGATCGTTGGCCCCCGCCCCGAGCGGCCTGAATTCGTCAAGGCCCTATCGGATCAGATCCCGTATTACCGCCAGCGGCATTGCGTCCGGCCGGGCATCACCGGCTGGGCCCAGGTGAACCACAAGTATGGCGATACTCTCGAGGACACGATCACCAAACTGGAATATGATTTGTATTACATCAAGAATATGTCCTTAAGCCTGGACACCTACATCATCTTCCATACCCTGAAAACGATGCTGCTGACCCGTGGTGCACAGTAGGGGCGAGCCATGCCCCAGCCTGTAATTGCACCCGGTACGGAAATATCCGAGCGAGGCCGGGCGACTCCCCTCTACCGGGTGGTGCTGCTGGACGATGACGATCATACCTACGACTACGTCATCGAAATGCTGCAGACCATCTTCGTATTCTCATTGGATCAGGCATACCGGCACGCCGAAGAAGTCGACCGGTCGGGCCGGACCGTCTTGATCACCTGCGAATTGGCGGAAGCCGAGTTTGCCCGCGATCAGATCCATGGCTACGGCCGGGACCCGCGTCTGGCGCGCTCGAAAGGGCCCATGTCCGCCATCATCGAACCCGCCGCCTAGTGCGGATCGACAGCTTGATAAAATAGGCAAATGAAGTTTTTCCGCAGTATTCTGTTTTTCTTACCCGCCGCTTGCTTGCCGGCGCAGACTCCACCGCCTGCAACGCCGCTGGCTTCGCCGGCGGTTCCGGCCGACAAAGTCGTGCTTTCCGTTGGGGACGTCAAGTTAACGGCGGCCCAGTTCGATCAAATCGTGCAGTCGTTGCCGGAGCAGTACCGCTCGGTGGCGCGCGGCCAAGGCCGTAAAGATTTCGGGCAGAATCTCGTACGGGTGTTGTTGTTGGCGGAAGAGGGCAAGCGCCGCAAGATCAACGAGACGTCGGAGTACAAGACTCAGGCCGACTTCCAGTCGGCAAACCTGTTGGCCGCCAGAACCTTTTCTCAGATCGGTGACGCCATTAAGGTGGAAGATGCTGATCTTCACAAGTATTACGACGGGCACAAAACCGAGTACGAACAGGTGCATGCCCGCCACATCCTCATTCGCATGACCGGATCGCCGGCCCCCGCGGATCCCAATAAGAAAGAACTTACAGAACCCGAAGCTCTGGCCAAGGCCCAGGAAATCCGGAAGAAACTCGTAGGCGGAGCCGATTTTGCGGCACTGGCCTCAGAGGAGTCGGATGACAGCGGATCGAAGGTAAAGGGCGGAGACCTGAGCTTCTTCAAGCGCGGGCAGATGGTGCCGCAATTCGAAGAAGCGGCTTTCGCGTTGAAGGTGGGTGACATCAGTGAGCCCGTCAAAACGCCTTTTGGGTACCACGTTATCCAAGTCCAGGGAAAAAAGGGCTACGAAGAGGCGAAGCCCGAAGTGGAACGGAAAATGAAGACCGATCTGGCGCAGAAGACGCTCGAAGACATGGAAAAGAAGGCATCCGTGGTTTTGGACCCGGCATTCTTCGGTCCCCCGGTTCCCCCGCCTGCCCCGCCTGCCGTCAAGTGACCGTAGAGACCAGGAAATTACAGATCGCCTGCCCGGTATGCGCCTCCTCCGAGGTGTTTTACACGTGCACACCCAACTGCTGCTTTAACCACGTGTGCGGCCATTGCGGCAGCACGTTCGAGCCGGTGACCAGGAAAGCGGGAGGAACCCTCTCCGGCGCCTTACCGCCACAGCCCGGTCCGGAGGCCTCCGACCCTACCGTGGCCTGCGCAAAGTGCGAGGAGACTACGGTGTATATGACGGAAGACACAACTCTCGTTTGCACCAGTTGCGGGTCGCGCCTGGCGCTCGAGTTCACTGAGATTGTGCGTGGATAGGCGGGGCGGACTAAGCCACCCCGCTCGGGGCCTATTGGGTTTTGTGCGCCAGCCGGCTGCAGGCTAACTCTGCCCCGCTCGGGTCTATGGCGCCATTGCCCTCCTCGATGTGAACGATCTTTCCCTGCTTGTCGACTACGAAGGTCGAGCGATTCGCCACCCCAACTTCGGGGATCAGCACACCATAAGCCATGGCTACCTGGCGTTTGGAGAAATCGCTGAGCAAGGGGAAGGAGGCGTTCACTTTCGTCGCAAACTCCTTCTGGGATGGGGTGTTATCGGTACTGATGGCAAATACTTTGGCTTCGTTCCCGTCAAATTTTGCGATACCAGCCTGGTACGCCAGCATTTCCTTCGTTCAACCACCTGTGAAAGCGGCGGGGAAGAAGGCAAGCACGACGTTGGATTTGCCTCGGAAATCGGCCAGATGGATGGTTCCACCCGTTGTGGCCGGCAGCGTGAAGTCCGGCGCCGTATCACCTACTTTCAAGTGGGTGTGCGGCGGCGTAATGCCCTGCTGGGCATTCAGGCCAGCGCCTATCAAGGCGCCCAATAGCGCCAGAGACAGCTTCATTTCCACCTCCAATGCCGTGAGCGTATCACTGGAGACGCGTAAGCACAAGGGCTAGCCAGAAATCGGTTGATTCGGGTTCCATGTGATGGTATAAATGAGGCAGACGTGGATTGATTTAGGGCTTTGGTCGCCCTGCTAATTGCAACCACGAAAAAAAGTGCTAAAGGCGAGTCGGTCTGTTCAAAAAGCATTTCGACCCTGGCGCTGATGCACCAGGGTTTTTTGTTTTAGAGCACCCTCTTCGCCGGATGTTGGAGGAACGATGAGCGTCTGGCGTGCCGCAGCCCCCGGTCCTGCTCTCTCGGGACTCGAGGGAGTTCTGGTTTCAGTTTCGATCGATGTAGATCCGCTCTACCTCGAGGATGTGTTGGAAGCCCTGGCTCGAGTGGAATTCCCGATCAACCCGCAGATTTACCATGACGCGGAAATTGTCTATCGGTATGCCGATGGACGTGAAGAGGCCGTAGCGGTCACCCTAGTGGAATTCCCGGCGTATGCCAGCCGGTTGGACGAGGTGCATCGCGCCATGGAGGCTTACGGCTTTGATCGCGAATGTGTTTTTGTGACGCCGATGCTGGAGGATATTCACGCCGACAGCATGCCCGAGCCCGCGCCCGAGGGAGCCACGTACCAAACGCGCTGCCGGCGGAAGTACGCAAAAGCGGGATCCGGTTAGTAGCTGTAGCGCTCTTCCGTCCACGGATCGCCCCGCATGTGGTATCCGTTGGCTTCCCAGAAGCCGGGCCGATCCTTCTCGGTCAACTCGACGCCTGCTACCCACTTGGCACTCTTCCATGCATAAAGCCGGGGCACTACCAGGCGAGCGGGTCCGCCATGTTCGACCGAAATTGCCTCGCCATCGTGGTGAAATGCCACGAGCGCATCCTCTGCCAGGAAGTCCTCCAGGGGCAAGTTCGTGGCCCAGCCCCGGTCATGACCGTAGACCGTGACAAACCGCGCTTGCGGTTGAGCTCCTCCGGCACGCGCCACCAACTCGCGGGTGGAGACTCCTTCCCATAAATTGCCCAAGCGCGACCAGCGGGTCACACAGTGAAAATCGCCGAAGACCTCAACCCGCGGCAGTTTGAGAAAGTCGTCCCAATTCCAGGCGACTTCCTTCCCGGTCAATCCGCCGATCCGGAACCGCCAGCGCTCCAGATCGATCTTCGGAGGACCGCTGGCATCGAGTACCGGCCACTTTTTTGTTCGTGCCTGACCAGGAGGAACACGCTGGGCACGCAGCGTATCTGGGCTGACAATCACTTCCGGCGGCAGTCCTTCCGGCGAGGGGATCAGGTCATGCTGCGTTTTGCTGCGGTCCATTCCGAACATGCTTTGGTTGTCCTTCCACTCATTCTACCGGTCAGTGCTACAGCCCAGTACGAATTCCTCGGCAGCGTGGATTAATTCTCCGTTGCAGGTCGCAAAATTTGCGGCATAATACGTAGACAAAGGGAACGGACCGGAACTCTGGTACCGCGCATGCTCGTCGAACGGCAATGATTCGGGAACTCTTAACTGCCCTGGCCGGTTCGCGGCCTGCAGTCTTATGGATATTCGTGGTGGCCGGGGCGTTGCCCGGGCAGACCCTCATCCCTGGAGGCGGGTTTCGGCTGTTCACGTCCGACGCCGCCATCCTGGAATCGCAGGAGGCACGCAAGGACATCCCTTGCTCGGTGACACCCGTCAAACCGGCGCTCGGATTCGATTTGAAGTTCCACTCGGGTTATGAGGTCAGTGTTCCGCTCCGTGAACTGGCGGGCGATGGCAACCAGCTCACCATGATCTTCCGGGTCTCGCCCGTCAGCCGCCAGGACGAGGCGGTTTTCCTTTCCCATCGAATGTCCGTTCCCGTAATCGACGAGGACGCGAAGGGTGACGCTTATCTCCAGGGGTCGTTCGAGGTGGGAGAAGGCAAGTACCATGTCGATTGGCTGATGCGCGATCGCAGCGAACACGTCTGTTCGGCAAACTGGGATATCGAAGCGAGCTTGCCGGCGAAAGACAGGGATATGACCTTGGATATCGCCTCCGGAGCAGTGCAGCCTGCAGATAACGAGCCTTTTAAGGAAGAGCCGCCCGTGGAGCGCATACAGCGGGACGCACCCTTAAATGTGAAAGTAATCGTCAATTTCGCTCCCCAAAACGCCCTTTCGGCCACTCTGCAGCCGTTGGACACGAATGCACTGGTTTCGATCCTGCGCAATATCGCGCGCGAGCCGCGGATCGGTAAGTTCTCGATCGTCGCCTTCAACATGCAGGAACAGCGAGTTCTTTACCGCCAGGAGGCAGCGACACAAATTGATTTTCCGGCGCTGGGCGAGGCGCTGCATTCGTTGAACCTGGGAACCGTGGACTTCAAGCGTCTGGGGCAGAAGCACGGCGACACCGAGTTCCTCACCAGCCTCATGGAGCAGGAGATCAAGGAGGCGCACGATCAGCCGGATGCTGTAATCATCGCCGGACCCAAGGTGATGCTGGATGAGACTGTTCCGCAGGATTCGCTGAAACAGATCGGCGACCTCAGCTTTCCGGTCTTCTACATGAACTTCAACGCGAACCCCCAGGCCGTGCCGTGGCGCGACGCCATTGGCGCGGCAGTGAAGTATCTGAAGGGCGCCGAATTCACTATCACACGCCCGCGCGATCTATTCTTTGCCTGGAGCGAAATTATGGGCCGTATTGTAAAATCGAAGTTTGGAAGGGCGGCCCTGAATTCGTCCTCCCGTTAACGCATGCATGCATTTTCGATCGCGCTGGCACTCACCCTCACACCCGTAAGCGCCATCGCCCAACAGTTCGGAGCCGCCGATCTGGCTCCCTACATTCCCACACCGCAGGTCCTGGTGGAGAGGATGCTGGAAGCCGGCCATGTGAAACCCGGGGATATGGTGTACGATCTCGGCAGCGGCGATGGCCGGATCGTAATTACGGCCGCTCAGAAGTTCGGCGCAAAAGCGGTAGGAGTGGAGATTCGTCCCGATCTTTGCCGTATCGCCACGGAGCGAATCAAGTCGCTCGGGCTGGAGGACCGGGTAAGCATGGTGCAGGGCAATGCCTTACGTGTCGACCTCAGTCCCGCCGATGTAGTGACCATGTACCTGCTTACCAGCTCTAACGAGCGCCTTCGGCCGAATTTAGAGAAGTATTTGAAACCGGGCGCGCGAGTGGTCTCCAATGAGTTTCCTATCAAAGGCTGGAAACCCATAGAAACCGTGCGCGTCAAATCCGGCTCCTCGATGGAGCATACGATTTACGTCTACGAGGTGGGCCGCACAAAGTAAGTCCGGGTTTACTTGGCCTTCCCGGCATTATTGACCACGCCCAGCGCGAGATAGTTCTCAACTTTTGCGCTATTGCGCGCCACCTCATAATAGGCTGCCTTGAGCAGACTATCCTTGCGGTTGAGCAGCGTATCGCGAATGCTTTGTTGCACCCGGGGATCATTCAATTCGCGTTGTCCGGCCGGTTCCTTCGAAATCACCTTCAGAATACGATAGCCTTCCTGTGTGTGAATTACCGGTGAAAAGCCGTTAGGCGGCAGTGCGACCACCATCTTGCGCAGTTCGGGATTCGCCTTCTCGAGGGCCGATTCGGGCACGAAACCCATATCCCCTCCGTTGGCGGCGGTCGCGGGATCTTCCGAGTAGTTCTGCGCCAGCCCCGAGAAATCCTCTCCGCGCTTCAGCCGGTTCTCGATATCGACTATCTTGGTTTTGGCGTCATTTTCACTCTGCGCCTTACTGTTCTTCAAATTGCGAACGTTCGGATCGGCAAAGGGGGTTACCAGGATCTGCGCCATGTGCACGCCCGGCTCCGCGAGGTTGAAACTGGCCTTGTTGCCGTTATAGAAGTTGGCGACATCCGCGTCGGTAATGGTGATGTGAGAGGTGATTTCTTTGTTGATCAATTTCTGAATGGTGAGGTCGCGCCGGAGCTGTGATTTGAGGTCGTCGAGCGTCATCTTCCGCGCGGCGAGCTGCCGCTCGAATTCCTCTTTCGTATACGGCGTCTTCATCTTGTTGAGCTCGGCTTCGACGTCGGCATCCACCGCCATGAGGCCGAGCTTTTCGGCGCGCTGCAACAGGATTTCACTGGTGATGAGGTTGCTGAGCGTATCCAGCTTCTGGGACATTACCTGATCTTCGCTCGATCCTTCCGCTTGCTGGGGATACTGCGATTGATAGGTCTTCTCAAGCTCGCCGTACGTGATGGTCCGGTTATTCACCACTGCCGCGACATTGGCCGCGGGCGACCGTTTGCAGGAAACGGAAAAAACCATGCCAAACGCGGCTGCGCACAACAAAAGGGAACACTTCATGCGAAATTCCCATTGTAGCCGGAAGTCCGGTAAGAGGCGCTCAGCCATGAATCAGATCCATTGTAATGGCGGTGGAGGCTGCGTTCAGAACGGGCGAACTGCACCAGGCTCGGGATGAGGTGTCTGTGTGGAGGCTGGAGCGGCCGGCCGAGGAGTCTGGTGTGCGCCGGACGCCGGTTCCATCAGTGCGTGGGCGATTCGGTCGAGCGGCACCACCTGTTGGGCGGCGCCCAGTTGAATTGCCTCGCGCGGCATGCCGAAGACGACGCAAGTCGCCTCATTTTGGGCGATGGTGCGCGCGCCGGCGTTTCGCATGCGGAGCAGTCCCTGCGCCCCGTCCGCGCCCATTCCGGTTAACAGGGCCCCCACGGCCTCGGGTCCGATCGCTTCGGCCACCGAAAAGAAGAGGACATCGACCGACGGCCGCTGATAGCAAACGCGAGGTCCCGTCTTGACGTTAACGAAGTAGCCCGAGGCGCCCCGGCGGACGACCATGTGAAAATCGCCCGGAGACACCAGGGCCAGCCCGGGGCGGACGACGTCGCCATCTTGTGCCTCCTTGACATCAATCTCGCAGATCTCGTCCAGCCGGGAAGCGAACGCCCGTGAAAAAACCGGCGGGATGTGCTGCACCACAACAACTCCGGGCGCGCCTTTGGGCAGCACACGCAGGACAGAGGCGATGGCTTCGGTACCGCCCGTCGAGGCGCCAATCGCAATCACACCGCGCGAGGACGTCGCCTTAAGGGTCGTAGGGCTGCGGAGTGCCGCGGGCGCCGTTCCCGGCGGTGGAAAGCGCAAGCGTGCAGCCGCGGCCGCGCGAATCTTGTTCGCGAGTACGTGCTGTAGCTCTCCCACCGAATAAGGGCCGCCCGGTTTCGCAAGCACCTCCACGGCGCCCGATTCCATGGCAGCGATCGCGACCCGGCAGGAGGGCTGGGCCAGTGAACTGATGATCACTACCGGCATCGGATGAAACTGCATGAGCTTCTGCAGGAAGGTCAGGCCATCCATCCGCGGCATTTCGATATCCAGCGTGAGCACATCGGGTTTTAGGGCCAGAATCTTATCGCGGGCCACGTAGGGGTCCGGAGCCGTACCGACGACTTCCAGATCGGGTTCCTTGGACAGCGTTTCCGTCAGAACCTTGCGCACGATGGCGGAGTCGTCGACAATGAGTACCCGGATTACACGGCCAGCGGACATATCGGTTTCTCCGCGCTGAATGCAACTCCCAGGACGCCGCGATCGAGAGTCACCGAATGCACCACCGCGCCTTCGGCTGCAAACTCTTCCGGCATACTAAGCAATCGCGGCGACTTGAGACGGAAAGTCGTTTCGCTCTCGACTGAACTCAGAACCGAGCCACAGATTATGTTGGCCAGCTCGCAAATCACTTCTCCCACCTGACCTTCGGAAAGGCTACACTCGTCTTCGCCTAGAAAATCAGCCGCAATCGATCGGGCCGCCGCCGCATTCACGCGCAATCCGAGACGCCCGGAAGGCTGTCCTTCAAAAGAAACCTCGGCAACGAGTTGGGACTCTGTCGCCGGCGGCGAGGGATTGGGTTCATTCAGCGCCCGCACAAAGAACATCTGCTCCAATACCTCTCCGGTCGATTTCGCCAGGACCCGCTCGATTCCGTCATCAGTCACAACGGACCTCCAGCGTTCTCTCCAGTTCCAGGCGCAACGTCTCAGGACGGAACGGCTTGATCACGTATCCACGAGCCCCTAGTGCAAGCAGGCGTTCAATCCGGTTATAAGTGCCGTCGGTCGAAACGACAATGATCGGCACGGCGCGAAGGCGTTCATCGTTTTGGATCTGCCGTAAGAACTCCTCGCCATCCATCACGGGCATATTGATATCTGTCAGGACGGCGTCGATCGGTTCCCGCTGCAGTATTTCCAATGCCTCCAAGCCGTTACAGGCTTGCAGGCAGTTCGACACCTCGAATCCGGAAAGGTCCAATATCCGCCGGACAAAAGTCCTCATTGCGGGGGAGTCGTCGACGATCAAAATGCGGTAGGCCAAGGCGGTCCTCCCTTCTTTTGGCCGGCGGGGGCGAGTTCCCGGTGGCGCCCCGCTTCCTGCAACAGCAGCCTGCCGGTTCCTATTTCCAGAGTTACGGTGCGGTAATCGACACCTCCAACGGCTTCGCCCGCGAGCAGCAGTCCGTGTTTCCAGAGCAGCCGCCGGGTGGCCAGATAATTCCGTTTTCCAATCTCGAATATTCCCTCGCTATCGAGAATCTGGGCGGCGCCAACGGCGTACGCAACCAGGCGCCGTTTCGCCGCGCCTTTCGCGCAGAGCTTATCCAGTAATAGCGGGATGCCCGTATCCGCGAACATCCATGGGTTGTCTCGAGCGCGTGCCGGATCGAGCGTGGAATCGGGAAGCATGAAATGCAGCAGACCGCCGAGAGCTACCACCGGGTCATACAGTGTCAACCCGATGCAAGACCCCAGCGCATAGGTGATCAAGGCCGATTGCGGCGCGGCGCCGATCTGGCAGTCCGCCATCCCCACAACTATTCGTTCCAAAGGCCTCCCTTTCGCCCCACAGGCCTGCGATAAATCGCCGGCTGTACGTACTCCAGACGATGGTCGATGCCGCTAAAGCTCTCCGCATGGCCGACGAACAAATAGCCGCCCGGCTCGAGGTTCGCGGCCAGACTGGCAATCACCCGCTGCTGTGTCGCGCGATCGAAATAAATCATCACGTTGCGGCAGAAGATGACAGGGAATTGCTTGTTCCAGGGCAATGGCTCGATCAGGTTCAGCCGTTGGAAGACGGCTTGCGCCCGAATGGAAGCTTTCACGGTATAGGAAAGCGGAGGGTTGCCATCCGCATCCAGGTAGGAGGTCAACCACGGTTTGGGCAAGACTTGTACCCGCGCCGCCTCGTAAGTGGCACGGCGTGCGGAAGCCAGCGCCTTGCGGGAAATGTCCGTGCCCAGCAACTGAATCCGGCTGGTGGGGAGGGCATCGCGAAGAACGAAGGCCAGAGTCCAAATCTCCTCCCCCGTGGAACAGGCGGCGCTCCAAACCTCTACCCCTGCGCGGCGCGCCAGAACCGGAGCCACCCGCCGGCGGAGGAAATCGAAGTGGTCCGCCTCGCGGAGAAAGGACGTGTGATTCGTAGCCAAGGCGTCGATCAGCGCCATCAGGGACTCACCGCTCCTATCGTGCAAGACGTGCCGACAATAGGCCTGGTAGGACTGGAAGCCTCCGCTGCGGACCAGTTTCTGGAGGCGTGCCGACACGAGCTCTTCTTTCCCGGGCTTCAGATCCAAACCGAAACTGCGGTACGCCAGGTCCCGAATCTGTTGGAAATCACTGGCGGCCAGCCGCTCGAAAGGCAGACGATCGATCAAGTCAGCGTCCTGCATCACCGGTTTTGTCCATAAAGAGCCGGTCGAGATCCAGAATCAGCCCCACTCTCCCGTCGCCCAGGATTGCGCCGCCCGCCAGGCCGGTAACATCTCTGAAGGTTTCGCCCAGACTCTTGATCACAACTTCCTGCTTACCGATGAGCTCATCCACCAACAGGCAGAAGCGCTGCGATTCCACCTCGGCCACGACCAGGACCGATTGCAAGGGGTCCTCGGAGCGCGGTTTGACGCCGAACTTGCGGTACAGACGCAGAACAGGCAACAGGGAGCCGCGCACCAGCGCCATTTCCGCGCGCTCCTGTACGGTCCAGATTGTTTGCTCCCGAGGCCGAAACATTTCGCGGATGGCGAACAACGGCACGATGTACCGTTCCTTGCCTACACCGACAACAAGTCCATCGATAATAGCGAGGGTCAGCGGCAGCTTGAGAACAAAGCTGGCTCCCTGGCCGGGCGTGGAGCGAATTTCTATTCGGCCCCGCAGTTTGGAAATGTGGAGCTGCACCACATCCATACCGACTCCGCGGCCGGAGACATTGGTCACCTGCGATGCGGTGCTGAATCCGGGGCGGAAAACTAGATTATAGATCTCATTGTCTGATAATGTCTCGCCGGATGCGATCAAACCCTTTTCAATAGCCTTGGCAACGATCTTTTCGCGATTCAGGCCGCGGCCGTCGTCGGAAATCTCAACCAGGATCTGACCGGCTTGGTGTTGAGCTTTCAACAGCAGAACCGCGCTTTCGGATTTGCCGTGGGCCTTGCGCTCCGCCGGAGATTCGATGCCGTGGTCCAGCGAGTTCCGTACCATGTGCATGAGCGGATCGCCGAGTTCCTCCGCGATGGTGCGATCCAGTTCGATATCGTCGCCTTCCGTTTTCAGCTCGACGGTCTTGCCGAACTGCCGCGACAGATCGCGTACCGGCCGGGCCATCTTGCGGAACAGCGACCCGATGGGAACCAGGCGCATGGCCATCGCGGTCCTTTGTAGCTCGGCCGTAATTCGATTCAACTGCGCCAGGTTGCGTTGCAGGCGAGGTGTCTTGATTTGGCCCAGTTCCGGATCGTGGCGGACCAGCGCCTGGGCAATCACCATCTCACCCGCCATGTCCACCAGATAGTCCAGCTTGGCGGTATTGACTTTAACCGCCATCGTTTCCCGAAGACGTGTCGTTTTCGGCGGCAGCTCGGAGGCGGGCGCCGCGCTCTCCGTGCTGGTCTCAACCGCGGCTGCCAGTTTGCCCAGCTCCGTATGGGGCGCTGCGGAAGCGGACTCCGCAGACGATATCCCCGCCACGCGACATAGCAGATCCTCATCCCGCGCCGGCGCTTCCGAAGGCCGCTTCTGCAAGCCCGATTCGAGATGGTTCAGCCAGCGGCGAACATAATCGGCGCTCGCCAGGATTACATCGATGGCTGCCGCGGTAACGGTCAATTCCGAATTACGGGCCCGGTCCAAAACACTTTCCACGTCGTGGGCCAGCTTTTGGATTTCCCAGAGCTCCAAGAAACCGGCCAGGCCCTTGATCGTGTGAAAACTGCGAAAGACAGAGTGCAATGCCTCAGAATCGTGGGGGTCGCGCTCCAAAATGAGGAGTTGCGTTTCGAGATTTGCCAGGTGTTCCCGGCTTTCCAGCACAAAATCCGATAGCAGCTCGGGATCTTGCGCCAATGACTGGGTCGCCGCCGAAGGTGCCCCTTCTTGAGTCTCCATTGCCTGCTGCAAAGCGGTCATCGCTTCCTGAAGGACGGCGCCATCCACCGCCTTGCCGGTATCTCCCTTAAGGTCCTCGAGAATCCGGGAGGCTTGGGCGGCGACGGGCGCAGCTCCGTTCTGGAGCGCACAGGCAACAATAGTTTCCAGGGCCGAAACCCAGGCCGGCATGTTCACACCGGATTCCTGACTGCCCAGAACTATCCGGAGGGCCAAATCGTCGATTCGTTCGCGCAGTTCAGTCGCTTGGGACACGGAGGGACCTCGGCATCATTCGTCGTTCGGCCTGGCTGCTTCTCTGGCGCCTAGGCCACGGCCACGGGTCAGCGCCCGGACCTGATCGGCAGCGGCCGAAAGTGGACCGCTCCATTCACTGGCTTGGGCGGCTTCTATGGCTGCGTTCAAAGCCAGGAGATTAATCTGAAATGCAATTTGTTCTGCGGCGGAGATGCCGTTCGGCTGTGCCGCGCTGGACTGTTCCGATTCGTTCATCGATGTACCGGCCTATTGCAACAGAGTCTTGAGGTGGTTCAGGTCCTGGGCCGAGAGCACCCGGTCAATGTCCAGGAGAATCTTGACTTTGCCTTTGACTTTGGCCATACCCAGCAGATACTGGACAGCCACTTCCTCTCCGAAATCAGGCGTGTCCTCGATATCGGAGGCCGCCAGATTGAGCACTTCCGACACTCCGTCGACGATGACTCCCATCAAAATCAATCCGGATTCACCCTCTGTCTGCGTCACGATGATGCAGGTACGCGGGGTGTATTCGGCGGGAGGTAGCCCGAACTTCAGGCGCAAGTCGATCACCGGAACCACCTTGCCGCGCAAATTGATCACTCCCTTGACATGCGTGGGTGTTTGCGGCACCGCCGTGATTTCCTGGATTCCCATAATTTCGCGGACTTTGAGAACGCGAACCCCAAATTCTTCGTTTCCCAGTTGAAAGGTGAGGTATTTTCCGGTGCGCGCGTCGGCTGCGACCGCAGTTCCTTGCTCATTGCCGGTTACCAAAATCGAGGACATGAATTCTCCTTCTTTATCGGTTTTTAGACATCGATGGGACAGGCCTGCCCGGCAAGCCGCGGATGTGGGCCGACCTGTTCGGGCACCAGATAAATCCTCACAAGCAAGTCCTCCCCTTCCCACACGAAGCGCTCCGTGATCCAGTCGCCGCTGCGAGCGCTTTTGGTCTTGAAGTTCTTTCCAAAGACGACGGTAGGGATGCTCAGTCCCAGGGACCCGAGGTGCCTTTCCAGGTCGCTCTTTACGTTGCCGATCACCATGTTCGTGAGTTCGGCGACGGCATCCAGCACCTCTTCGTCCACAGCGGAGGCTTCGGTCAGTAGCATCTTGGAGCAGATGCGGCAGGCCATGGCCGGCGAGCAACTAATGCTTCCGGTTCCCGTCCAGGCGCCCGCCAATCCGATAAACGACACCACCCCGTCATTGGCTTCGGGAGTCACTTGGGCCACGGAAACCTCGCAGGACTCGATATCCGCGCCGAGCATGGTCGTGAAGACTTCCACCACCGAGTGGCGAATGGAGCTGACAATCAGCTTTTGCACGTTCATAACGGCACCGTCGATTCCACCAATCCCGTCAGTTTTTCTTTAATCTGATCAGCGGTGAAGGGCTTCCGGACATAGCCCGTCGCACCAAGCTTGACGGCCTCGCCGACTTTGGCTTCTCCGCCTTCGGTCGTGATCATGACTACGGGAATGCGGTTCCAGGCGACCGATGCCTTCAACGCCGCCAGCAATTGCAAGCCGTCCATTTTTGGCATATTGATGTCCGTGAGGACTAAGGCTACGGTGTGCTGCTTGAGCACCTCCAAAGCTTCCTCTCCATTGCCGGCTTCGTGTATGGTGCGGATCGCCATTCCAGTCTGGCGCAACACTCTTTGCAGGATCTTTCGGATTGCGGCAGAGTCATCCACGACTAGGACGTCTGATTCCATGCAACTCCTTACACCGTTATTCATCGGAGTGAATTCGGCATTTCATTAGGAAACCGGCCTCGCAGTTCCCGTAAAATACGGCCCTGCTCCAGTGGGGACCTGCAAGATTTCTAAGGTTTTCGGGCGAAAGGCCGATAAGCTATCAGGGCAACCCGGGAGCGAGCGGACATGAGCCGGCAACTGTCACAGCAGGAAATCGATGCCGTATTCCAAAACAAGCAGGACCGTAAGCGCGAGGCCCCCGCGGCGACCTTCGACTTTCGACGGCCGGACCGGATCCCCAAATCCCAGGTTCGCGCCATTCACCTGCTGCACGATACGTTCGTCCGGAACCTGGTTTCCAGCCTCTCGGCTTATCTGCGCTCCTACTTGACGGTCAACCTGGTGAGCGTGGAACAGCTTTCCTACACCGAATTTCTGGAGGGCCTGCCTTCCCCCACTTGTCTAGTTTCGCTAGGGTTGCGGCCATACGACGGTAACGGCGTGCTGGAACTGAATCCATCTCTGGTGTTTCCCATACTGGAAATGCTGCTCGGCGGTACCGGGAAATCTTCGCCGACGTTACAGCGCGATATTACGGAAATCGAACAGAAGCTGCTGGATGGACTGTTCCGCATCATCCTCCATGATTTGCGCGAGGCGTGGAAAGGCGTTACCGAGATCGATTTCACGATCGAATCGCTGGAGACGGAGCCGCAGTTGCTGCGGCTGTTAGCCGCAAATGAAGCGGTCGTGGCGGTGGGAGTCGAAGTACGCATCGCAGAGACGGTGGGCATGATGAACATCGCCATGCCATCGATCGTCATCAAAATGATGCGTCAGAAGTTCGATCAGCAATGGTCGGTTCGCAAGACGCATGCCACCGAAGCGGAGCAGGCCCGCTTCCTGGGTCTCATTCGGGAGGCGGCTCTTACAGTGGAGGCCCGGCTGACGGGACTGGAACTCTCCGTTCGCGACCTGCTGCGATTGGGAGAGGGGCACCTGCTTACGTTCGACCGGTCGGTAGGAAGCCCGATTGAGCTACTGGTGAACGGCAGGCAGCAATATTCGGGGCAGATCGTAAGCACCGGTAGAAAACGCGCCTTGCTGGTGGAACAACTTCGCAAAGCGCCGGGTCAGGGAAGCACTAAGCCGGAGTTGGCCCGGTCGCTCGAACGGCCGGCCGGGTAAAAACTGTTCAAGAGACCGATGAATGCGCGCCCCCGGCGGCGGCCGTTGTTGCGGTCGAGTTCCAGGCGTTGAAAGAAGACCAGAAGGTGCAGAACATCCACGTCCCGCGTCTTCGACATTCCCAGCCGCCGCTGCTCTTCTGCGCGATATTCTGCAACGGCGTCCTGCACTTTGCGGAAAACTGTTCGCGCCAGAGCGTTATCGGGTTGGGTTTCGTAGTACACTCCGGATTGGAGCGTGCGATACGTGCGGATCAGAGCGTCCAGCGCCTCCCGCACATCGAAGTCAGCCGCACCCGGAGTATCGAGCGCGGCATAGCCCAACGTCTGGCCCAGAAACGCGGCCAGTTCCTCCTGATCGTGAAGTAGTCTTTCATTTACACTAATGTCCCGATTGGGCAAGTGCGAAGCATCCAGCGGTAGCGGTTTCTCGTGACGATGCGCGTCCTGCAGATACTCGCAATCGAGAGGACAGGTTACGGTAACCTCGCGCTCGGTCCCGCAGCAGATAGTACAGATATCGCCGCGCACTCCAGGGCAAAACCGTTTTGGCCGGCGCTGCTGGCAGAGAGCACAAGGCATTTCTTTAGTATAGGAGGTTGGGGGAACCGCACTCATGAACCGCACGAATCTATTCTTCAAAGTTGAAGTGGAGCACGATCAGGAGGAGCTGCCGCAACGGATCGGCGAAGAGATTTGCCGTCAACTGCTCAAACTCTACGGCGTGAGGCAAGCCGAATTATCCAACTTCACAAGGCTCGAAGAGTAGGATTCGCGGGGATTCCGAGGTGTTGCTCGTACGTCCGGCGGAAGAAAATGTCGGTCATTCCCGCAATATAATCGCAGACCACACGGAAGATCGGAGCTTGCGCGGCTTGTTCCTGGTAGGAGCGCGGGAGGGCACCGGGATTATCCAGGAAGAAACGAAAAAGCTCACCCACCATGCTTATCGAGTGATTGCGGTCCGCCGTGAGAGCGGGCGCGGCGTACACCTTAACGTGGAGCAACCTCTTCAATTGGCGGCTCGTTTCGGCCGCTTCCGGCGTAAATGCAACCATCCGCACGGGCGCGGACCGGACGTCGTCTACGGAGCGGACGCCCGCTTCCTGCGTCCGTTGCACGGTACCCTCGATGAGGCCGGAAACCAGCGCATCGATGAGCTGCCGCAGGCTTTCGTAGAAGCGTTGGCGGCTGGTCGCTGCTGGAAATTGCGCCTCGACCGATTCCAGAATGGCGCGGTATTGGGGGACGCAATTCGCGACGTCTTCAGCGCTCAGCATTTCTGCCGAGAAGGCATCATCCAGGTCTGCGGTGTTGTAGGCCACCTCGTCGGCCAGATCAATCAATTGGGCTTCTAGCGGAGGCTTCACTCCCGGTAAGTACTCGTCGAGCCGCTCGTCTTCTCCCCGCTCAAAGTCACGCGAGTGTTTCACCATCCCCTCTCGCACTTCGAACGTCAGATTCAATCCGGGAAAACGAGCGTAGCGCTGCTCGAAATTCTCCACGATGCGGAGGGCGTGAAGGTTATGGTCAAACTTTTCGCCAAACGGCCTCATTTGCCGGTTGAGTTCTTCCTCGCCGGCATGCCCAAACGGAGGATGACCGATATCGTGAACCAGGGCCAAAGCCTCTGTCAGGTCCTCATCCAGTTGCAGGACGTTGGCCAGTGTCCGGGCAATCTGCACCACCTCAATGGTGTGGGTCAGCCGGTTGCGGAAATGATCGGACAGGCCTTGTGTAAAGACCTGGGTCTTGGCCTCCAGGCGGCGGAAGGCACGCGAGTGAACTACACGGTCTCGGTCGCGCTGAAACGGATTGCGATACAGGTGCTCCGGTTCGGGATACCTCCGCCCGCGGCTGCTCTCCACGGGAAACCGCAGGGCGGCGAGCATACCAGGCCCCGCCGGCTACTGCGGCGGCAACTCGCTGTACAAGGTGAGCGCCACCTGGCCGACCGTGCCGGGCCTGTTCCGTAATCCATCCAGGATCTTGCGCGATTCGGCTGGTTTGCTCGGGAGCAGTCCCCGGGCAAGGGCAATCTGCGCCTGCTCGGCGGAAACAAAAATCGTCGGATGGGCAATCAATTCGCGCAGTATTTTTTCGGCCTGGTCCGGCTTCCCCTCCGCAAAGTACACCTGACCCAGGGATAGCTTCGCCAGCGATGCATACTTCTCGTCGCCTTTTTGGGCAACCTCTTGAAAACTCTTCTCGGCTTCGCCCAGATTGCCCTGATCCGCCCGGATCGCACCCAGATAATACTCTGCGATCTCCCCTTCGTCATGGCCGGCGTACGACTTCTTCACATCCGAAAAGGCCTTCACAGCCGCTTCCTCTTTCACCTGCTGCGTGGGAAAAGTGGCAGAGGCGCCCTGAACGGCGGGACCGACGCCGGTTTCCTGCACCAGGATCGCTTTGGCCAGAGCGGTTTCACGTACCGTATGCTGGTGGCCCAGGTAAAGTCTGATTCCGAAAACAACGGCTGCTACAACCAGCACGATGCCGCCGTAGCGCGTAATTTCCTTCTGATGCTGCTCGAAAAACGTAAGGCCGTGCTCGACTTCGAGCGCAAACTTATCGGTCTTCAGTTCTTTGCGGGTGATTCTTGCCACGAAAACCTCAGGTGAATGGAAAATATCAGTTTACCATGCGTCGAAGTCAGGCCGGTTTAGGCTCCCAACCTGCTAGGAAGCCGCCTGCGCAGGCTGCGCCACGAAGCGATACCCAACTCCGCGCACCGTGAGCAAGTGCCGCGGCCGCCGTGGATCCTCTTCGATATAGCGGCGCAGACGTACCATGAAATTGTCAATCGCGCGCGTGTCGGTATCCTCGTGAAGACCCCAAACCTCTTCCAGCAGGGCTTTTCGCGACACCGGCTTTCCCTCGTGCCGGATCAGGTAATGTAATACGTTGGCCTCCATCAGAGTCAGCGGGAAAACCTGATCGCGAACCCGAAGTTCCAGCCGGTCGAAATGCACCGACTTGTCGCCGAAGGTGAAAGCTTCCGGCGCAGGAGAGGGGGCCGGTGCGCTGTTCACGGACGCCAAAAACCATTCGCGGCGCCGCAACAGGCCGCGCAGGCGCGCCATCAGGATGGCCAGATCGAATGGCTTGGTGAGATAGTCATCCGCTCCCGCGCCGAAACCGCGCAGAACATCCTCCGGGTGGCCGCGCGCGGTGAGGATCAAAGTAGGAATGAACTGGCCCGCCTGGCGCATTTCCGCCATCACGGTAAATCCGTCTTTGCCGGGCAGCATGACATCCAGCACCATCAGATCGAATGGGGCCGAGCCCCTCTGCAGTTTCTCGAGAGCGGCTTCCCCGGTCTCGACCACCTCAACCTGGTAGCCCTCGGCCTCCAGGTTGAAACGCAGGCCTTCGGCCAGGTGCAACTCGTCTTCTACAATCAGGACGCGGATCATCGGGCAAGGGGAAACTGCAGTACGAATGTGCTCCCCTGCCCCGGACCTTCACTTTCGGCCCACGCCCTTCCACCGTGCCGTTTGGCCACGGAGCGCACGATGAACAGCCCAAGCCCAGTGCCCTTTACCCGCATCGCCAGCGGCCCCGGCACGCGGTAAAAGCGTTTGAAGATGCGCTTGAGCTCGGAACGCGGGATGCCGGGGCCGCGGTCTTTCACCCGCAACGCGACGTATTTCCCATCCACTTCAGCCGTCTCCAGCGTTACATGCATGTCGCTGCCCGAAAACTTCATGGCATTGTCGATGAGGTTGGAAACCGCCGCCTGCACCTCATCGGGATCACCTAAAATGGAGGCGCGTGCGCCGGAACGGTAGGTCAACGCGTCGGGCGGAACATGATACAGCGTCTGCGCGCGCTGGAGGCAATTCTCCACCACTGCACCCAGATCGAGGGGCGCCAGGTTGGGCCTGCGGCTCGCAGGGCCCACGCGGCCCGTGCGCAAAATTTGCTCGATGGTCCCCAGCAGCCGCTCGCTGTCCGCCAGCATGATGCGGTAAAACTCGCGCCGTTTCTCATCATCCACGGCGTGGGCTTGAAGCGTTTCGAGGTAAAGCCGTATGGAGGCGACTGGTGTTTTCAACTCGTGCGTGACCGCGTTGATAAAGGCATCGTGCTGCGCATTCCGCCGGATTTCACGTACCAGGAAGAGCGTGTTCAGGACGACTCCGCCGATGATTGTGGCCAGCAGCAGGACCCCGAGAAACAGCAAAATCCCTGTGCGCCAGTTGAGTAGCACCCAACCGATGTAGAGAAGTAAGCTGACGGTGATCAGGCCCGCGCCGAGTGCGATAAAGAAGGCGATCGACTTCTGCCGGCCGGCTACGACCATGAGACGATCATAACCCCATGGCCCCTGCGCGGAGAGATTGCGATCTCACCGGCCTTTGGCTTTGGCCTTCCCGCCAACGGCTTCGGTATAGTGCTCGAGGTCGTCGTTCCCTTCGATGCAGGCGAACTCGAACTGCTCGTAACTCGCATCGAGGCGCCGCCCCCAGGTGCCGGCAATCTTCCACGGCCGTGTATAAATAGTTGGGTCCTCGATGGTCGCTTCGTAGTTGATGTTGTTGGCGTCGACCGGCGTGATCCGCTCCACCACGTGAATGTTCTCCGTTGTGAAGTTGCCGACCATATCGAACCAGGTATGGCCGCTTTGATTGGTCGTATCCACCACCAGTGTGTCGCCTTCCCAATGGCCTACGGAATCTCCCATGAAGAGTTTTATGGAAGGCGAGACGTGCGGGCGGCTATCCGTTGGAATGATGCGGAAGGAGTGTGCGTACTCATAGGCCAGCACGAAATTGCCCTTTGGCTGCAGGATCTGAAACCCGAATTGTTGATAAGCAGTGTGAGGAACGCCGGACATGAAGCAATGCGCTTCGGGTTCGTCATACACGTGGTTCTCCCGAAGGTCTTTGGCCTTGGCGGCCGCCTCGGGCTTGTAAGGAATCTTGCCGCCGGGCGGATCGACGATAGCTCCCTTGCCGGCGGGTATGCCGGGGCGCGCCACAGGGTGATCCTCGATGTCGTAGATCGCCTGGTTGAAGCGCCCCGCCCAGTAACCCTGGAGATTTGGGGTGCCGTCGGGAAGCCGCGGCACCGGTCCGCCCTTGACCACGGGCGGCTGCCAGTAAGGCGCGTACGTGTTACCGCCTTGTGCCAGTGCCGGAACGGAGCTCAACAACAGAAACCCGGCTGTCCACAGAGCGCGGGGCGAAATCGTCTGTTTCATAGTTCGTAACTCCCTGGGCCGCGATCAATTCCCGTCCACGGAAAAAGCGAGCAGCACATTGCCCGGTGCGCCTCCCGCGGTGACGTACCCGGAGGTGGCGAACAGCATTCCACCGGCGATGGCCGGCCCCGGGCCGTCGATCGATCCGCCGCGTGCCTCCACTCCGTTGATCGTCTGGTACGTGCGCTCCGTATCGAAATTCCAAATCACCTTGCCATCCACGGCGGAGTAGGCCCGCAAATGGCCGTCCACCGAACCCGAAAAGGCTACGCCCGGGATGGCCGTCACGGCCGCCGATTGCGCCGGACTGCAGCGCTTGCGGTCGCCACATCCCGCCGGCGCCGCGTACCATACCTTCTGCCCGTTATCCAGGCGCAGCGCGTACATTCCCCCGCCCTGTTTCGGGTCGGCGTCGGTCTGGTTGCTGTAGGTCAACATGATGCGGCCGATATCGGAGACGGCGACGTAGACGTTGCGCCCATCCGTTGCGGAGCCCCACTGCACGCCGCCCATGGTGCCGCCCTTGCCCACGCGCGTTTGCCAGAGCACTTCGCCCTGCTGATCCGGATCGACGGCATGCACAATCCCGGATTTCTGGCCGGCCACCAGCGCTCGCTTTCCGTTAGCGAGCGTCACCAGTATCGGCGGAGAGCTGAAATCGAAGTCGGGACCGTTCACATCCGGACAGTTGGTCTTATCCGGCAGGCGGCAAGCTGAAGTGTAGGCGTCGGTCTCTGTCATCTGTCGGGTCCAGAGGATCTTTCCCGTGCCCAGGTCCATAGCGATGAACGCATCGCTGGTGCGCGTGGTCGGCTCGGTGTAGTTGTCTCCCGTGGTGACGTAGAGCGCGTTGCGCAGGGGATCGATGGCGGGACTGTTCCATACCGGAGCGCCCGAAGGACCCCAAAGCTGCGTGCCGGATTTGTTCTTCCTGGTCCGCTTCGGCTCGTCAATCGTGTAGGTTTTCCAAATCTGCTTACCCGTGGCGGCGTCCAGCGCAACTACACTGCCGCGGAACCGGCAGCACTCGTAGTCGGGAGTTGCGCCCGCGGCTTCTTCACCCGAACGCACGCCGACGTAGATCCAGCCGTTGTAGAACACCGGAGAACCGGTGATGCCGGCCAACGGAAAATCGTCGATCCGGGTTTTCCAAACCTGCTTGCCGGTGGCGGCATCTACGGCATAGGCGAACGCGCGGGCATCGCCGAAAAATGCGAGGTAGCGAGTTCCGGAGGTGTCATCCAGCTTGGCGACAGTGATCGCGCTGCGCACGGTGGCGCCCGCATCCAGATACCAGTAGATACAGCCGGTCGCGGCGTCGAGCGAGTAGACCTTACCACCCGCGCTGCCGGTGAAAACTCGCCCACCCACGATGGTCGGATGCGCGTTGGCGCTCTGATCTCCGGGAAACCCGAAAGCCCACTTTATTTTGAGCCGCGGGACCTGCTCGGCCGAGAGACCGGCCGCGGCGGCGTCCTGAAACCGGGTATTCGATGTGTTGACGCCCCAGCCGTTCCACATCGGCCTGGCAAGCGGATTGGTGAAATCGCCCGCGCTCTTGCACATCGCTTCGGGTCGCGGCGCGGTTTCGAACTTCGAACTGAGCGATTTGCCAGTGACGAATTCCGCGATCGCGCGGCGCTCGATGGCGTTGCGGCGGCTGGCCATCGAGATCATGGGCCCGGTCTCCATGGCGGCCAGCACCTGGCCGGCTGACATGGCCTGCAGAGCCTGCCGGCTCGGGGCACGATCCATGCCCCCTTCATGGCAAGAGCGCACGTCGATTTGTAAAGGGCCGCACCATCCTGGGCGGCTAGAGATCCCGCGCAGGCGAATAGCGCGAAGACAAAACCCGGGAATCGTTTCACCTTGGGGCGGATTATAACAGACTGCGAATCAGCATCGCCGGATGAACGGCCTGCACTCCCGCGAGATCGGACACCTGGTGCCGGCAGGAGGTGCCCGCGGCCACCAGCACATCGCCCGGCTTCATCGACCGGGCGGCGGGCAGCAGGCGGCGCTCGGCAATCGCATGGGAAACGTCATAGTGTTCCCGCGAATAGCCGAACGATCCCGCCATGCCGCAACAGCCGGCGTCGAGATCGACCACCGCCGCCGAGGGAATCCGCGAAAGCAGCGACATGGCCGCCGGCAGCAGCCCCATGGATTTCTGGTGGCAGTGCCCGTGCAAAAGAATGCGAGCGGGTCCGGCACGCAAGGGCAAATCGAGCGTCGCGGCAAACTCCTCGAACAGAAGGCACGCCTCCGCCACGGTGCGCGCCTTTTCCTGCCGGTCACCGCGTAGCAGAGAAGGCGCGTCCTCCTTGAGTGCCGAAAGGCAGCTCGGTTCGCAGAACAGAATCTTCTCCCCGCGCTGCGCTACCGGGAACAGCGATTCCACCAAATGAGCGGCGGCTGCGCGAGCCTCCGCCAGCAGGCCTTGCGAGATCAACGGACGCCCGCAGCAGCCTGGTCGCACCACCGTTACTCCGCAACCGCCGCGTTCCAGGATTTCGACGGCGGCTACTCCGACCTCCGGATGATAGTGATTGAGGAATGTGTCGTTGAAGACTGTGACCGGTTTGCCCCGGAGCTGCCGCGGATTGCGCGCCAGCCAGCGTTCCAAAGTCTGATGCTTCCAGGCCGGAGGGACCCGCCGGCGATCGAGGCCTAACAGTTTCTCGTTGCCCCAACGCACCGGCAAGCTGCTCGAAATCCAGTTGGCCAGTGGCGCAAACCGGCTTCCCCAGCGAGAGAGCCGATGAACATTGCCCAGCGCGCGGGCCCGCAAAGGCGTCCCGTGGCGGGACCAGTAGTCGGCGAGGAATTCGCTCTTGAAGCGCGCCATGTCCACACCGACCGGACATTCGGCTTTGCAGGCGCGGCACTCCAGGCACAGGTCCAGCACCTCATACACACCGTCATCGCCAAGCCCGCTCTCTCCAAGGCGGCCGGTCATGGCCATGCGCAGAGTGTTTGCCCGCCCGCGCGTGGAGGCGGACTCGTCGCGTGTCGCCATGTATGAGGGGCACATCGTGCCCGCCAACTTCTTGCGGCAGGCGCCTACGCCGCTGCACATTTCCACCGCGCCGCCCAAGCCGCCATATTCGGAATAATCGAACCAGGTCTTTGGCGAGGGCGTTTGATAACCGGCTCCCAGCCGCAAGTTCGACGTCATGGGCGGGGCGTCCACAATCTTGCCCGGATTGAAAATGCCCGCCGGATCGAAGGTGCGCTTGATTTCGCGGAACGCCTCGTAGAGGACCGGGCCGAACATCTGCCGCATGAAAGGGCTGCGCACGAGCCCATCCCCGTGCTCTCCGGAGAGCGCGCCGCCATATTCCAGCACC
>PSRJ01000380.1 GCA_003175985.1 Terriglobia bacterium
GAAAGCGCGAGCGGCGGGTTATGAACTGGATGGATCCACGGCCGCCGATGTCGTCTCCGGCCGGGAAGCCAAAGCGGATCTCAAGCTCAAGAACGTGAAGAACCTCTCCGCCCATCTCACCAATGCGGAATGGCTGATCAACATGCCGGGGAGTGACGAGCAGAAACGGTTCCTGCTGAATTGTGTCGGCTGCCACACGCTCGAGCGCATCATGCGATCCACGCATGACGCCGACAGCTTCCAGGAAGTGATCCACCGGATGAGCCTCTATTATCCCGGCAGCACTCCGCTAAAGCCGCAGCGGTTGGCCGGCACGGCAAGCCGCGATGTGGAACGTGGCGGCAGCGGCCGGAAGACCGCGGAATGGCTCGCCGGCGTCAACCTGAGCCAGCAGGCGACCTGGGACTTTCCGCTGAAGACTCTGCCGCGGCTCACCGGCAAATCCACGCATGTGATTATCACCGAATATGACCTGCCTAGTCCGCTGATTCAGCCGCACGACGTAGTGCTCGATCGCGAAGGCAACGTCTGGTATTCCGACTTCGGCCAGATGTTCCTCGGCAAGATGGATCCGAAAATGGGCAAGGTAACTCAATATGCGATCCCGGTCGTGAAACCGGGTTTCCCGGAAGGCACGCTGGATCTGGAATTCGATAACGATGACAATCCATGGGTAGGTGTGATGTATCAAAGCGCCATCGCCAGGTTAGACCGGAAGACCGGGAAGTTCCAGTTCTGGCAAACTCCCAAGGAGTGGGATACCGACGGCGGGCAACTCGGGCATCTCGCCATCGAGGGCACGCCCACCGACCACAAGGTATGGATCAAGAATTCGGATGTCGGCAATATTTACCGGCTCGACCTGATCTCGAACAAGTTCGAGAACCTGGGTAACTTCAAGGATCCCCAGACCGGCAAGCGCATCGGGACCTACGGCCTGCACTCGGACGCGCAGAACAATGTCTATCTGCTCGATTTTTCGGCCGGCAACATCGTCAAGATCGATGCCAAAACGAAGGAGCCGACCGTCTTCCGGACTCCGACGCCGGACTCCCGCCCGCGCCGCGGCCGCGTCGATCGGGAAGGCCGGTTATGGTTTGGCGAATACCAGGGCAACGCCATCGGCATGTTCGATCCCAAGACCGAAAAGATGACTGAATGGAAAGTACCCACGCCATGGAGCGCCCCATACGACGCCGTGCTCGACCGCAACGGTGATGCGTGGACCGGCTCCATGCTCACCGACCGCGTGGCCCGTCTCGATGTTAAGAGCGGCCAGTACACAGAATATATGCTGCCGCGTTCGACCAATATCCGGCGCGTCTACGTTGACGATTCCAGGAACCCCGCCGCGCTGTGGATTGGCAGCAACCATGGCGCCTCAATTGTCAAGGTAGAGCCGCTCGACTAATTCTCGCACCAACATCAGGCTATGGCGCCAATATCAGTACGGACTCCGCTGAGCGCGCCTCCCAATGGAATGATCGTGGCGAGAGTACAATTCTGATGCGAAAGACCGCTCCCCAGGCTGGCGGGGAGCGGTCTCAAGTGAAGCGGAGATTATTTGAGGGCGGCGGAAGTCTGCGGGGCTACCTGCTTTTCCGGATGCAGGGTCAGCTTGTTTACGCGCCAGTTGAGGATTTCCGCGGCGTAGAGCGTGTTCTCGGCGGGGCACGCCAGTTCGTGGATCCATCCGAACTCTTTCGGCATGCGGCCCGAGCTACCCAGGTAGCCGAGCAGCTTGCCGTCCAAGGTGAGTTTGTAGATGCGGCCGGGAAACGCGTCGGAAGTGTACAGGTACTGCGTGCCGGGCCCCGGCGTAATGCAGACCGTCCACGGAGCTCCCGCAGCCATCGTGCCGTTGGCGGCCTGTTCCGGTGTCGGCTTGTTGCCCATCCACGGCATGGCATCGGGCGGGATCGGAACATTGATCTTGATTTCGCGCAGGAACTGGCCATCGGGATCGAACACCTGGATGCGCCTGTTGCCGCGGTCAGCCACGTAGATATTGCCCTTCGCGTCGGCGGCAATTCCGTGCGGCGTGTTGAACTCGCCCTGCTTGTTACCCGGCGTGCCCCATGACTTCACCCAGTGGCCGTTCTTGTCGAACTTGGCTACGCGGGAATTGATGTAACCGTCGCTGATGAAGATGTTGCCCTGCGTGTCCCACGTCACATCGGTCGGTTGCCGGAACTGGCCATCGACTGCGGGACGCGGCGGGTTGACGCGGGTCCAGGGGCCGCCTTCATCCGAGGCTTCCTTCTTGCGGCCGAATACCATCAACACTCTGCCTTCAGGATTGAACTTGATGATCATATCCGAGCCCTTGTCCACGGCCCAGATGTTGTCATCCTTATCGACGCGGACGTCGTGCGCGAACGACCAGGCATAGAGGTTGTGGCCGATCTCGCGAACATACTTTCCATCGGGGCCGAACTCCAGGATCTGGGACGCGGTTGCGCCATAAGCCGGCCCGATGCTGTTGCCGCGATTGAATACGAAGAAATGCCCCTTCGAATTGACAGCCACACCCGACGGTTCACCGAGGTGCAGGTCGGCCGGAAGTTTCAACCAGGTCACATTGGCGTCGTACGGGATTTCTTGTGGCTGCTGCGCGAATGCCGGGGCGCTCAGCAGCAATAACGATGCGATCCAAAGGTGTTTCACGAAAGCCTCCAAGTGATAGCTGGCAGTATATCTCAAACGGCGGCGGGGCGCGCTGCTTTCGTGGGGTTCGATTGGGATAGAATGACCGAACAGAGAGAGGGAGGTAGTTGATGCGGTTCGCAGCAATCCTGATTGTGGCGGGTCTGCCCTTGTTCGGCCAGGCGCCGAAGAAGCCGGCGGCGAAAACTTGGACGCAGCCTAAAACTCCGGACGGGCAGCCGGATTTGCAGGGCATCTGGACCAATCCCACGATCACGCCGTTTGAACGGCCCCGCGAGCTGGCGGGCAAAGCGTTTCTGACCGAACAGGAGGCTGCCGAACTGGAAAAGCGGGCGGCCATCAGCCGTGAGGACGCTCCCCGGCAGGCCGGCGACGTGGGGGCCTACAACCAGTTCTGGTTCGATTCCGGGACCAAGGTTGTAGGTTCGCGGCAGAGTTCATTGGTGGTGGACCCGCCGGATGGCCGTGTCCCTGTGAAGCCCGAAGCCGAAACGAAAAGAGACTACGACGCGGATCACATCACCGATTCCTACGAATACATGAGCCTCTGGGACCGCTGCATCACGCGCGGAATTCCCGGGGCGATCTTCCCCGCGGGCTACAACAATGCGTATCAGATCGTGCAGATTCCTGGATACGTCGTGATCCTCTATGAGATGATCCACAATGCCCGAGTGATCCCGCTGGACGGACGGCCTCACCCTGCCGCGGGCGTTCGGCTGTGGGATGGCGACGCGCGCGGCCACTGGGAAGGCAACACACTCGTCGTGGACACCACCAACTACAACGGAAAAGGATGGGTGTCGACCAGCGCCGCGGGTGGCCGGATCAAAGGTATTCCGCAGAGTCAGGCCTTCCATCTTGTGGAGCGGTTTACACGAATCAACGAGGACGCCATTCAATATGAAGCGACCATCGAAGACCCCAACGTTTACACGAAACCGTGGAAGGTAGCCTTCCCGCTAAGCCGCGACGCCGAATATCGAATCTACGAGTACGCCTGCCAGGAAGGCAATGAGGCGATCGGGAACATACTTCGCGGCGGACGCGCGCAGGAGCAGGCGGCTACGAAATAGTAGTGCTGTGTTTCGGAAGTTGCTCGTCCGCTCCCTGATGGTCGCGGCTCAGTTTGCGAGCGCAAGCGGTCGAGGAACTTCTGAGACGGCGAGAGGCTAATATGTCACGGAACAAATGGAGAGCAGCAATACTTATCGTCTGTGCACTGGGCTTGGCGGCGCAGACCGGCGAAACCTACAAGGCTCGCCTGAACGCCTTGCCGGCGGACGCCCGGACGCGGCCCGAGCTGGCCGGCAATGGGTCTGTCACCGCGACGCTGGCGGGTTCCAAGCTGACGATCACGGGTTCTTTTGATTCGCTGCGCTCCGCCGCCACAACAGCGCAGTTGCACGGCGGCGTGGCTGCCGGAGTGCGTGGTCCCGTCATTGCCGATCTGACGGTTGCGAAGGCTACCAGCGGCACGATCAGTGGAACCGTCGATTTGACACCGCCGCAAGTGGACAGTTTGAAGAAGGGCGGGCTCTATGTGCAGATCCAAAGTGAGAAGGCGCCCGAAGGTGTGGTCTGGGGTTGGCTATTGCGTTAGGAGTGCTACAAATGCACAGTCTCAATAAACGATTTGCGTGGGCCCTGGGCTTCCTGGCTGTCTACGGAGTGGTGCGCGTCACCGGGCAACAAGCCGCGGGGCCGTACACTACCGCGCAAGCCGCCGCGGGCCGCACCGTGTACCAGGCAAGCTGCGCCGCCTGCCATGGGGCCGATTTGAGCGGATTGAACAGCGCATCCGCATTGGCGGGCCAGCAGTTCATCAGCAGTTGGGGAGACCGTACCACGGCCGACCTGGTGGCGTTTCTCCAGGGAGCGATGCCACCCAACAATCCCGGGAGCCTCGGCGAACAAGCCTACGTCAACGTGGTTGCTTTCATCCTGGATTACAACGGAGCGCGCGCGGGGAACCCGGCGTTGAGCGCCGCGACGCGTCTGCCGATCCGCTCGGTAGCCACCGGTCAGGTTCGTGCCCAGGCGGGGCGCGGCGGGCAGCAGGGACAGCAGGCGGCCGCGGGCCGCGGAGGCCAGCCCCCGCAGCCGCGCGGGTTGATGGTATCCGGCGAGGTGAAGAATTACACTCCGGTTACCGACGCCATGCTCCGCAATCCCGACTCCGCTGACTGGCTCATGATCCGGCACGACTACCACGCCAACAATTACAGCCCGCTGAACCAGATCAACACGCAAAACGTGAAAGACCTGCAACTCCAGTGGGTCTGGGCGATGAATGAAGGAACCAATCAGCCGGCGCCCGTGGTACACAACGGAACGATGTTTATCAATAACCCCGGCAACATCGTGCAGGCGCTGGATGCGCGGACCGGCGATCTGATCTGGGAAAACCGCATCGGCCAATCGGCCGCGGGAAATTCCCAGCGGGGTCTGGCGATCTACGACGATAAAGTGTTCGTGACGACAGGCGAGGCGCACATCTTCGCGCTCGAGGCGCGCACGGGCAAGAACGTTTGGGACACAGTTATCGGCGACCGCGCGAAGGGCAACTACAGCACCAGCAGCGGACCGATTGTGATCAAGGGCAAGGTGGTGCAAGGCCTGGGTGGAGGGTTGTGTTCCCAGTATCGCGAGGAAAAGTGCTTCATCAGCGCATACGACACCAAGGACGGCAAGTTGGTATGGAAGTTTCACACCATCGCCAAAGAGGGCGAACCCGGCGGTGATACGTGGGGCAAGCTTCCCAGCCTGTTCCGCGCGGGCGGCGAGACCTGGATCACCGGTAGCTACGATCCCGATCTCAACCTGACCTACTGGGGAACCGCGCAGTCCAAGCCCTGGATGCGCGCGAGCCGCCAATCGGGCAACGGCGAGACGCTCTATGCCAACTCGACCGTGGCGCTCGACGTGGACACCGGCAAGCTGGCTTGGTACTACGACCATGCCCCCGGCGAAACGCTCGATCTCGATGAGGTGTTCGAACGGGTGCTGGTGGACGATAACGGCCAGAAGCTGGTGTTCAGCGCTGGCAAGGCCGGCGTCCTCTGGAAACTCGACCGGCGCACAGGCAAATATCTTGGCCACAAGGAAACCGTCTTTCAGAACATCTACGATTCCTACGACCCGGTAACGGGCGCTCCTCATTACCGCAACGACATCATCGAAAACCAGATCGGCGAGTGGGTGCAAAGTTGTCCCACTTCGGAAGGCGGCCATAACTGGCACGCCATGAGCTACCATCCGGGCACCAACCAGCTCATCATCCCGGTGGCGCAAAGCTGCCAGGAGATGAACGCGCAGAAGATTGAACTAGTAGAAGGCGGCGGCAGTGGCGGGGGCGCGGCGCGGCGGTTCTACGAATCTCCCGGTTCGAATGGCAACGTCGGCAAGTTCGCCGCATTCGACGTCCGCACGCTGAAAGAGAACTGGAAGATCGAGCAGCGCGCGCCGTTCATGACCGCCGTCCTCTCCACGGCCGGCGGGATTGCTTTTGTGGGTGACATGAATCGGGTGTTGCGCGCCGTCGACGTCAGGACCGGCAGGGAATTATGGCAGATCCGGTTGGGCACCTCCGTGCAGGGTTTTCCGCTGACCTATAGCGTCGGCGGGCGGCAATATATCGCCGTCTCGACCGGCCTCGGAGGCGGGAGCCCGCGCATGGTGCCGGGCATCCTCGCGGGCGACGTGCATTATCCACCATACGGAAATGCGCTGTATGTGTTCGCGCTGCCCGAGAAGAAGTGAGTCATGAAAACCCTTCTATTGGCTGTCTCCTTTATGGTGGGCATCGCCGCCCAGGTGCAGAACTATAAGCCGGTCACGCAGGAAGAGCTCCTCAACCCGAACCCGAACGACTGGCTGATGTACAGCCGCACGTACGACGCGCAGCGCTACAGCCCGCTGAAGCAGATCACCAGGCAGAACGTGGCGCAGCTTGCGCTTGCATGGACCAGGGGACTCCCCGCCGGAACTTCGGAAAGCGTTCCGCTGGTGAGAGACGGTGTGATGTATGTGATCTCTCCGGGCGCTTCCGTCCTCGCGCTCAACGCGACCAACGGGGATCTGCTGTGGGAGTACAAGCACAAGCTCGCCAACCCCGGCCAGGGCACGGGCGCGCGCACGAAGACCATTGCCATTTACCAGGACATGATTCTCTACACCGCGCCGGACAGCAACGTGGTCGGCATCGATGCCCGAACGGGAGAACCGCGGTGGCAGACCAAGGCCGATCAGCGGGGCCACACGTCGGGCGCAATTGTGGTGGACGGCAAGGTGATCTCGGGCGGTACCTGCACTGGCGGACTGCGCGCCAATTGCTACATTGCGGCGCACGATGCCGTGACCGGCAAGGAACTCTGGAAGTTCTATACCACGCAAGGCGACGGCGATCCCAACCCGGATACCTGGGGCGGAGCTCCCGTGGAGAAGCGTACCGCTTCCACGTGGGGGCTTCCGGGCACCTACGATCCGATCAAGAAGCTGCTTTATTGGGGAGTTGCCAATCCCACGCCGAACTCGCGCATGGCGCGCCATGGAGGGAAATGGGACGCCATTCCCACTTCATCGCCGTCGGACCTTTACAGCAACTCCACGCTGGCTCTGGATCCGGCGACGGGCAAACTGGTCTGGTATTACCAACACCTTCCGGGCGACGATTGGGACGAAGACTACACTCACGAGCGGACCCTGTTCCGGACGGCCTACAATCCTGATCCGAAGTACGTGAAGTGGTTCAATCCCGAGGTAAAGCGCGGTGAACAGCGGGATGTGGCCGTCATGGTGGGCGAAGGCGGCGGGGTGTTTGAACTCGATCGCAGCAACGGCCAGTTCTTGTGGGCCACTCCCTTTCCATATGACACGCCGGAGTTCCTGATCTCGAAGATCGACGGCAAAACGGGCAAGGTGTACCTGAACGAAAGCCTGATCTTCAAGCAGCCGAAAGAAGAGAAGCTGATCTGCTACTTCAACACCAGAAGCTACTGGCCTACGGCGTATTCACCGGAAACCAACTCGTTGTATGTGCCCTTCACCGACACTTGCCTGGATAACGTGGAGGGCGGAAAGCGGGCCAACGCGACGCGTCCGGGAGCCGATCCGAATAATCTAACCGGAGTCGCTAAGATCAGCATGTCGACAGGCGAGATCCAGCGCTGGAGCACAGGGCGCACCCCCTCGAATGGCGCGGTTTTAGCGACGGCGGGCGGTTTGGTCTTCAACGGAGATTTGAACCGCCGCTTCCGCGCGTTCGATGCCGATAACGGAAAAGTGCTTTGGGAAACGGTGCTGGGCGGCAGCGTTTCGGTCAGCACCATTACGTACGGCGTGAACGGAAAGCAGTACGTCGCGGTCATGACTGGCGATGGCGCCCTGACGCAGGGGTTGATCCGGCAAGTGGCGCCCGAACTCAGGCCGGTTGCGGGCGCGAACGCGATATACGTATTCGCGCTGCCGGCGAGATAATCACTCCGCGCGCAGCGCTTCGACAGGATCGACCCTGGTGACGCGCAGGGCGGGCACATAACTGGCGACCACGCCGGCGAGCGCCAGCAGCACGGATACCGCTATATAAGTTAGCGGATCGACAGGGCTGACATCGAAAAGCAGCGAAGACATGAGGCGGGTCAGCATACCCGCTGCCGCGAGTCCGATCGTCAACCCAACGGCGCTGAGCCCCAGGCCATGCCGCACGAACATTTGCTTCACGCTGGCCTCCTTCGCGCCCAGCGCGAGACGGATTCCGATCTCGCGGGTGCGCTGCGAAACCGAATAGGAGATCACACCGTAGATGCCCACCAGGCCGAGCAGCAGCGCCATGCCGCCGGCGATCGCCAGCATCACGAGCGTGAACGACGTTCGCGCCATTGACTTGCGATAGATTTCATCCAGCGTGCTGACGCGGGCCAGAGGGAGATTCGGGTCGACCGACCAGACTGCTTGCTGCACTTGCGCCAGAAAGCCGGACGAGCCGGTGCGCGAGCCGCGGACCGCAAAGGCCAGGGAACGGGCCACCATCGGTTTTTGGCCCCAGAATTCGGGCATCGCGAAGGGCCAGTAGACGATCGGAGGAGCCTTCTGATTGACTCCATCGTCACGCTCGTCGGCCACCACTCCGATGATCTCGCGCCACTCCTCTTTCAGGTTCTGACGAAGGCGTTTGCCAATGGCTTTCGCGGGATCATGCCAATATTCGCGCGCCAGGTTTTCAGAAACCAAGACTCCGGGCGTGCGGTTTTGAATATCGGTCCACGAGAGGTCGCGGCCTGCCACGATGGAATTGCCCAGAGTCTGAAAGTAGCCGGGAGTAATGAATTTGAACCGGCGCAGCGGAGGAATTTGAGAATCGGTGTAAGTACGGTCGGAGACAAATATGGGATCGTTGCTGTGAAACTCCGTCATGGGGAGCGCGCTGGAAGCGGCCGCCGATATCACTCCCGGCAGTTCGCCCAGTTTCTTCAAGATTTCCTGATCCATGCGTGCGACCTGGCCGGCATCCTTCACCGCATCCTCCGGGATAGAGATGCGAACCGTGAGCACTTCTTCGGGGCGCCTGAATCCCGGTGTGACGTGGCGCATTGCGAGGAATGTGCGAATCATGAGGCCGGAACTGACCAGCAGCACCAGCGCCAGGGCCACCTGCGCC
>PSRJ01000165.1 GCA_003175985.1 Terriglobia bacterium
GGCTTTGATGTAAGCTACTAGACACGATTCGGTTTGGACGCATGAGCCGGTCTTTGGTCACTCCTTTTCTGTTGGTGCTGCCGTTCGCCGCGGCCGCGCACGATATCCCTACCGATGTCACGGTGCAGGCGTTTTTTAGGCCGGAGGGCAGCCAACTCCATCTGCTGGTGCGGGCGCCGCTCAAGGCCATGCGCGATTTCGACTTTCCCAAGCGCGGGCCCGGATATCTGGATCTCGAGCGGGCCAACGCGCTGCTCCCCGACGCCGCCACTCTGTGGGTTTCGGATGCGATCGAGGTGTATGAGAACGATGTGCGGCTGCCCAAGCCGCGGGTGGTTGCCACAAGAGCATCCCTGCCCTCGGACCGGTCGTTTGCATCGTACGAAGAGGCGCGCGCGCACGTCACCGGACCCGTGCTGCCCAATGAGACGGAGATGGTCTGGGACCAGGCGCTGCTGGATATTTTGTTCGAGTATCCCATTCAATCGGACCGCTCGGATTTTTCGACCCATCCGGGCCTGGCACGGCTGGGTCTGCGCGTAATCACAGTTTTGCGGTTCCTGCCGCCTACGGGAATTGTGCGTGCGTTCGAGTTAACCGGCGATCCCGGACTGGTCCGGCTCGATCCGCGCTGGCACCAGGCGGCGCTCCGGTTCGTCAATCTCGGATTCCTCCATATTCTGGAAGGCACCGATCATCTTCTGTTCCTCTTCTGCCTGGTCATCCCCTTCCGGCGGTTCCGCGCACTCGTTCCCGTGGTGACCGCGTTCACGGTAGCGCATTCCATTACACTGATTGCGTCGGCCTACAACCTGGCGCCGGACGCGCTGTGGTTTCCGCCGCTCATCGAGACGCTGATCGCGATCTCCATCGTGTACATGGCGCTGGAAAACATTGTCGGCGGCACCACGGTCGGACGGCGCTGGATGATGGCTTTCGGCTTCGGCCTGGTCCACGGGTTCGGTTTCTCCTTCGCCCTGCGGCAGACCCTCCAATTCGCCGGATCGCACCTGCTGACATCACTGCTCTCCTTCAATATCGGCGTCGAACTCGGACAGTTACTGGTGCTGGTGGCGCTCATTCCGCTCCTGGAAGCCCTCTTTCGATTCGCAGTGGCGGAACGGATTGGAACCATCATCCTCTCCGCCCTTGTGGCTCACACTGGATGGCATTGGATGCTGGAGCGCGCCGATAAGCTGAGCCAATTCCCATTCCAGTGGCCCGCGCTGACCGCGGCCCTGCTGGCAAACGTAATGCGCTGGCTGATGGTTCTGGTCTTTTTGGCGGGATTGTACTGGCTCTTCGGAGTTCTCAAGCAAAAGACAGAGCGTGCGATGGAAGGAAAACTGCGGCAGCGCGCGGGCGCACCGTAGGCTGATGCCTGCTCTGGCGTGATAGAATCACCCCTAGCTCACGCGACCCTTTCAGGAGTCCTCAGGAGGCAGGAATGGTAATCGACGCACACGCGCACGTCACGGCGCCGGATAGCTTGTATGTATACAAGGCTCAAATCCTGGCGCATCGCGGCGGGCACGGGCGGGGCAGCGTCGGCGCCACAGACGAGGACATCATTCAGGCGCTCAACAAGCCGGTGTTCGGAGGGTCCTCGCACCTCGCCCAGATCAAAGAAGCGGGAACGGACCTGCAGATCATCTCGCCCCGGCCGTACCAGATGATGACCAGCGAGAACCCCAAGTTGGTCGCCTGGTTCATGGAAGAGGCCAATAACATCATCGCCCGCCAGGTAAAGCTGTTCCCGCAGACGTTTCGGGGCGTCTGCGGACTTCCGCTCACACCCAACGTGAGTCCGAAGGCTGTGCTGCCTTACCTGGAAAAATGCGTGAAGGAAGACGGGTTCGCCGGCTTGCTGTTGAATCCGGATCCCGGCGAATGCACCGGCGTGGAAACTCCCGGCCTGGGCGACAGCTTCTGGTATCCGCTCTACGAAAAGATGGTCGAGCTCGACGTGCCCGGCCACATCCACTCGATGGGATGCAAATCCGAGCGGCTCACCTATTCCACCCATTTCATCAACGAGGAAACCATCTCCGTCGTTTCTTTGCTGACTTCCAACGTGTTCAAAGATTTCCCCACCCTGAAAATCGTGGTTTCGCACGGGGGCGGGGCCGTGCCTTATCAGTGGGCACGCTGGGAGGCGGGCTCGCTGCGCCGTTCCGGGCCGCGATTCTCAGACCAGTTGCGGAATCTCTATTACGATACGGTGCTTTACTCGGCACCCTCGCTGGAGCTGCTGATCAAAACCGTGGGCGCCGATCGCTGCCTGTTCGGCACGGAGCGGCCCGGCGTCGGCACGGTGAAAGATCCGCGGACCGGAAAATGGCTCGATGAAACCCGGCACCTGATCGAAGCCTTCGATTGGCTGAGCGCCGCCGAGAAAAAGATGATCTTCGAAGACAACGCCAAGAAAGTCTTCAAAATCGAAACGGGGGCCCAAGAATCCCGAGGAGCAACCTCATGACGGCGAGACTGCGATTGGCCTGGCTGGCTGCCGTTCTGCTGGCCGCCCACAGCCTGGCGGCACAGCAACTGCAAAAGATCACGATCAATTTTCCAACCCGCAGTGGCGCCTCCTGGCCCATGTGGATCGCTAAAGAGGGCGGCTATTACCAGAAGTACGGTTACGATGCCAACGTGGTGTTCGGCGCGCATCCGGCCGGGATCGCCATGATCGTCAGCGGCGAAGCCGCCATGACCAATTACTCCATGGAGCAAGCTTTGCAGGCCAGTTCCAAGGATGGGTCGCTGGTGATGGTGGGCAGTTCGCTAAACAAGGGGCTGTTCGCATTGATGGTGGCCAAGGGAATCAACAGCGCAAAGGAACTCAAGGACAAGCGCTTCGCCGTGAGCCAGATCGGCGATGCTCCCTACAATTACGCCATCGCCCTGCTGGGCAAGTTCGGATTGAGCTCTCGCGACGTACAGTGGGTTCCCGTTGGCACGGACGCGACCGGGCGCGCTGCCGCGCTCATGGGTGGGCGCGCCGAAGCCACGCTTCTCACGGCCCCGCAGTACTTCAAAGTGGAAGAAGCCGGGTACAAGAGCGTGGCCAACATGGCAGACTACAACGATGTCTTCGCCTCCACGGTTTATCTGTTCAAGAAGAGCAGCGTGGCCGCCAACCCCAAGCTGGCCGAAAACCTGATCAAAGCCCACGCTGAAGCGATCAAGCGGTTCTATGATGACAAGGCCTTCGCCGTTAAGGCCTACCTGGCCTACGACAAGCAGGATCCGGCGGACGTCGAACGTATCTATGATCTGCAGGTGAAATCAGCCGCGCTGGAACGGATTCCCTACGTGCTGGCAGGCGCGGTCAAGTCGATCCTGAACCAGGCGGACTCGGAAGCCGCCACCAGGATTCGCGATTTCGATTTCCACACTGTCATCGACAACAGCATCGTCGACCGGCTGGTGAAGGAAGGATATTTCGAGAAGCTGTTCGGACCGGGCGTCAAAGCGGACGAAGACCGCAAGGCCAAGGCGGCCTTCCGGTAGCAGGGCGTCCCTGGTTTACCGCGCAATGGTCAAGCTCGAGATCGAACACCTTTCGAAGCGGTACTGGACCGAGCGCAACGCTACTGCCGTGCTGGCCCTCTCCGACGTTTCGATCTCGGTCGGCGACGGCGAATTCATGGCGATCGTGGGTCCGAGCGGCTGCGGCAAGACATCACTGTTGAACATCGTCGCGGGCCTGCTGCCCTACGAGGAAGGGATGGTCCGGATCGATGGCAAGCGCATTTCCGGCCCGGGCGTTGACCGCGCGGTGGTTTTCCAGCATTCCAGCCTGCTGCCCTGGCGCACCATCGCCGGTAATGTGCGGTACGGAATGGAAATGCAGCGACGGTTTGACGAAGCGATCATGCGCGAGCGCACGGATTACTTCATCAAACTGGTGGGCTTGACCGGTTTCGAGCGCCACTATCCTTCGGAACTGTCCGGGGGCATGCAGCAGCGCGTGAATCTGGCGCGGGCGCTGGCCGCCGACCCGGCCGTGCTGTTGATGGACGAGCCGTTCGCGGCTCTGGATGCGCAGACGCGCGAGTTTATGCAATCGGAGCTGCTGAAAATCTGGGCCAAAGCGCGCAAGACGGTCCTGTTCATTACCCACCAGATTAATGAAGCGGTTTACCTGGCCGACCGGGTGGCCGTTATGAGCGCACGGCCCGGCCGCGTCAAGGATGTTTTCCGCATTCCCTTTGACCGGCCGCGGACGCTGCACTTGAAGCGCGATCCGCGGTTTCTGGAGTTGGAAGACGCCATCTGGCAGCTCATCGAGGAGGAGTCCGAACGCCTCGGCGTCGTGCTGGCGCCGGATTAGTATGAAGACCGAGACTGAGACATTGAGCCGGCCGGCGACACAAGCTGAGCCATTCGTCCGCCCCCGCCAGAGCTTTTATCACAAGCATGAGGCGGTGATTCTGGGCGGGGGCGCAGTGCTGCTGGTGCTGGCCATCTGGCAGGCGTTCTGGTCCGCGGGGAAAATCTCGCCGCTGTTTCTCAGTGGGCCTTCAGCGATCGCCAGGCAGTTTTACGAAACCTTGTTGCACGGCACTCTGCTCGCCGATATGGCGTATAGTGGCCGCAACTTTGTCATCGGTTTCGCCCTCGCTCTGGTAACCGGCGTCGTGTTGGGGGTCATCATCGGCTGGTATCGCCGCATCCGGCTGTTGTTCGATCCGTTCCTGAATGCGCTCTACGCGACGCCGCGCATCGCCATGGTCCCCATGATCATCATCTGGTTCGGAATCGGGATGTGGTCGAAAGTTTTCATTGTGTTTATGTCGGCGTTCTTTCCCATCCTGGTAAATACGGTCGGCGGCATCCGGACCATCGATGCCGACCTGCTGCGATCGGCGCGCGCGTTTTGCGCTTCCGATTGGCAGATTTTCCGGACACTCGCGATTCCGGGCTCGGTGCCGTTTATCCTCACGGGTGTCCGCCAGGGTGTCGCCCTGGGATTGATCGGTGTGGTGGTAGGCGAAATGTTCGGGGGCAGCCAGGGCGTGGGCTTCATGGTGGCCTATGGCGGACAAACTTTCCAGACCGACACGCTGTTCGTCGGCGTGCTGATTATTGCGTTTGCGGGAATCCTATTGACCTCACTGGCCGAAAAACTGGAGCGGCACTTCTCACGCTGGCGGCCCGAGCGGTGATGGATAACCACGTCGCCCGGCTGAGCCGTCTCGATTCCTGCGCGGTTTCCGATGCGGTGGACAAACTGAACCTCCCCGGCGCGGTGAGCGGGATTCACCGTCTCTCGACTGACCGGCGCATCGCGGGCCGCGTGATCACGGTGAAGCTCGATCGCGCCGAAGGCCGCCCCGCCACCACGCGCCATCTCTGTACTGCGGCCATCGAAGCGGCATCTCCCGGCGACATTATCGTCGTCGAGCAGCGCACCGGAATCGATGCGGCCTCCTGGGGGGGCAATCTTTCAATCGGCGCGAAACAGCGCGGCATCGCGGGGGTAATTATCGACGGACCGGCGCGCGATATCGATGAGAGCCGCGAACTGGAGTTTCCCGTTTTTGCCAGATCGCATACGGCCCGCACCGCGCGCGGGCGCATCATCGAGGTGTCCACGAACGAACCCGTCACCGTAGGAGATGTTTCAGTAGGGCCGGGCGATTACGCCGTGGCGGATGGCAGCGGCGTGGTATTTGTCGCCGCTCGCGAGATCGAGCGCGTTTTGGATGCGGCCGAAGCCATCGTAACGCGCGAACGAGCGATGGCGAAAGCTCTGCGCGAGGGCAAACCGATCAGCCAGGTGATGGGCGCCAATTACGAACAGATGCTGAAGAAGTGATCCTCATGCCAAATCACGATGGCGAAACCGCTTCCTGACGTTAGCGGCTCTGTCCGTCTGCGCCTCAGCGCCGTACGGGAACGGCGGCAAACAATCCTCGCTCGAGGTTACCGTCCAGATTGGCGTAAAAGACTACCGTGCCATCGCTGCCCAGGGCGTTGGGGGTCGGGTCAAACACTTGGACCACGTGACCGTTATCCAGCGCCGAAAGCCGAGAAGTTGGCGAACTGCGTGAAGTTCCCGGTGCCTCCGGGCGCGGCCATGGTGAGGTCGGCGAGTTTCAGGTAGCTCGTGGTGCCGATCGTGTTGGCCCATACCGAGTCGAGGATGCTGCCGGGGATTAAGTTGACCCATACTACGGTATTGCCATCCAGCGCCGGAAACGACTGAGCCGTGAAGTTTCCTTGGCCGTCTGGACGGGGCGTATTGAAATCGACTACTTTAACGAAGTTGTAACCTGCCGCTTGGGCCGCTGGCGCGATGCCAAGGTGGATCCGCAGATCGATCCGCTTCGCTCGAATCCGCGCTTTCGTACCCTGCTTGCGCGTATGCGCCTGTAGTCCTTCGTATTCAGGTACAATCTCAAACGGAGGAGAAACGTAAACCGCCCTGTATGTTTCCAGCCAGGGGCGCCGCCGCGGCACTGGGCGAGCGCGTATTTTACAGCAACGACGTTTCCCGCATGGCGGGCATCAGCCTCCGCCAGCTCCAGTGGTGGGATGAGCGTAAGGTCGTCACGCCCCGCAAGGAAGACCATCGGCGGATCTATGCGCCGCCGCAAGTGCTGGAAGTACTTATTGTCGCCTCGCTGCGGCGGAAGGGTCTTTCCCTCCAGAAAATACGCCGCGTGCTGCGGCTCCTGCGGCGCGAGCTCGCGTCCCTCCAGGGCAAAACATGGGAACCGGGATCGCGGCTCTATATTCTCACTGACGGCCAGTCGCTTCATCTGGAAGCGCACCCCGAGCGAGCTCTTAAGACGCTGACCGCGGCCACTCGCGCCATGCATGTGGTTTCCCTGAGCGACCAGATGAAGCGCCTCGCTTCGGCCAAAGCTCCGCGGCGCTATCTCACCAAACAACTGCCGCTGTTTTAATGTGTCATGGCGTAAATAAGGTAGTTCACGCCGTAACGGTAGGCCAGCGCGGTCATCGGTTCGGGATAGTAAGGCGAGTCGGCGTACTCCCAGGCATCGCCGACATCGGTATTGTAATTGACGGCGACCAGCATGCGATTCCGTTCGTCATGAATCGCGCGCCATGCGGGCGTGGTGCCCGGCGGCTGCCGCACGATGATTCCTCCGGGACCTCGCCATAAGTGCCGCGTTCCGGGGATGAACGTCCGGTCCTTCTCTTCGATATCGTACGCCACGTGCATGACGAGGTCCGTTTGCGCGATGTCGGTGATCGGCATTCCCGGCAGCACCCGTTCCATCGTGCGCTGAAACCACCCCCAGTCTTCGCCCCAGAAATCGTCCGTAACCAGAAACCCGCCTCGCAGCAGGTACTCTCGCAGACGCGCGATCTCCTGCTCGGATAGGTTCCACCAGCCCGTCTGCGTAGCGTAAAGCCAGGGATGATCGAAGAGCCGGTCGTCGGTGAGCCGCATATGTAGCGGCGCGCCGGTCTCGATTCGCGTCAGGCGCTGGACTCCCAGCGAGAAATGCTCATCGGAATCGGGCCAGTCCACCAGCCACCATCCATCTCCGGTTCCGTTGCGCGACCCGAAACCGTAGCCCCGATGGAACTCGGGCAAATCGGTGTATTCAACACGGATGAAGTGGAACTCCCCCTGCGCCGGAAGCGAGGAGGCGCGCCCTTCCGTGGCGCCCTCGAGTCCGAAGCGGAAGCGCTGCCGCTGCGCGAGGGCTGCCATCGTCAGCAACCCCAGCACCACCGCCACCAGACAGGTACGCATTCGTTTCCATCATTGTAGCCCGCGAGCCCGTCCGTGATTCGTTTGATATACAATAACCGCACTTGGGAGGTTTTCCGCGTGAGAAATCCGGCCGCTCTATTGGCGCTTGCTCTGTTGTTCGCCTGCTTCGTTTACGCCCAGGAACGCAGCGCGCCTGCTGCAACTGCGAGGCCCGCTGCCAAACCGGCTCCCCGCCTGCCGGACGGCCATCCGGATCTCGGTAACGGAAAGGGTGTCTGGAGCCCCAGGATCGTCGACGACATCTCCGGCAATGGTGGCGGTGAAAAGGACGCCACCACACGTGCGGCGCAGATGAAGATGACCGACGAGCGCATCGATGTGCCCTTCCAGCCCTGGGCCAGGGAGGTCTACAATCAGCGCGAAGCCACGCTCTCCAAAGAGGACCCGGAAGGATACTGCCTCCCGCCCGGCATCCCGCGCATGATGAACACCCCGTTCCCCATGCAGATCTATCAACTGCCCGACCGCATTCTGCAAGTCTACGAGGGTGGCGCGCACATGTGGCGCATCATTTATTTGGATGGCCGGGAGCATCCCAAACAGGCCCTTCTGAACCCCTCGTACCTGGGACACAGCGTGGGCCATTGGGAGGGCGACACGCTGGTAGTGGACGTAGCAGGCTTCAACGACCGCACCTGGCTCGATGCTGCCGGCCACCCGCATACCGAAAAGCTGCACGTCATCGAGCGTTATACACGCGTCGACGAGAACACCCTGCATTACCAGGCGACCATCGACGATCCTGGCGCTTATACGAAGCCCTGGACTGTCGGCTGGAAGGTCTCCTGGGAGCCCGGCTGGGATCCCCTGGAATACGTCTGCCAGGAAAATAACAGGGACGTGGGCGTGAATGGCCACATGGTGGGCCTGCGGCCCGGCGAGAAACACCCGTAGGAGTAGCCTCACGGCTGCCGAACAGATCCTCTGGTACAGTGGAGAGCAGGATATGACGGCAGAATTGGTCGATGCGATTCCACTATCGAGGGATGCGCACGGCGTGTACCGTATTGGCGGTAACCGGGTCACGCTCGACCTCGTCGTCCGCGCGTTCAATCGGGGCGCAACCCCAGAGGAAATCGCCCAGGATTTCCCGAGCCTCCAGCTCCCCGACATCTATCAGGTCATCGGCTATTACCTGAAGCACGGTACCGAATTGGCCGAGTACTTTGATCGCCGCAATCGTGAAGAACAACAGATGTTGGAGGCGCACCGAGAGGAGTGGTCGCCTCGTGGCCTTCGCGAGAGGTTGTTGGCCCGGCGCCCGAACCGGTGAAGTGGCTCGCCGACGAGAACTTTCGAAGCGCAATTCTCCGGGGACTTCTGCGCAAGGATCCCACATTTGACATCGTACGAGCACAGGATGTTCGAGAAATCTCCGGCCAGGATGATCAGGTGCTCCGCGAGCCTTTCCTAATGGGATCTGATCTTCGTGCAACGTGCGGACGAATGATATCGAGCGTTTCCTGCATCCGGCCCGGCGAGAAGCACCCCTAGCTACTGAGCCACGATCCGGAACTTCTGCACCCGTTTGCCGCGATTTTCGGCGATGTACACGTTGCCTTTGGAATCCACGGCGATTCCGTGAGCCTGGTCGAATTCGCCCGGAAAGTGTCCAGGCCGGCCGAAGTTCGAGAGGATCTTGCCGGTTTCGCGCTCTATAATCTCGATCTGCCCATTGTTCTGGTTGATCAGGTAAATAAGCCTCTGTCCGGAATCGTGTGAGAGATCGAGCGCCACGGCGGCGCCTCCGCTCTCCTTTGCTTTTCCATCGGGTGGCGGCGTGAAGGGTTTCCAGGGAATTTCGATGCTGCGCAGGAACCGCCCCATCTTGTCGTATACCTGGATCCGCGCTCCCTCGCGATTGCATACGTATACCTGGCCGTCGCGGGCCACGGTCAGACAGTGGACGGTCTGCATACCCTCCGGCTGCCACTGGC
>PSRJ01000021.1 GCA_003175985.1 Terriglobia bacterium
GTATGAGGGGCGCGATCGCAAAACCGGCGAGATCAAATGGACCGGCACCCGCGTCGACCTGCTCTTCGGTTCGAACTCGCAGCTCCGCGCACTCGCCGAAGTCTATGCCTGCAACGACTCGAAAGAGACGTTCGTGAAAGACTTCGCCGCCGCGTGGACCAAAGTAATGAACCTCGATCGCTACGACTTGGCGTAAGCGCCCTCCTGCCGAGCCGCGACCGTCAGGGAGCGGTCCAAGCGCCGCCCCTGACGCTATTCGAGCCTCAACTTGTGTCGCGGTCCCTCTTCATAGGGCCCTTCCGCCGTCTGAATCTGCCATTGTGCGCAGTCTAACCCAAAAGGTGTGCCAGCGCGGCCCGAGTGCGCCACATCGGCCCGAGACGCTGACGAATGCTTGCGTCGGCCGAAGCCTTCTTTCACGTTCACCCTTCCAGGCTTTCCCCGTCGGGTAAAATAAGAATTGCGGAATTCCCCCCGTATCGAGACCTTTACATGATTGACGCCATTCTGGCCAAAATCTTCGGGACCAAAAACGAACGCGAGATCAAAGGCCTGCTGCCCAAGGCGGCCGCCATCAATGACCTGGAAGCCGCCATGCGCCAGCTCTCCGATATCGATCTGGCCGCCAAAACGATCGAGTTCAAGGAGAAGCTTGCTCAGGGCGCGCCCCTCGACGACCTCCTGATCGAAGCCTTCGCGGTGGTCCGCGAGGCCGGGCGCCGCGTCCTCAACATGCGCCACTTTGACGTGCAGTTGATCGGCGGCATGGTCCTGCACTCCGGCAAGATCGCCGAAATGAAGACCGGTGAAGGCAAAACACTGGTCGCGACGCTGCCCTGCTACCTCAACGCCCTCGAAGGCAAGGGCGTTCACGTAGTCACCGTCAATGATTACCTGGCCAAGCGCGACTCGGAATGGATGGGGCGCATCTACAAGTTCCTCGGCATGCGCGTCGGTGTGATCGTGCATGATCTCGACGATCACGAACGCCAGGAAGCTTACAACGCGGATATCACCTACGGCACCAACAACGAGTTCGGCTTCGACTATCTCCGCGACAATATGAAGTTCCGGCTCGAGGATTGCGTCCAGCGGCAGCACCACTACGCCATCGTCGACGAGGTGGACTCGATCCTGATTGACGAAGCCCGCACCCCGCTCATCATTTCCGGCCCCAGCGAAGAATCGACCGACAAGTATTACAAGATCAACCGCATCATTCCCAAGCTGGTGCGCGGAGAGGTGATTGAGGGCAAGGAGCCGGGCGAAAAGTACACCACCGGCGATTACACCATCGACGAGAAACACCGCACCGCGGCCCTCACCGAAGAAGGCGTGCTCAAGGTTGAAAAGCTGCTCAACGTGGGCAATCTCTACGACCCGGCCAACATCGAATACAACCACCACGTGCAGCAGGCGCTGCGAGCGCACGTGCTCTATCAGCGCGACCGCGATTACGTCGTGAAGGATGGCGATGAAGGTCCCGAAGTAATCATCGTTGACGAATTCACCGGCCGCCTGATGCCCGGCCGCCGCTGGTCCGATGGCCTGCACCAGGCCGTGGAAGCCAAAGAGGCGGTCAAAATCCAGCGCGAGAATCAGACGCTCGCCACCATCACTTTCCAGAACTACTTCCGGCTGTACAAAAAGCTGGCCGGCATGACCGGTACCGCGGAAACCGAAGCCGCGGAATTTCAGAAGATTTACAAGCTCGACGTGACGGTGATTCCCACCAACCGCAAGATGATCCGCCTGGAGAACCAGGACATGGTGTACCGCACCGAGGAAGAAAAGTTCCGCAACGCAGCCAAAGAGATTAAAGAGTACAACGCTAAGGGGCAGCCGGTGCTGGTGGGCACCATCTCGGTGGAAAAATCCGAGCGGCTATCCGGATTACTGAAGCGAATGGGCGTTAAGCACGAAGTGTTGAACGCCAAGAATCACGAACGCGAGGCGGCTATCGTGGCGCAGGCCGGCCGCAAGAGCGCGGTTACCGTATCCACCAACATGGCCGGCCGCGGAACCGACATTCTGCTCGGCGGTAACCCGGAATTCATGACCAAGGACGCCTGCCTTAAGGAAAAGGTGGCGGAGCACCTGCCCGAAGACCAGGCGCAGTACGTGGCCGACGAACATTTCTACTATTTCACGCACCACGACCAGTTCTATCGCGTCCGCCGCGATAAGTGGGACGAACTGTTCGCCCGCTTCAAGCAGCAGACCGACGGGGAACACGACGAGGTGGTCAGCGTGGGCGGCCTCCACATCGTCGGCACGGAGCGCCATGAGTCACGGCGCATCGATAACCAGCTCCGCGGCCGCGCCGGGCGCCAGGGCGATCCGGGCAGTTCGCGCTTTTATCTCTCGTTGCAGGACGATCTGCTCCGCATCTTCGGCGGCGAGCGGATGCAGAATCTGATGCTGCGGCTGGGCATGGAAGAAGATGTGCCGATCGAGTCGAAGCTCATCACCAAGCGCATCGCCAAGGCCCAGGAAGCAGTCGAAGCGCAAAACTTCGAATCGCGCAAACACCTGCTCGAATACGACGATGTCAACAACAAGCAGCGGCAGGCCGTTTACGGCATGCGGCGGCAGCTGCTCGAAGGTATCGACCAGAAAGGGCGGATCATGGAAATGGTCCGCGGCATTGTCGAGCAGTTCATCGACATGCGCTGCCCCGACGATAAGCATCCCGATACCTGGGACCTCGCCACGCTGCGCAATGATGTCCTGAGCCAGTTCGGATACAAGTTCGATATCGCCGAATTAGCCAGCCTCAGCCGCGCGGAGATGGCCGATCTGCTGATGGAACATCTGCGCCAGAAATACCAGGAGAAGGAAGACCTGGTGGGCCCCGATGTGATGCGCCACACCGAGCGCATCGTCATGCTGCAGGTCATCGACAATCAGTGGAAAGACCACCTCCTGTCGATGGATGAATTGAAGCAGGGCATCGGCAACCGCGCCTACGGCCAGAAAGATCCGCTCGTCGAATACAAAAAGGAATCCTACAGCCTCTTCACCGCCATGATGGACCGCATCGAAGACGAATCGGTCCGGTATCTCTATTTCCTCCAGGTCAACACCGGCACCGGTCCGGTGATGCCGTTCCCCGAGGAGGACGAAGAAGAGGAAGAGCCCGCCCGTCCCACGGCCAGCGAGCAGCAGCGGCAGGCCGCCAAGCAGACGATGGAGGACTTCACGCGCAATATCCAACGCAAGAAGGAGAAGGAGCTGGCGGACCTCAATTTCGTCGGAGGAGACGGCTCCACCAGCGCGCGGCCGGTGAATGGCGGCCAGAAGGTGGGACGCAACGATCCGTGCCCTTGCGGCAGCGGCAAGAAGTATAAGAAGTGCCACGGAGTTTCGTGAGGCGAAAGCGATTTCGCGCCGGCTCGCCGCCTTCCACCCCAAAAACGAAACAGATTTCGCTCCCACGCCGGTAACCCTTTTCGATTGCGCTGGCAGCGTGCGTGCATGATCGTGCGTGGCTGAATAAGTCACGATTTCCCACGAGAGGCACAACATGCACGACCTGGATCGCACCCAATTAGAAGCACCCGACACCGGCGAATTTGAGGACAGCGGCGCGTTCGAGTTCGAAGCCGAGCCGCAATTCGAAGGCGGGCTGGAAGGCGAAGAGACTCTGGGTGAAGTGGAAGAAATGGAGTTGGCGAGCGAGTTCCTGGGCATTCAGAGTGAAGCCGAACTCGATCAGTTTCTCGGCGATTTGGTTAAGCGCATTAGCAGGGCCGCACGAAAGGCCATCCAGTCGCCGCTGGGCAAGCACCTGGGTGGACTCCTGAAAGGCGCGGCCAAGAAATTTCTGCCGCTGGCGGGCAAGGTAGTAGGCGGCGCCTTCGGAGGGCCCGTGGGCGCCGCCCTGGGCGGCCGACTGGCGCAAGGGGCAGGTAATCTGCTTGGGCTGGAATTGGAAGGCCTGAGCCGCGAGGATCAGGAGTTCGAAGTGGCGCGCCAGTTCGTGCGCTTTGCTAACGAAACCGTGCAAAGGGCCGCGGCGGCGCCGCCGAACCAGCCGCCCGACCAAGTTGCCAGCGCAGCCGCAGCCGCCGCTGCGCGCCGCCATGCCCCGGGCTTGCTTCGCTCCAGCGGCGGAGCCTCGTTCGGTCACAGGAGGACCGGCCGTTGGATCCGCCGCGGCAATCGCATCGTTCTGTTCGGAGTTTGAAGCCATGCTGCGGGAAGGGAGCGCAGTGGCCATGCTTGAACACGAATGCCGGGCGTTGTTGACGCGGCTTGACCGCGTCGATTACTTCGCCCTGATCGAGCCTATGGTGGCGGCTGCCGCGCCTTCCAACAGCGCCCGCATCGCCGTCGACCGCATGCTCGCAGCGGAACGCAGCAGCCTGAGGCAGCGGATTTCGCGATTCATTGCCCGCTTGGGTGAATCGTGGACGAGCCATGCGCCGCCGCAGGAATTGCACCGGGCCTACGTCTTCTTACGCATGCGCTTTAACGCATTGCTGGGTGACTTTCACACGTTCTCCGATGTGATGACGCAGCGCAGCGAGAGTTCGGTTGGCGTATGGTTGGCCGGCCTCGATGTGGCTGCGAGCGACGCCCTTCGGCTGCCCGCCGCCGGTGTCCTGGCGCCTCCCGTCATGTGTTATCTCGATCCCGGACCCGGCGCCGCCATACGGCGCGCGCGCACCAGGCTTCCCGCAGGCTCGGAGAATCCGGTGGCGATCATTCGCGTTCCGCGCGAACGCATGGTGGGTAGCGGTGTGGCTTCATCGCTGTTCCACGAGGTGGGGCACCAGGCGGCGGCGTTGTTGGACCTGCTCCCTTCGATCCGGCGCGTCTTGCGCGCGCGGCAGGTGCTGGCGGGCGGCAGCCGTTCCTATTGGCTGCTCTGGGACCGATGGATTTCCGAAATCGTGGCCGATTTCTGGTCGCTGGCACATCTGGGCGTCACGGCAACTCTGGGGATGATCGGCGTCGTGAGTCTCCCCCGGGTCTTTGTCTTCCGGATCCACGCAGACGACCCGCATCCGTTCCCATGGCTTCGTGTCGTGCTCAGTTGTGCGATGGGCGACGCGCTGTTCCCGCATCCGCAGTGGACGCGCGTGGAAAGACTTTGGCGCTCGTTCTACCCTTTGGCCGGATTGTCTGCCCAGCAGCGTGCGTTGATCGACGGCATGCTGGCCACGATGCCGGAATTTGTGGCGCTGCTCGCGCAGCATCGGCCGGCGGCTCTCCAGGGACGTACCTTGCCGGAAGCATTGCGGGTTGCCGACCGCTCGCCGGCGCGCCTGCGGAGCCGGTTTGCCCAGTGGCGCCACGCGCCCGCAATGGCTCTCGGTGAACGGCCTTCGCTGGCGCTTGCAGTCTTCGGGCAAGCGGGCGCCGACTCACTCCTGAGTGCCGAGGCCGAAGCACGCACGGTTCGATGGCTGCTTCGCAATTGGGCGCTGGGGCGCTCGTTGAGGATCGCCACACCAGAATTGGTTTCCAGCCCTTGCCGTTGCCAGGTCCGGCAGCGGGCATCGTGAATTTCCTGAAGGAGAACATTTATGCCAGAGAACAATCCCAGGCCGGAAAACGATAAGTCCCGAAAGAAAGAGGCGCTCGCGGAACCGAGGCGTCTGGCCAGCGCGCCTCCCGACAATCTGTTGCATGTGACCCTGGAGCGGCCTCAGCGCCAGCGTCCGGGCGACGTGAACCCGCTGTGGCCGACCATTCGCACTCGCACCACGGCCATCGGGTTCGAAAACTATCGCGCGTTTCTGGACAGGATCTTCTGCTCGGATCAGCGGATTCCGTCGCCGCCCGAGGGCGACTGCAAGCCCGACTCCGCACGGCTTCAAAACGAACTGCGGGCCGCCAATCCCCGTTTACGGGAACACTTCACAGGTGTGGGTGCCTACAGTCTGCTCAAGACCGCCACGGAGGTTTTTTTGTTGCTCCAGTGCGGCGTGTTCCTGCGGGACGGCGAGATCGACGTGGCTGCCGAGGCGCGGCGCAATGGTGTGGAGTTGACGGCCCAGGAACTGATCGACAAACTGGCCGACTTCCTCGGAAACGGCGACAGCCGCTTGCCGTACATCCGCTACATTGTGGAAACCGCCTTGAGCGACCAAGGCCTGGTCACCAGCCCGTTCTGCGAAGGAGTCTTCGACGGCCGCGTCCTGGCTTGCTCGGCGCCATGTCTGCTCGAGTTGATCTGGAACTATTGGCTCGAAGAGGGCATGCTCGTTCAGTCCATCAGTGCGGTCAGCGTGCGCTTCCAGAACAAGCGCATCGCGGCTGCCGGCGATGTGCTGGCGACGTTCGAGCTTGACCCGCTGCGTCCTCTTAGCAGCTTGCTTTGGGGCTATATCCAGGACGAATGGAATCGTCTTACGGTTCCGCGGCGGGCCTACGAATACAGCCACCACTACGGCCTGACGTTGTACGGCAAAGCCGTGCCGCCCCTGCGCGCCGCCGATAACCGCTCGAAGTTCATTGAGGCCTTTCATCATCTGTTGTACTCGTCCGCCGAATTCTTCAAGCAGGATGATGACACGACAGTCCTGGCGGATGGTTTCGCGCTGCTGCAGGCTCTGAAAGAAGTACACCTGATTCTGGCGGAAGGCGCTCACAATCAGTTCGGCGATCTCCCCTGGACGGCGCGTGTGGAAATGCTCATCCAGCAGTGGCTGCTGGCGCGTCCGGAAATGCGCGCCTTCCTCCAAGGCCGGGTCATGGTTCCATACACCGAAGCCTGGATGGGACAGGTCGATGCCATGAAGCGTCTGCAAAACTGGACCGACGTGACGGTAACCCATTTTCGCGACCTGGCGGTGTTTGGAGAACAGATCCTGCTTTCCATCCGCTACCATCTTTGGATTCAAGAGAATGAGCCGGCGCAGGCGGCCAATTGGGCGCGATATTGGCGGCCCGAGATTCAGGCGTACGTGCACGCTTATCGCGCCGCTACGGGAGTGGATCTGACCGGAGAGCCGGTGGACACCACACCACCCAGCGTCCTTTTGCGCGACCGGCTGCCAGTGCGGGCTAAGTGAGCGTGAGTATGGACCGTGCTCGACTTTACATCGGCTCTCTATCTGGGGCTGGCGCACGATCACGCTTCACTGCGTCCCTGGAAGGCGCTCACGGCCGGCAAACCGGCCGCGCTGCATACTTTGCCTGGAACTCCGTCGCTGGCGGCGGAGTTGGCGGCTTTGATGGGATGCGAAGCGGCTTCGTTGGGCCCTTCAACGCTGCACCTCTTTTTCGATTTGTTCGAGACCTGGCCGGCGGGCCGAGCCACGATATACGCAGATGCGGAACTGTACGAGACGGCCTGGTGGGGCGTCGGCCGCGCGGCCGCGCGTCATGTACCGGTGCGCCGCTTCCGCCACTACGACGCGGACTCGCTATCGTCTCTAATCCGGCGGGACGCATGCCTGGGCCGCCGGCCGGTGGTGGTGGCCGATGGGTTTTGTCCGGGTTGCGGCCTGGCAGCGCCAATTGCAGCTTTTCTCGAATGCATTCGTAGTTGTGGCGGATGGTTGGTTATTGACGACACGCAGGCGCTTGGAGTGTTGGGCCGGGGTCCTTCCGCCAGGGTTCCCTACGGCTTGGGAGGAGGGGGAACCATGCAGTGGCTGAATGTACGAAGCAAGCAAATCATCGTGATCAGTTCCCTGGCCAAAGCCTTTGGCGCTCCCCTTGCCGTGTTCGGAGGCACGCGCTCTTTTGTGGTGGATTTCGAGCGGCGCTCTCTGACACGCGTGCATTGCAGTCCCGCATCGGCCGCGGCGGTGCATGCCGCCGAGCAGGCCCTGCTTTTTAATCAGCATGCGGGGGATCGCACCCGGCAATTCCTGTCGCAGCTTGTGGCGCGTTTGCGGCAGAAAGTCGCCCGCGCTGTGCGCCTGTGCGGTGGGTACTTTCCCGTGCAATCGACCCCTGGCGTTAGCGCCGTGCCGGCGGTTACTCTCCAGGAACGCCTCGCCGCGGCGGAGATTGCCACTGTGCTGCAACGCGACCGTGCGACCGGGCAGCCGCGGGTGGGAATGCTGTTGACCGCGCAGCACTCCATACGTGACGTTGACCGCCTCGCCGCGGGCATCCTCGCGGCCATTCAGTAGGAGATGGAATATGAACCCATTCGAATATGAGCCCCACGAACTAGAAGATAGCGAGTTCCCATCTGGCGCGTTCGGTTATGAGTTCGAGGATTTGTCGGCTGAAGCGGAAGATTCGTTCGAATTTGAAGAAAAGACCGGTGGCGGCTTGCGGCGGTTTTTTCCGCCTCTTGTCGGCGACCGCAGCGGTTTTCGCGAACTCGAGATCCCTTATTCCACCGAAGAAGAGGTTTTTCCGCCTGACGATCGAAAGCCGGTGCGCGATACCACCCAGCTTCCGTTCCGGTTCATTTGTCATCTTTTGGTCGGGCTGGCCAGTGATGATGGCAAGACCCTCGCCACCGGTCAGGGAACAGGAACCCTGATTGGCAATAACTGGGTTCTTACCGCGGCACACCTTCTCAAATTCAATCTCAACGGCACTATGCTCAAGGCGAAGAAGGTCACCGTGACACCCGGCAAGAATACCTTGCCGGCCAGGCGATCGCAGTGGACGCCGTTCGGTTCCTGGGGTGCGCGCTCGTGGCAGTGCCACAGCAGTTGGAACGGGTCCAACGCGGAGTACGACTTGGCCCTGGTGACCTTGCGCGCCGATGTGGGCAGGAAGAAGTTCAAATCACTGGGCCATCAGCCTCTGGGTTTTTGGGGCAGTCCTGCATATGGCGGCAAGACCAGGTTGATCGCTCCCGATCCCAACCTGTTAAAAGACAAGCTGGTCAACGTGGGCGGATACCCCAGCGATAAGTGCGGTGACCAGCCCCTCGTGGGAACCTGCCCGTCGGACAAGGCGGTCGGCACTCAATACATCGCCTATGACAAGATCATCGACCCGATGCCGGCGGCCGAGCCGAAGTTGTTCTATCACAAGGCCGACATGCGGGAAGGCCAAAGCGGAAGCCCTCTGTGGCGCTGGGAGGCCGATACGGGCAACCGATTCCTCGTCGGCATCAACTCGGGGCAGGATGCCGGCGTGCGGAATTTCGGCGTGCGCATCACGGCGGATGTTCTCAACCAGCTCAAGAAATGGGGTTGGACAGTTTGAGTCGCTAGGAGACGTTTATGAACTATGACACGGAGTATCAGCCGTTCGAGCTCGAAGAGACGGAGTTCGATGGCGAGGGCGATTTCGGCTCCTCGGAGTTCGACCAGGGATTTGAGTTTGAATCCACTCCCAAGGTCCGCTTGAAGAACTCGCTGAACATTGTTCGGATTGGCGATCGCAGCGGGTTCGAGCAGCCGCGCGTCAAGCCGCGTACGCATCGGGAAATCAGCGAAGAGATCGCTCCTCCCACCGATGACCGGCAGCCGGTCGCGGACACCACGGGATTCCCTTTCCGCTTCATATGCCACGTCCGTGTCGGCTTTACCACGGGCCGCGGCGGACCGTACGGCACCATGGAGGGCACCGGGTTTCTGATCGGAACGAAGTATGTCCTCACGGCAGGTCACAACATTATCCGCGATATCGAATACAAAGGAAGGCACTACACGGCGTTCGCCCACAAGATCACTGTTACTCCCGGACTCAATACCTCACGCCCGCAGGAGAACTGGCGGCCCTTCGGCGAGTATCCGGCGAACCGCTGGATTGCGCACAGCAAGTGGAATACTCCCGGCTGGAACGAAGAGTTCGATTACGGATTGATCACGCTGAAGAACGACGCCATGGAATCCGACGATCCCTTGGGTTACTGGGGCAGCCGCGCGTATGGGCGGGGGACGCAGATTACCGTGTTCAAGCCGGACCAACTGAAGGACAAGGTTGTGAATGTGTGCGGATATCCGAGCGATAAATGCGGCGACCAGCCGCTCACCGGCAATTGTCCCAAGGGGAAGGCCGCCGGAACGCAATTTATGGCCTCTGACAAAATCATGGACCCCAGCCCCGCCGCGCAGCCCCGCCTGTTGTATCACCAGGTGGATACGGCGGAGGGCCAGAGCGGCGGCCCCCTCTGGGGCAAGGAAAAAGACTCCGGTAAGCAATACCTGATCGGTGTACACACAGGCGGGTTCCACGATGCGAAGGGAGCGTTCGTGCGCAATCGGGCTGTGCGGATTACCAATGAAGTGCTGGCGCAGCTCCGAACGTGGGGCTGGCGCGCATAGCCGGATTCATCGGCCTCATTCTGCGCCATTAACATCCGGGCGGGAACCAGGACGCTCGCCGCGTTCGCGTTCGCTGGCCCGACGAATCTGCAAGGCGCGGCCGGTAACTCCGAGCTTTCTTGAAGCCGACCGGAGATTGCCATCGGAACTTTCCAGAGCGACCCGAATGGCGCATGCGGCGGCTTGTTTTCCAATTTCCTTCAAGCCGGCGCCCTCGAGCACGGCTTGGCGCACTACCTGTTCCATCGGCTCGCCGCGCCAGTCGGCGGCGGTGCGGGCGCGGGGACGGTCCTCGATGGCGATGTCTCCCGGAGTGAGCGGGCCGGGGCCGGCATGCCTCCGGCACATTCGCGTCACCACTTGCCGCAATTCGCGCACATTGCCCGGATATTCGCGAGTGCTGAGCCAGGCCTCTACGGCTGGGTCCAACGCGGCCACCCGGTTATCCGGCATTATCTCCGCCACAAAGTGCCGCACCAGCGGGATCAGATCGGCGCGGCGCTCTCGGAGCGACGGTAGCCGCACAATAGCGCCCGTGATCCGGTAGTACAAATCCGCTCGAAATCTGCCGCGTTCGACTTCCGCGGCCAGTTGGCGGTTTGTGGCGCACACCAGGCGAAAGGATGTCTTCCTCCACTCATTACCGCCGACGCGTTTGTAGGTGCCCTCCTGAATGACACGTAACAATTGCGCCTGCAGAGCCGGCGGCAACTCGCCGGCCTCATCCAAGAAAAGCGTCCCCCCGTCGGCCAGCGCGAATGCTCCATCGCGATTGCCCGCCGCCCCCGTGTAGGCGCCGCGCTCATGACCGAAAAACTCGCTTCCCGAAAGTTCCGGAACGATGGTCGAGCAGTCCACTACCACGAGGTCACGCTTATCCTCGCGGGGATCGAGCGTATGAATCAAGCGCGCAGCCAGTTCCTTGCCCGTTCCGCTCTCCCCTTCAATGAGACATGGACTCGATGAGAATAGCGCGATCTCGACCAATTCCCGCAGAGTTGCGGTCCATGTGCGGCTCTCCCCGATCATATGCTGCCGAACCATGTCAGATTGGAGCGCCGCATCGACCCGGGCCCACCGGTTCAGCCGTTCGTAAATCTCACCGGCTGCATTTTCCGGATTGCGCCACCAGTACACATCGGTG
>PSRJ01000257.1 GCA_003175985.1 Terriglobia bacterium
GCTTGTTGCGCCTCATAGTTGGCTTTGCGCAGTTCGAAGTCCTGCCCCGCCATGAGTTGATCTTTGTAAAGCGACTGGGCGCGGTCAAAATCCGATTTTATACGCGCGAGATCGGCGCGGTTGCGATCGATATCGGCCTGTAACGTGGTCAGGTTTTCGTCGGCTGCCTTCAAGCCCGCTTCCGAGGCGGCCGAGTCCGCTTCGGCCGAACTGAGAGCTGCCTGCGTGGCCTGCACATCGGCGGCGGGCTGCACATCCTCGATTCGCGCCAGCAACTGTCCTTTGCGCACCCGGTTGCCTTCTTTCACCAGGATTTCCGTGATCTGGCCCATCGCATTGGCGCCGATGTTGATGTAATTCCTGGGTTTGATCTCGCCCGACGCGGTCACCTGGCTGGTCAGGTCCTGCCGTACGGCGCGGCCGGTTTGAATGGTGACTACACCTTTCTTGCTGTAAACGACGCTGGCGTAAATGCCTCCTCCAGCCAACACCAGGGCCCCCAGGACGATCAGAATCTTAGTCGTAGGCTTCACAGCGCGATAATCCCCCGATTGCGGTTCTCAAGCTTCTTAGACGATTGGATTTGAGCGGGAGTTCAATTCATTTTACAACGAGCCGGCCTTTTGTTCTGCGCGGCTCGGCCAGGAAGATACCCCTTATTACAAACAGGACGGACCACCCCGGCAATTATTAGCGGCGCCGCTGACGATTGTTAATGCAGCCAATCCACCGATTCGGGCCTGGTATTTTCGCACTGTGTGGTTTCGGTGACGCCGGAAGACAGTTGGGCGCAGGCATTGGAAATGGCAGTTCGCTGCGCTTCCTCGCGTGTGGCGGCCGATGCCGTGCGGCAATCGCGCCGCCCGGCGAAGCTCATACAGACCTGGCAGCGGACACGCTCCTGGTGAAATGTCGAATAGACGATTACACCCAGCACCACAGCCACGAAACCGAGTGCCAGCCACGTGGTGTTCTTCATGCGAAGAAATTCCCCATGTTCCGGAATTTCACGTAGCGGTGTTCCACGAGTTCGCCGGGAGCAAACCCGGTGAGTTCGTCAAGATGACGGCGCAGGTACTCGCGTAAATTCGCGGCGGTCTGATCGGCATCTTCATGGGCGCCGCCGGGCGGCTCGGGCACTATGCCGTCAATCAGTCCGAGACCGCGGAGATCTTCCGCGGTGAGCCGCAGGGCGGCAGCCGCCTGCTCCGCTTTCCCGGAATCGCGGTATATGATGGCGGCGCAGCTCTCCGGAGAGATGACGCTGTACACGGCATTCTCCAGCATTAGAACTGTGTTGCCTACTCCCAGCGCCAGCGCTCCGCCACTGCCGCCCTCGCCGATGCAAACGGCAATGATGGGTGTGTCGAGCCGCGCCATTTCGCGCAAGTTGCGCGCAATCGCCTCTGCTTGGCCGCGCTCCTCGGCGTCGATGCCGGGATACGCGCCCGGCGTATCGAGGAAGGTGACCACGGGCCGGCGAAACTTGGCCGCAAGCTGCATCACTCGCAGACCTTTGCGATAGCCTTCGGGCTTGGGCATTCCGAAATTACGGTAGAGTTTCTGCTTGGTATCGCGGCCCTTCTGCTCGGCCACTACCGCGATCGGATGGTTTTCGAACTGCGCCAGCCCGGCAACGATAGCTGGATCGTCGCCAAACGCGCGATCTCCGTGAATTTCCTGAAAATCCGTGAACAGCCGTTCGATGTAATCGAGAGAATGCGGCCGCTTGGGATGTCTTGCCAACAAGACGCGGCGCCAGGCGGGATGCTGTTCGCTTCCCGGCGGCGTTGGCCCGTTTTGTTCGGAATCCACACCTCACATCTTAGCAGCGCGTCACTTTCCGAGGACTGTATCTAAAGACGCCGCGCAAATGGTTCTCAATCAGACCGCGCACGCCTGCCGGAGTCTTGCCATTTCCAACCCGGCAAACCGAAACTCAAAGTAAGGAGCAAACCCGTGAAGCTGAATTCCTTGAAAGACCTGTACGTAATGGAGTTGAAGGACTTATATAACGGCGAGCAGCAGATCATCAAGTCTCTGCCCAAGATGGCGGAAAATGCCAGTTCCCCCGAACTGCGCAGCGCATTCGAGCAACACCTGGAAGAAACGCGCACTCATGTCGACCGCCTGGAACAGATTTTCGAGAAACTGGATGAATCCCCCAAGGGTCAAAAGTGCAAGGGTATTGAGGGTATCATCGATGAAGGCGAGGACATGATGGACGAAGACGCCCCGCCCGCGGTCTGCGATGCAGCCCTGATCTCTTCGGCTCAACGGGTCGAGCACTATGAGATCGCCGGCTACGGCACCGCGCGCACGTATGCGCGCCGGCTCGGTTTCGAGGATCACGCCCAGTTGCTGAACCAAACCCTCCAGGAAGAAGGCGAGACCGATAAGAAGTTGACTAGTTTGGCGGAGTCGTATATTAACGAAGAAGCGAAGTCCGCCAGGTGATTTTAAGTAAGGAGGATGAAAAATGTGTGACTATTCACTCATGGCAGTGCCCAACCGGCTGGCTCGGGAAGGCGAGGAACTGGTCGCGCACCGGTTCCCCACGGGATCGCTGGGTTTGGCTTCTCCCGCGGATTTGAGACGTGTTGCTGATCCGCCCGCCCCTGTTCGCAGGAGTTTCTGGCGCGCGGCAGTGGAGTTCTTCAGCCCGCCAAAGGCAGAGCCGGTGGCGGCAGTTTGCATCCCGCCGGGTGCGCGCCTGCAATTGCAGGATATCCCGGCGCGATTGCAGCACGACCTCGGAGTCGGACCCGTGGAGGAAGTGATCTTCACGCAAATCTCCGCGGCCGTGAACAGCTACCGGGATGCCGTACGGTTCCGCAACGGACGCGAAGTACGACTTCAGGAACTGCGCGAGGGGCAGCACGTTCGCGTTCTGGACCTTTCCGTGGCCGAGGAACTCGATCTAGAGAGACTTCGCGAAGAACGTCCCGAGTTTACGTACCGGAGCCGCTAATCGAAATCGGCGGAGCGCCATTCCCGAAGGGCCGGGGACACCCGGCCCTGGTAGGGCGTTAGTGTGTTTTCCTCGTTATCAGTACCGCCGTAGTACGCCGCAGTGCGCCATTGTTTGACAGTCCCCTCACAATCTCCTTAAACTTGATAGAGATTGGTAGCTTCCCGGAATTTTGAAGAACTCTCCGCGTTTGAGCTTCTTTCCTGGGCTTTAAACACTTTCGGCAACGAATTCGCGATTGCGAGTAGTTTCCAAAAAGAGGACGTGATCCTGATCGATCTGGCCTCGCGTGTAACGCCGCGGTTTCGTGTCTTCACGTTAGATACGGGCCGGTTGCCGGAAGAGACGTACCGGGTGATGGAGGACGTGCGCGAACGCTACGGTATTCAAGTGGAGTCGGTGTTCCCCGACCGTGACGAGGTCGAGCAGTTGGTGACGCTCCAGGGGCCCAATCTGTTTTACGGAAGCGTCGAAGCGAGGCACATGTGCTGCGATGCGCGCAAGACGCGCCCCCTGGCTCGCAAGCTGCGTGAGGTGCGGGCGTGGGCGGCCGGACTGCGTCGCGAGCAATCGTCCACGCGGGCTCAGGTCTCCAAGCATCAGGAAATCGACGGCTTGGTGAAACTGTGCCCGTTGGCGGACTGGAGTTCGGCGCAGGTTGAGGAATATACGCGCGTTCACGGAGTGCCGGTGCATCCGCTGTATGCGCGGGGTTACGCCTCGATCGGGTGCGCGCCCTGCACGCGCGCGATCCAACCGGGCGAAGACGAACGTGCCGGACGGTGGTGGTGGGAGCAGAGCAGAAAAGAGTGTGGCATACATTTTTCGGAGGATGGATCGGTACGGCGCAATGTCTTGTCAGGAAAAGATGCATAAAGGGTTCACGTTGTGGTTCACGGGATTGTCCGGAGCGGGGAAGAGCACGCTCTCCGAGATGATCGAGGCTCGTTTTCAGGCCTGTGGAGCGGAAGTGGCTCGTTTGGACGGCGATGTGGTTCGCACCCGCCTTTCCAAAGGCCTGGGCTTCAGCAAAGAAGATCGCGACGAGAACATCCGCCGCATCGGCTTTGTCTGCGAATTGCTTTCCAACCATGGCGTGATTGCCATCGCGGCGGCCATCTCGCCGTACCGGGCGCTGCGCGACGAAGTGCGCACGGGAATTCACAATTTCGTTGAGGTGTACGTCACCTGTCCCATCGATGTGCTGGCCGAGCGCGACGTAAAGGGCTTATACAAGAAGGCCCTGGCTGGCGAGATCCCTCACTTCACCGGCATTTCGGACCCTTACGAGCCGCCGATGGCGCCCGAAGTGGTTGTCGATTCTTCAAAAGAGACCCCGGAAGAGAGCCTTGACAAAATCTGGGCTACACTGGAAAACTTGGGTCTTATTTCCTTTGATCGATCTGCACTCGCATACGAACGAATCTGACGGCACGTGTTCGCCCGCGCAGTTGGTGGCCGAGGCCGTGCGCGCGGGCGTGCATGTGCTCGGCATCACCGATCACGATACCTTGCGCGGATTTGACCAGGCGGTGCCCGTGGCGCGCGAAGCGGGTCTCGACCTGATTTGCGGCATTGAACTCTCCACCAAGCTGCACGGCCAGTCCGTCCACTTGCTGGGATACTTTCTGGGCGATGACGGGCTTACCGAATTCCGGAACTGGGTGATCGAGATGCAGGCCTCCCGGCGCGACCGTAATATCCGCCTGGTAGCGCGCCTGCAGGAACTCGGATTCGATATCACCCTGGAAGAAGCCGAAGCGCGCGGGCGAGGCATGACAGGCCGGCCGCATTTTGCCCAACTGCTCGTGGAAAAGGGCTACGTCTCGAGCCTGCGCGAGGCCTTTGACGAGTATCTGGATGAATCGGCAAAGGGATATGTCTATCGCCGCGAGCCGCAGTTCTCCGAAGGAGTCGAGCGTCTCCGCAAGGCCGGGGGCATCGCCTCTCTCGCGCATCCCGTGCGGGTGAAGCGAGACGTGCCGTCTTTGATGCCGGAACTGGCGGAGGCGGGTATGAATGCTATCGAGGCCTATCATAGCGATCATACCGACCGCGATACAGAGCTATACCTCGGCCTTGCCGAACGCTATGGCCTGATGGTGACGGGTGGCTCCGATTTCCATGGGACGGCAAAGCCAGGAGTCATGCTCGGCAAGGGGGGCGGCAACCTGCAGATCCCCGAGGATCTGGTGGACCGGCTCAGGAACGGTTCTACACCACGCGCGCGGTAATCTCGCCGGCCTTGAGAACTGTGCCGGCCTCGTCATGCGGGATGCGCACATAGGCGAGCGCCGCCACACCGCTGGAATCGGGCGAGTATACGGCAGACATGATTTCTCCCGCCTCTTTTCCGTCCGCCTCCAGCTTGGTGCCCGAGGCGGGAGCCGTGGGAGAGTCGATTGAGAGGCGCACCAGTTTGCGGTTGACCCGGCCCTGCGCCCGGATCCGTTCCACTATTTCCTGCCCGACGTAGCAGCCCTTATTGAAACTCACGGCATGCATCTGCTGCGTTTCCTGAGGCAGCGAGGTTTCCCGTATATCGTCGCCGTACCGCGGCCGTCCGTTTTCAATGCGCACAGTCCGGATGTCAACGTCACTCGCGAGTTTGGCGCCGGCCGATTCCAATGCCGATGCGTGAGCGGCCGGACCGAAAATCCGGAAACCCGGCTGGCCGGTGATACTGGCATTGGCGATCGTGGATTCGCCCCATGGCAGGTGAGCGTACGGCTGGGCGGGAACCGGCGCATTCAGGGAGGAGAGCACCGCCGCGGCGGCCGGCCCTTCCAGGCCGATCGATGCGGTAGTTTCCGTAACATCCTCAAGCTCCACCTGGTCCGCCACTTTGAATTTCAGGATCAACTGCGGGAGTTGCTGGCGCAATTCAGGCTCGGTGTCGATCAGAAAGTGATCGGCGAAACAGAAGAGGTTGAGATCCGCCTGAATCCGTCCTTGTTGAGTGAGCAAAAACGCATAACAGCCCGAGCGAGGCGTCAGTTTCTTGATCTCATTGGTGGTGATGTTATGGAGCAGGCGCGCGCGGTCGCGGCCGCGGACCAGAAACCGGCCTCGCGAGGAAAGGTCGAGCACGGCAGCTCCGTGACGTAATGCTTCGTAACCCTGGGTCATCACTTTATGAGATGCGGCTGAGGTAATTCGAGATGAAAATGATGATCAACCCCGAGAGCCCGGCGCCGGCCAGCAGGCGTGCCCGCCGCGGGTGCTTGGGACGGGCGGCGAGCAGGCCGGCCGAAATCACGTGCGCCGCAAGCAGCAGTTTGATCACAAACAGAACCTGATAGGTAGTACTGTGGTGGACCGTCGAGTAGAAATAGTTGTAGAGTCCGGAAATCAGCAGCAGGACCGTGGCGGCAATGATCCGGCCGCGATAACGGGCGAAGATACTATCCGCCAGCGTATCCGCCGAATCCTGCGCCAGGTTCTCGTTAATGACTTTGAGGGCCTGACGTCCCGACAGCGCGCCGCCGACCAGAAGCACGACGGAAAAGATATGCAGCCACCGCATGAACGCGGCGAGCACGGTCGTGAACACCATATGGGTTGAGTATACAATTGACTAGCAAGGATGCTGAAACATGCTGTTGGCACACCGCTCCCTAACGGTCGCGGCTCAGTAAGTGCCTGCAAACACGTGAACACGTTTCTGAGCCGCGCGCGTCAGCAAGCGGTTCTTGGCCTATGATCCACGAAATCCTTCCCGTCGGACCCCTGCAATGCAACTGCTCCATTTTCGGAGACGAACAGACGCGCGAGGGCCTTGTCGTCGATCCGGGTGACGATATCGCAAAGATCCTCGCGATCGTTGAACGCCACAATCTGAAAGTGAAGGCCATCGTCATCACGCATGCCCACATCGATCACATCGGCGGCGCGCAGAAGCTGAAACTGGCGACCGGCGCGCCAGTTTACATGAATCTAAACGACACGGAACTGCAGGCCATGCTCGATATCCAGGCGGCCTGGATCGGCATGCGGGAACCCGAAGCCGTGAATATCGATGTGCCCGCCAGGGAGGGCCACCGGCTCCTCGTGGGAGCAACCGAGTTTCACGTTCTCGATACCCCAGGGCATACCCAGGGGAGCATCAGCCTCTGGATTCCTTCCGAGGGGAAACTGGTGGCAGGCGATACGCTCTTCCGCGACAGCATCGGGCGCACCGACCTCCCCGGAGGCGATGGGGAGCAGATCCTCCGCTCCATTCACGAAAAGCTGCTGCCCCTGCCGGAAGAAACCCTGGTCATTCCGGGTCACGGCGACACCACTACAATCGGCCGCGAAAAACAGTTCAACTATTTTCTCCAAGGCTTGCGCTGAGGGAACAGGAGTTCCATCGTCTGCTGAAAACAAAGCGTTTAGGGTGCCCAAACGGAACCTCAGTTTCCAAGAGGCCGCGATGATAAGATCGTGGCCATGGCTGATGCGACCGTTTATGCGCCGAGTTCCGCATTCGCGGAACGCGCGCATGTCAGGGGTATGGAGGGCTACCGCGAACTCTATCGGAGAGCCGCCGAAAAGCCGGAGGAATTCTGGGGTCAACTCGCGGAGACGGAGCTAGCCTGGTTCCAGAAATGGAGCCACGTGTTCGAGTGGCAGCCGCCGTTTGCCAAGTGGTTCGTTGGCGGGAAGATTAACGCCTCCTACAACTGCCTCGACCGTCACCTCGCCACGCCTCGCAAGAATAAGATTGCCATTCTGTGGGAAGGGGAACCGGGCGAAAAACGGCGGATCACTTATGAGGATCTGCATCGCCTGGTCTGCCGCTTCGCCAATGTTCTGAAGGACCGCGGTCTAAAAACGGGAGATCGAGCAATTGTCTACATGGGAATGGTACCCGAGCTGCCGATTGCCCTGCTGGCCTGCGCCCGCCTGGGAGTGATCCACAGTGTCGTCTTCGGTGGCTTTTCGGCCGAGGCGCTCAAGACGCGTATCCAGGATCTGGAAGCGCAGGCCGTGATCACGGCCGATGGAGCCTGGCGGCGCGGCAAAGAAGTGCGGCTCAAAGATGCAGTGGACGAGGCGCTGGCCGAATGCCCTTCCGTCCACGACGTGATCGTACTGAGGCGAACCGGTGAAACCGTCACGATGCAAAGCGGACGCGATCACTGGTGGCACGAACTCGAGGCCGGCGTGAGCGACGAGTGTCCCGCCGAACCGCTCGATAGCGAGCAGCCACTGTACGTGCTGTACACTTCCGGCACGACGGGAAAGCCGAAAGGGATCGTGCACACGACCGGCGGTTACCTGCTGCAGGCGCAAATGACCATGAAGTGGGTCTTCGATCTGCGCGAAGAAGATGTCTATTGGTGCGCCGCGGATATCGGATGGGTGACCGGACACAGCTACATCGTTTACGGACCACTGGCGGCGGGCGCCACTACGGTTATTTACGAGGGTGCTCCGGATTTTCCGCAGCCGGACCGTTGGTGGCGCCTGATTGCGGAAAACCGGGTAAACATCCTGTACACTTCGCCGACGGCCATTCGCGCCTTCATTCGTCAGGGCGATCAGTGGCCGAATGCGCACGATCTTTCCAGCCTGCGGCTGCTCGGGTCCGTGGGAGAGCCCATCAATCCCGCGGCGTGGGAGTGGTATTACAAAACGATTGGTAAGGAGCGCTGCCCGATTGTAGACACGTGGTGGCAAACGGAGACCGGCTCCATCATGATCGCCCCGATGCCGGGAGCGGTCCCGCTAAAGCCGGGCTCGGGGACGCTACCCTTGCCCGGTGTCGTGGCCGATATTGTCGATCTGGATGGAAAGCCGGTAGGCAACAACCGCGAAGGCTTCCTGATCCTCCGCCGCCCGTGGCCGAGCATGGCGCGCACCCTGTGGCGCGATCCCGACCGCTACCGGCAACAATACTGGGAGCGGGTTCCCGGCGTCTACATGACGGGCGATGCCGCGCGGCGCGACGACGACGGCTACTACTGGATTCTGGGCCGCGTGGACGACGTGATGAACGTCAGCGGCCATCGCCTCAGCACTATGGAGCTCGAATCGGCGCTGGTACGCCATCCCGCGGTAGCGGAAGCTGCTGTGGTGGGCAAGCCCCACGAAATCACGGGTCAGGCCGTGGCCTGCTTCGTGACTTTGAAGAAAGGCGAGTGGAATCACAACGATCTGGCCGAAGACCTGCGAAAGTGGGTGGCCAAAGAGATTGGCAGCTTTGCCAAGCCGGAGCAGATCCGCTTTACCGATGCCTTGCCGAAAACACGGAGCGGCAAGATCATGCGCCGCCTGCTCCGGGAGATCGTCACCTCGAACGCAGTAACCGGCGACGTGACCACTTTGGAAGATCTGTCGGTCGTGACGCGTCTGGCCTCGCAGCACGATGAGGAGTGAGGCCAAACCATAAAATGGACGCTGGCCGTTAGTGATATCCTAGTTTTTTGCTTTCCCGAGTTCCGATGCGCATTATGCTTGTCCTCGCTGCGGCCTGCGTAGCCGCGGCACAGCCCTTGCCTCTCCTCGATGCGCTTTCCCAGGAACTCGATCGCAATTACACGGTCCTCCGCCAAAAGACCGAACCGCCGGCCTACTTCTTAAGCTACGAAGTCACGGAGCAGGAGTTCCACAACGTGTCCGGCACTCTCGGAACCGTGGAAAGCAGCAGCAGTGGAAAGAACCGCGTGCTGGATGTCTCGGTACGGGTTGGCACCCCGAAACTGGATAACTATCATCGAGTGCGCGGGGAGCGTGTCCAATTCACTTCCGGCGCGTTGATTTCTTACGAAGACAACGTAAACGCCATCAAGCGGCGGGTGTGGTTGGAAACGGACCGGGCCTATCGCGCCGCGGCAGAGCGGTTGATCCGCATCAAGACGAATACTCAGGTCAAGGTTGCGGAAGAGGATGACTCGGACGATTTCTCGCATGAAGGGGCAGCCAATTTCCAGCAGGCGCCGCCGCGGCTGCGCTTTGATGAAGCGGCCTGGAGCGAACGCGTGCGCAATCTTTCCGCGCGGTTTGCCAACTTCCCGGGGATTCTCACTTCGCACATCACGGTAACGGGCCAGACCGACACCCGATATTTTGTAAACACCGAAGGAGCCCGGATCCAGCACGGCCGTGGTTACGCGCGTGTGGCGATTGCCGCTTCGGCGAAAGCCATGGATGGCACCGATCTCTCCACCAGCGAGACCTTCGAAGCGGTAGATGCCTCCGGCCTTCCGAAAGACGACGTGCTGATCGCCGCCGTGGATCAGGTGGCCAAAGACCTCACCGCCCTCCTGCGCGCTCCGGAAGCGGAACCCTTTGTCGGCCCCGCAATCTTCTCGGGCCGCGCGGCAGGCGTCTTCTTCCATGAGATTTTCGGGCACCGCGTGGAAGGCCACAGGCAGAAAGACGAAAGCGAAGGCCAGACGTTTACGAAGAGCGTTGGAACTCCCGTACTGCCGGATTTTCTTTCAGTCGTATTCGACCCTACCCGCCGCAAGATCGGGAACATCGATCTGAACGGCTGGTATGACTATGACGACGAAGGCGTCAAGGCCCAGCCGATCACCGCCGTACAAAACGGCATCCTCAAGACGTTCCTGATGTCGCGATCGCCCATTCGCGGTTTCGACCACTCCAACGGACACGGACGCCGCCAGCCGGGAGCCGAAGTAGTTTCACGCCAATCTAATCTGATCGTGGAATCCTCCAAAGCCGTTCCCGAGGCGCAGCTTCGCCAGATGCTGGTCGCCGAAATCAAGCGCCAGAACAAGCCCTATGGTCTTTTCTTCCGCGACATCACCGGCGGCTTCACAACCACCGGGCGCGCCGGGCTGCAGGCTTTCAAGGTGCTTCCGGTCATTGTGTACCGCGTTTATGCAGATGGCCGCCCCGATGAATTGGTTCGCGGAACCGATATGGTGGGTACGCCGCTCGCAAGCTTCTCCAAAATCCTGGCCACTTCCGACAAGCCGGAAGTGTTCAACGGGTATTGTGGGGCAGAATCGGGAAGTGTTCCAGTATCCGCGGTGTCGCCCGCCATCCTGGTTTCGGAGATTGAAATCGAGAAAAAGGCAAAATCGCAGGATCGCCCCCCCTTGCTGCCCATTCCCTTCGATACGGAAACTCCCGGGAGCGCGAAGTGAAGTTCTGGCTGTTGGCTCCCGTTGTTCTGGTCGCCGGGCTCGTGCTAAGCGCGCAGGCGCCCGTGGCCGACCCGATGATTCGGGCCATGCATGAGGAGATCGACCGTTCGCGCAAGCTCACAGTCCCAAATCTGGAGATGCCTTACTTCATCGAATACCTGCTCGATGAGAACGAGAGTTTCGGCGTGTCAGCCACACTCGGTGGACTGACCTCCCGCCGGCGCGACAAGTTCCGCAGTCTCGACGTCAATGTGCGGGTGGGAGACTATAAGTTCGACAATACGAATTACATCGGCAGCGACTTTACCTTCGGGTCGCGCTACGACCTGGAGCGGTTTCCGCTGGAGAACTCCTACCCGGTTTTGCGCCGATACCTGTGGCTGTCCACCGACACCGCGTATAAGTCCGCGATCGAAGCCATTGCCCGCAAGCGCGCGGCCCTGCGCAATTTGACCGTTGGAGAGCAGCTCAACGATTTTGCGCACGCCGAGCCCGTGCACATCGTCCATGACTTTCCCAAATTGAACCTCAACGAAGAAGCGTGGGCGAGTCGCGTGCGCGCGCTTTCCGCCGTCTTCGGTAAGTATCCCGATATCGAGGCTTCGGGCGTCGAATTCAACGCGGGCGAAGGCGGTTATTACCTGGTCAACTCCGAGGGGTCGGAAGTGCGCGTACCCGATCGAACGGCTTACGTGCGGGCACGTGCCATCGCCCAGGCTCCGGACGGCATGGGAGTCCGCGATGCCGTTGCGTTTCAGGCAGCCGACGCCGCGCAATTACCTGGCGATGCCGAATTCACGCGGGGAGTGGAAACGCTGGCGCAGAATGTCACCGCTTTAGCGCACGCTCCGAAGGGCGAGGATTACAGCGGTCCGGTGCTGTTTGAAGGAGTGGCGGGGGCCCAAATATTCGCCGAGGTATTGGGCAGGAATCTATCGCTGGTGCGCCGGCCCGTAATGGAGCCGGGCCGCCCCGGTTCATTACCGGTGAGCGAATTGGATGGGCGCATTGGCGCGCGGATACTGCCGGAATCGTTCGATGTGGTGGACGATCCGACGCAGAAGGAATGGCGCGGCCGGCCGCTGTTCGGCAACTTCGAAGTGGATCGCGAGGGCGTCGTGCCCAAGCCCCTGCACCTCATCGAAAAGGGAGTTTTGAAGGGATACTTGTTGACGCGCCAGCCGGTTCGCGGCTTTGAGGGGTCCAATGGCCGGGCCCGCATGCCGGGCTCTTTCGGAGCGTCTACGCCCGGTATCAGCAATCTGTTCGTCCGATCGTCGGAAACCATGACTCCCGCGGAATTGAAAAAGAAGCTGCTGGAGCTGATTTCGACGCGTGGAAAACCGTTCGGAATCGTAGTTCGCAAAATGGACTTCCCCTCCTCGGCTTCCGTGGATGAAGCGCGCCGCCTGCTTTCCGGCTCGCAATCCGGGGGATCGCGCCCCGTGAGCATGCCGATCCTGGTCTACCGTGTGTACCCCGATGGCCGCGAGCAACTCCTGCGCGGCCTGCGTTTCCGCGCCTTTAATGCGCGTTCTCTGAAGGACATCATCGCCGCCGGCGACGATCTCACCACGTTCGAGTTTCTGGATAACGCCGCACCGTTTGCGCTCATGGGGGGAGCCGGGTACGTTTCCAATGCCACGGTGATCGCCCCCTCGATCCTCATCGACGATCTGGAATTGCATCCGGTTGAGGACGAGCAGCCAAAACTGCCGGTGGTCCCAGCCCCCGAACTGACGCATTAGAGGCCTGGCGTGCTGCGCCTTCTCGGCCGGTACATCCTGCGCGAGGTAACCTCCAGCGCCCTCTTAGGTACCTTTCTCGCAACGTTTGTCATCTTCCTGCAGAGCGTCGACAAGCTCTTCGACGTTTTGGTTCGGGGCAACGTCAATGCGTGGACGGTTCTCAGCCTGTTCGCGCTGGCCGTGCCGCCGGTCCTGCCTCTCACGATACCGTTCGGCATGCTGGTGGGAATCCTGATTGGCCTCGGCCGCATGGCCAGCGACGGGGAAATCATCGCCATGCGCGCCGGGGGAGTCTCCAGCCGGAAAGTCATTGCTCCCGTCCTTGTATTTGCGGCGGCAGCTTCCGGAATGGCGGCCTATGCTTCCCTGCGGCTTACGCCTCTCTCCTATCGCGAGAGCAATCGCATCATCAACCAGTTGATGGCCACGCGGCTTTCGGCGGAGATTCAGCCGCGTGTCTTCACGGAGGATTTCCCGAATGTGATCTTGTATGTCGGCGATGTCCGGCCGGGCGACCCCGTTCTCTGGCGAAACGTATTCATGGCCGATGTGACGTCGCCCGAACACCGGTCGAGCGGCATGCGCGAGAAGGCGGAAGGACCGTTGATCACCGTAGCGCGCGAAGCGGTTGCGGTCTCGGATTCCGCGCAAAACCGGATTCAGCTCTCCCTGCGCGACGCATCCACCTATGAAATGGGAAAGGACCTGCTGGCCCACGACATCACCTTCCCGCGCGGCGAGCAGGCGCTCGACGCCGCACCCCCGGCGACCGTGAAGGCGCAGCCGTTTCACGAGATGAACACGCGCCAACTCCTGCGCTACTCCGGGCCGGATTGGATCGAAGCGCGTGTCGAACTGCACCGGCGCTTTGCGTTGCCGGCGGGCTGCATCATGCTGGCGCTGGTCGGTATCCCGCTGGGACTGGCCACTCGCAAGGGCGGCAAATCCGCCGGCTATGTCACTGGTGTATTCATCGCGTTCTTCTGCTATCACCTCTCGTCGATCAGCCTGATCGGCATGGCCAAGCAACGCACCCTTCCCGTGCCGGTTGCCATCTGGCTGCCCGATATCGCGTTCGGCATTGCCGGGATCATCTTCCTGGCACGTATGGAACGGCCCGGCGACCGCGACCTGCTGGGCACGCTGCAAAGCCTTTTCACCCGTTGGAGGCACGGCGTCCCGGCACAGCCCGGGCGCCGCCTGGCCTTGCTGCCGCAGTTGGTGGATACCTACGTCCTCTCCAACTTTCTTTTTTATTTCCTGCTCTGGCTGGCCAGCCTGGTTTCGATGACCCTGATCTACAACTTCTTCGAGTTGATTGGGGACATGATCCGCAACCACATTCCGCTGTTGAAGATGTTTACCTACCTCTTTTTCCTGAGCCCAACGCTCATCTACACGAGCCTGCCGATCAGCATCTTGCTGGCCGTCCTGGGAGCATTCGGCGTGATGACCAAACAGAACGAGGTGACCGCCTTCAAAGCCTGTGGTGTAAGTCTCTTTCGCCTGGCATTGCCCGTGTTCGTCGCCAGTGTGCTGTTCACGGGCGGGCTATTTGCATTCGACTTCTATTACGTGCCCGGCGCCAACCGCAAGCAGGACGCGCTGCGGGACGAGATCAAGGGCCGCGCCACGCAAACCTACTTGAATCCCAATCGCAAGTGGATCTGGGGCGCCAGTTCCCGAATTTACTACTACAAGTATTTCGACCCGAACGAGCACATCATGGCCGGCGTGTACGTGTTCGAGCTGGAGCCCGCTACGTTTCATCTGAACCGCGAAATCTATGCCGACCGCGCGCATTGGAATTCTTCGCTTAAGACCTGGGTCTTCGAAAACGGCTGGAGCAGCGATTTTCAAGGCACCCAGCGGCTCTCCACGCGAACCTTTGGAGGACAGACATTTCCTGAGCTGACTGAAGATCCCGGCTATTTCTTGAAGGAGGCGCTCCAGGATAAGCAGATGAATTTCCTCCAGCTCGACCGCTATATCCACGATCTCCAACAGAGCGGCTTCGATACGGTGAGACTGCAGGTGCAGTTCTACCGCAAGTTCTCGGTGCCGGTGTTTGCGATTATTATGGCGCTCATCGCGATCCCCTTTGCATTCCTGGTGGGCAGCCGTGGCGCCATGACGGGAGTGGGCGTGAGTATCGCGATCGCGATCATCTATTGGGGCATCAATATTCTTTTTGAGAAGATTGGGGATGTGAACCAGTTGCCGCCGGCCATGGCCGCCTGGTCGCCGGATGCGCTGTTCTCCCTCGCCAGCCTTTACCTGTTGATGCGCATGCGAAGCTGAGGCACGCGCCCGCGGCTAAGGATGGTGGTGGAAGGCGTGTCTTAGCCTACCCGCGAACCGGAACAAGCCCAGCGAAGGCTCCGATTGGGCTTCGTGGGCCACCTCCGGAGCCGAGGTCAGGTGCCGCCGTTCCAGTTCCTCGGTGAGAAGGCGTTGCGCGAGGGCGATGAACGAACTCCTGTTCTGAGCTGCATGTAAGAGTTCCGCCTCGCCCATCGAGGCGTAATATAACCGCAGTGCTTGCTCTTGAGTCCGTAACATGGCACTACCCTCTCATGACCAGAAGCCCGAAGTAGAAGACCAGGAGCGCCAGAAACATGAGCACCGCGCCTGCCGTCAGAAAGGCACTCTCAATTGTGGTGTGGATGAACTCCCCGAAGTGGTGAGTCCGGTGACGAAACTCGCCAAACATGGTAACCTCCCGCGCCCATGAGGCGGCTTGTATGTCCGCTTAGATTGTACCTCCAAATCGAGAATCCGGTCTGAATTTGTGGCCCCTGTAGCGGTCCGGTGGGGCATTTTGCGCATCCCGGCCCACTGGCCGAGACTTTGCCCTGGATTTTCCTGTCCGGCGGACCCGAGTTTCCCGACCTACTGATTGAGATCATAAGGTCCGTTTGGCCGTTTAATTGCTCGAATCGACACAGTCAGGGTACAGGAGACTGAATGATAGTGACTTCCAACTGCCGGCTGAACCCGCATAAATCAGGCCGGAATGCCGAGATGCTGGAAGCCGGCTTACGGCGGCTGGTCGTCGGCCAGGACCAGGCGATCGCCAAGATCGTGGATCTCTACCAGATGTACATGACCGGTATGTCATCGCCCAACCGGCCGCTCGGCAACCTTCTTTTTCTCGGTCCCACGGGATCGGGGAAAACCCGCGTTGTCGAAGCGACGGCGGAAACTCTGTTCGGGAGTCCCGATGCCGTCGTAAAAATCAACTGCGCCGAGTATCAGCATAGCCACGAAGTGGCGAAACTGATCGGGGCGCCCCCCGGCTACCTCGGCCATCGCGAAACGCACCCTATCCTTAGCCAGGAAGCCTTGAACCGCTCGCATTCCGAAACACTGAAACTCAGTCTCGTGCTGTTTGACGAGATCGAGAAAGCCAGCGATTCGCTCTGGAATCTGCTTCTGGGCATTCTCGACAAAGGCAGCCTGGTGCTCGGAGATAACCGGCATACCGATTTCTCCCGTTCCCTGATTTTCCTGACCAGCAATCTGGGCGCGACCGAGATGCAAGGCCTTGTCAGCCCGCGCTGGGGCTTCACGACCGCGAGCCAGCCCACCGGGCCGGAAAGCCGGCTGGGCGACAAACTCTCGCGCGTGGGCGTGGAGGCGGCTCGCAAGAAATTCACTCCGGAGTTCATCAACCGGCTGGATGCGATTGTCGTTTTCAACGCGCTGGGCGAGACGGAATTGCGCCAGGTCGCTGAAATTGAGCTGCGGCGTGTCCAGGAACGCATACTGGCGAGTAAGGCGGTGCCGTTCGTCTTCCGCCTGACAACGGCGGCCGTTGATCAACTCCTGTTGGAAGGCACGGATGCCCGGTATGGGGCGCGGCACCTCAGGCGTGCCATTGATCGCCTGCTGGTGCGGCCCATTTCCAACCTGCTTGCGACCGAGCAAGTGCGCACCGGCGATTGCGTTCTTATCGATTCCCAGCCAAACCATCCGGAGATGGTGTTCCAGCGAGAAGCCGAAGCATTATCGTCGGCGGCCATGGCGCGCATGGCGCGGCTGCCGTTTGCCGAAGCTGCTGCGCGCCCTGCCGCGGCCCGGGCCGAACCACGCTTCGTGCAGCGCCTGCGCGCCTGCGTGGATTCGTAAGCTGCGTGCGAAACCCCCATTTTGCCGCGATTGCAACCGCTCCAGTTTAGGCGTGCGTGTGAACGTGCTTCCGGCCTAAAGGCTTGTGCGCCGGATCGTCTGCGGCAATGCCCGAGAGCACGACCGGGGCGCGGTCGGGGAATTCCGCAACCAGGGACAGGTTCCCGCCCATCGCCTGCACCGTCTTACGTAATGTGGACAGCAGCAGATCGCTACGCTTTTCCAGGCGCGAAACACTGTCCTGAGTGACACCCAGAGCCTTGGCCATGCGGACTTGAGTGAGCTTGCGGGCCTTCCGCAGCTCGCGCAGGGTCATTTCCTCCGCGATCAGCTCGACCGCACGGGCCTCAACCTTCTTGCGCTGACCCGGACTCAGCTTCTTGATTTTGTCGTTCACATTTACAGGCACGGTCACTCTCCTTCCCTCTTGAGTCGAGCCAAATGAGCTTCGAAGCGGCGATCGGCCTTGCGGATCAGGCCTCGGTAGAACCGCTTTTCGCTCACGCCTGATTTATCGCCGGCAACCAATAGGATCGCAGCGCGCTTTGTGTCGAATGCGAAGGCCACTCTCCACACGCCATCTGCTGCGTCGAACCGCAGCTCTTTCATGTTCCTGTAGCGCGATCCCTTCAGAGTGTCAATACGCGGCCGGCCGAGCTGTGGCCCAAACTTCTGAAGAAGACGCGACATAGCCAGAATTTCCGTGCGCACGTCCTGGTGCAGCGCGTCGAACTCCGGCTCAAAGTCATCGCCTATCTTAACAACCCACTGCACCTCCATATTATGACATTTAGTACATATGTTGTCCAATACATATGACCGGTGTCCTCCGCGGTGCGATTCGGTGGAAGTCATCAAATAAATTAACAGATTTTCAGGTCCTAAAGTTACAATAAAATAAAGACGGAGTGAAGATCTGTGGAGTCATGGACCCTTATGAACGATTTAGCTTCTCAATTGCGTTCCTCGCTGCAGCAGCGGCGGGCCCTGGTGGTTCCTGGCTGCCATGACGCGCTCAGCGCCAAAATCGTGGAAAGCGCTGGCTTCCAAGCTGTCCAGGTAAGCGGCTTCGGGCTGGCCGGGAGCCTTTTGGGCAAACCCGATGTCGGCCTGGTCGAGATGAAGGATGTGCTCGATCTGACGGGTCATATAACCCGCGCGGTGTCGATTCCCGTAATGGCCGATATCGATACCGGCGGCGGCAACGCCGTGAACGCCGCCGCCGTGACCGAGCGCCTCATCGAAATGGGCGTGGCCGGCGTTAACATCGAAGACCAGGTATTCCCGAAACGCTGCGGCCACATGGAAGGCAAGCAGGTGATCGGCGTCGAAGAGATGGCCGGCAAGGTGCGGGCCATGGTGGAGACCCGCCGGCGCCTCGGAGCGGACATCGTGATCAACGCCCGCACCGACGCATTCGCGGTCCATGGCCTGCACGAAGCGATCTTCCGCTGCAACTGTTATCTCGATGCCGGAGCGGATATGGCCTTCATCGACGGCATCGCGACGCGCGCCGACATTCAACGCGCCGCCCGCGAGGTAGATGGCTTACTCTCGGTAAACCTGATGGATGGCGTTACCGGGGTGAAGACCGAATTGATACCCGTCCCGGAACTGGCCGCCATCGGTGTGGCCCGCGTGAGCATCCCAGTGGCGTCGATCCTTGTAATGCACCGGGCCTTGAGCGATTTCTTCGCCGCGCTGCACACGGCGCCGGCGGGAATTTTGCCGGGTGAATCGCATTGGCTCACCAGCTTCCGCGATTACACCAGCTTTGTCGGTTTGCCCGAATACCGGGCTCTGGAACAGGAATACCTGCCCGCGCCGGCCGGCGCCGGGCGGTGTAGAGAACTGCTATGAACATGACTCTGGCCGAAAAGATTCTGGCGCGTGCGTCGGGACGCGCCTCCGTCGTGCCGGATGAAATCGTGGTCGCCGGCGTGGACCTCGCGATGAGCCACGAAAATGCCGACCTGGCACGCAAGAGCTTTCTGGAAATCGGCGTGGCCCGAGTGTGGGATCCCTCGAAGATCGTAATCATTTTCGATCACCGCGTTCCCGCGGAATCGGAGAAGACCGCCACCACTCACAAGGCGATCCGTGAATTTGTTGCGGCGCAAGGCATCGAAAGCTTTTACGACGTTGGCCGCGGCGGCATCTGCCACCAGGTTCTCGGGGAGAACGGGCACGTTCGGCCGGGTATGGTGGTGGTCGGAACCGATTCCCACATGACCACGCATGGCGCGTTTGCGGCGTTTTCGGTAGGAATCGGCGCCACCGAGATGGCCGGCGTGTGGACGGAAGGAAAGCTGTGGTTCAAAGTGCCTTCCACGGTGCGCATCCTGGTCGAGGGCGAGTTCCTGCCGTGGATTTCGGCCAAAGACCTGATCCTGTACATCGTGGGGCTGGTTGGCGCTGATGGCGCGGACTACCGCGCTGTGGAGTTCGACGGCCCGGCGATCCGCCGCCTGAGCATCGCCTCGCGCATGGTGCTGACCAATCTCGCGACGGAGATGGGCGCGAAAGCCGCTTTTACACCGGTGGATGAGACCCTTCTAGATTACCTGCGGCCACGCTGCGCCGGCCAGTTGGAGCGGCTGGCGCCCGACCGGGAGGCCCGTTACGAACGCACCATCCACCTCGACGCGGGCGCCGAGTTGCGGGAGCCGCAGATTGCCTGCCCGCATGCGGTGGACCAGGTCAAGCCGCTCTCGCTGGTGGGAGATGTGCCTGTCGATCAAGCCGTGCTCGGCTCCTGCACGAACGGGCGTCTCGAAGACCTCGCTGCCGCCGCTGCGGTTGTGGCGGGCCGCACCGTCCATCCGCGCACACGGTTTCTGGTGATCCCGGCCTCCCAGCAAATCTACCGGGAAGCGCTGCGCCTGGGCTACCTGGAAACGCTGGTCGCCGCGGGAGCGATGATCAACCCACCAGGCTGTGGTCCGTGCGTAGGCGTACACCAGGGGATTCTCGCGGCCAGCGAAACCTGCGTTTCTTCCACCAACCGCAACTTTCTGGGACGAATGGGCAGCAAGGATTCGCGCGTCTACCTGGCCAGCCCGGCGGTAGTGGCGGCTTCGGCGATTGCCGGCAAACTGGCACATCCCGCGGCCGTGGTCAAGGAGAAGGAACCATGCCTGATCGAAGTCTGAAGTTGCGCGGCCGGGTCTGCGCCGTCCTGGGTGATAACATAGACACCGATATCATCTATCCCGGCCGCTATCTGAACATCACCGACCGCGAGAAGACCGCCGAGCATCTGTTTGAGTTGGCCTACCCGGAGATCCGGTTGGCGCTTCAGCCGGGCGAATTCGTTGTGGCAGGCCGGAATTTCGGCTGTGGTTCCAGCCGCGAACAGGCGGCGGCGGCACTAAAATACGCCCGCGCCGGAGCCGTGATCGCCGCCTCGTTTGCGCGCATTTTCTTCCGCAATGAAATCAACCTGGGACTGCCCGCGGTCGTTGCGCCGCAAGCGGCTCTGGCCTGCGCGGCCGGCGATAAACTGGAACTGGATCTGGCCGAGGGCAGGATTTGCAATCTGACGCGAAACGAATGGATCGAAGCGGCGCCGCTCGATCCGCGCGCGGTCGAATTGCTCGCCGCCGGTGGATTGATCCCGTATTTGAAAAGGAAATATGCAGCCTGACAGGAGGCTCTGATGCACAAGTTCCGAATCGCCTGGCTTCCCGGAGATGGCATCGGTCCGGAGGTCTGCGCCGCCGCGAGGCTCGTGCTCGATGCTGCCGGACTCGATGCCGAGTATCTGCACGGGGACATCGGATGGGAGTTCTGGCGCAAAGAAGGAGATGCGCTGCCGCCGCGCACGTTGGACCTCCTCTCCAAAACTCACTGCGCTTTCTTTGGAGCGATCACCTCGAAGCCCTCCGCCGATGCGGCCCGTGAACTGGCGCCCGAACTTCAGGGTCAAGGCCTGGTATACCGCAGTCCCATCATCCGCCTCCGCCAGTGGCTTGACCTGTACCTATGCCTCCGGCCCTGTCATGCCTTCCCCGGTAATCCGCTCAATTACCGCGAAGGAATCGATATCGTCGTTTTTCGTGAAAATACGGAGGGCATGTATATCGGCGTGGAGTTTCCTTCTGTGCCCAATAGCTTTCAAGCAGAGATGCCGAGAATCCCCCCCGATGCCGCCATTTCTATCCGCAGCATCACCCGCCAGGCATCGCGTCGCATCGTCGAGGCGGCCTTCCAGTACGCAGTGAAGCACCGGCGCCGGAAAGTCACGGCGGTCCACAAGGCTAATGTGTTGCGTGCCACTTGCGGATTGTTTCTCGAAGAGGCGCAGGCCGTAGCCGCGCACTATCCGCAGATCCGCTTCGAGGCCGCGAATGTAGATGCCATGTGCATGTGGCTGTTGAAGAACCCCGAAAACAACGATGTCATCGTCACTACCAATCTGTTCGGCGACATTCTCTCCGACTTGTGCGCCCAATTGACCGGCGGGATGGGCTTTGCCTGCAGCGGCAATATCGGGAATACATATGCGGTGTTCGAGCCAACGCACGGTTCCGCGCCGAAGTATGCCGGCTGCAACAAGGTCAATCCGCTGGCCGCCATCCTCGCCGCCAAAATGATGGTGGAGTGGCTGGGCGAAACGGCGATGGCTCGCAATATCGAGTCTGCCGTCGCGCATGTCATCGCAAAGGGCGCTCTACGCACCTACGATATGGGCGGCCACACCGGCACGATGGAGATGGCGCACGGTGTGGCGGCGCTCATCTCCCCGCACACGCCTACCGAAGACCTGGTCAACATGCGCGCCACCGTTGGACAGCGTATAGACACCCACGGCTCGAAGATCGAAGAATTAGCCGGAACTGGAGCCCTGGATACCCAGGGCGGTTAGTTTTACGGCATCTTGCATGTAAAGTTGACGGCGTCGTTGGTATCTCCGTTGCCCTTGTATTTGGCAACTTGAGGATAGGAACACAGCGGGCGCGTCTTGTCGACCACGCCATTACTGCCGTGCGACGCGGGGATTTGATCGGGCGCCTTCTGCCGCACTACCCACTGATCGAGCGCCGACATGGCGTCAAACGTATCGGTGCCATCGCCGCCGCGGCAGTGTCCCATTCCCGGGACCATGAACAGGCGCACGGAATCCGCGGCCTTTTTGGCTCCGCCGAGCGTCTCGGCGGCGCGGGAGTAATACTGGACCGTGCTGAGCGGCGGAATACCAGGATCGCTCCAGCCGTGATAGAGGATCAGCTTGCCGCCGCGCCCGGTGAACGGCTTCAGGTTCGCATCGGTCGCGTCCATCAACGCGCCCAGTTTCTTCTCGGCCGTGGTGACGTCCCTGTCGATGTCGAATTTCAGGTAATCCCAGCTGGAGTCCTGAAGGACGAGGTGCTGGTACACTTCGGCGGCGTACGACATGGGTTGCGGACCCAAGAGCGTGGACCATCCTTGCTCACTTCCCGGCTCGAGCCCTGGAAACACCTGCTGTCCCGTGCGCGGATTGACCGGGCCCGCATAGGCTTTTCGAGCAAGTTCGACCTGAGCCGTAGTGAGACACGACGGGCCATCGCCTTCTTTGCAGGCGAGGACGGCGGGGTCGAAATGGCAGCGCGTGGGATCTTCGAGAACGCCATCCCTCACGCCATCGAGCTTGTCGCAGGCTTCGAGCACGGCGCGGTGGATAGCGGCGTACTTGGCCGGCGGGATGTAGCTGGCCTCCTGCTGGTGAGTGGCCTGCGCGGTCCAGACCTGCGCGGCCTGCAGGTGAGTTGTATGGTATGCGGGCGCGCCGGCGACGATGCCGTCATAATCGGACGGAAAGCGCTGAGCCTCAGTGAGCGCCTGGCGGCCGCCCGTGGAACATCCATTGAAGTAGGCGCGCGCCGGCGCGTTGCCGAAGTATGCCGCCACGATGGCTTTGGCGGCGATGGTCATTTCATGCACGGAGCGATAAGCGAAGTCGATCACCTTTTCCGGATGACCCGGCACGAATTTTGGGTTGTTCCCGGTGTGGCCGGTATCGGTGCTGGCTGCGGCGTATCCGGCGGTCAAGGCTTGTGCCAGGGCTGGGTAACTGATCGAGCCGGCCCAGGCGCCGTTGCCCACCGATTGGAGCTTTCCGTTCCAGCCGGAAACCGGCAGCCAGACTTCGATCTTGATTTCGGAATCGCTGACCGGCCGCAATGTGGCGGTTACGCGGCAAAAGGCCGGTAAGCTCCGCAAGATTGCGCCTCCGCCGGGACCGCCGCCTGCCGGAGGCGCAAATTGGCCTGCTGCCACGGACTGAACCATATCGATTGTGCTGTGATCGAGGGCCATTGAGCTCAGGCCTTCGCAAGTCGCGGCCGCCGCGGCTGTAGCGAGCAAAGATGCGAACACGGCTCCGGTCATCGTCTGGGTTGCTACCATGAAAAGATGGCTCCCTTTTGGAAAGACGTGAATCCCGCGTATCCGCTATGATAGACCGTTTAGATGGAAATCTGAAAGGAGCCTATTGTGGCGCAAGAAACCTGGCAAATCGACCCGGTGCATTCGTGCATCCATTTCTCTATCCGGCATTTTGTGATTTCGAAGATCCACGGCCGCTTTACCAAATGGGGCGGTACTATTCACCTGGACGAAGCTTCTCCCGCCGCCTCCGACGTGTCCGTGGAGATCGATGCGACCAGCGTAGACACCAATGATGCGAAACGGGATGGCCATCTCCAGAGCCCGGATTTCTTCAACACCGCCGAACACCCGAAGATCACATTCCGGAGCACGAGCGTAGAATCCGCCGGTCCGGGCAAGTACAAGGTCACCGGCGATCTGACGCTGCGCGGCGTTACCAAACCGGTGACACTGAACGTGGAACATGGCGGCAGCGTGAAAGATCCCTGGGGCAACCAGCGCGGAGGCTTCAGTCTGAAAGGCGACATCAACCGCCAGGAATTCGGGATGACGTTTAATGCGGTGCTGGAAGCCGGCGGCGTTGCGCTCGGAGACAATGTCGAGTTTTCGATCGATGTCGAAGCGACCAAGGCGATGCAGGCCGGGGCAGATTAGATAAGCAGAGGACGGGCTTTCGCATGAAGAGAAGCTTAATTCTTCCATCTGCCTTCCTGGCGCTCCTCGCTGCAGCGTTACCGGCGGCCAGTCTCGATCCGAACAATCCAACCGGGAAGAACGGCCTGATTTTGATCGACAAGCTGGGCCATTATGCCCGCTTTGCCGATCCGGTTACCTACAAGGAGCTATCGAGCATCGAACTGGAAGTGGCGCCGCACGATCTGGCGATCTCGCCCGATCACAGAACCGTCTACATTCCGATTTACGGCGATGGCGTTTACGGGCGGAACCCGCATCCGGGACATACGATCGCGGTGGTCGATCTCGTGTCGCGCAAACTGACCGGCACGATTGACGTCTCCCCGTATCAGGGGCCGCATGGGATCCAGATCGACGCGGCCGGCACGCTGTACGTCACCTGCGATCTAAGCCGTAAGCTGTTGGTCATCGACCCCAAGAAACGCTCCATGGAAGCGGCCATCGATACGGAGGGCACGGGCCATTGGGTAGCGGTTCTGCCGGATGGCAGCAAAGCCTATGTCGCCAATAAGAACGACCGGCCGTTCGTCACGGTTATCGATTTAAAGGCGCGCAAAGTAACCGGCCATGTTCCGGCGCCGGCGGGCACGCAGGGGATTGTGGCTTCGCCGGACGGCCGGCACGTGGTTGCCGTCGATAATGGCGAGCCTGCGCTGATTCTCATCGATACTGCCAATGATGCCGTGGCCGGCCGGATTCCACTCGAAGGGAATCCTCGCGGCGCGTTCAAGCCCCGGTATAGCCTGGATGGCTCCAAACTCGTGGTATGCAACTTGGGGCAGTCGGTGAATATTCTGAACACAGCCGACCTGCACGGCAAACAGATTGTGCTTCCCGTGGGCAAGGATCCCATGGGATTCGCCATCTCACCGGACGATAAGACGCTGCTCGTGGCCAATCATGGAGACGGCACGGTGACCGTAATCGATCTTCAAGCGGGCCGGGTAGTGACGAACTTCAAGGCCGGCACGGGCATCGAAACACTCTCGTATTTCTAAGACCGCTGCCGTCGCGGGCGAAGTACCCGGGTCCACCACATAATGGCTCCCGTGACGAACATCACCGCGGGCGCAATTCCGAACAGAGCCCAGACCGCCTTGGTTGTCTGATCGCACAGGCCGGGACCGTGGCACGGAATCCCGATACCGTTAATACGGCCGAAATGCAGGTAGGCCAGCCAGTAGATAATCTGGTCGGTGACGCGCCCTCCGGCATTCGCGGGAGTGGGAGGCTCGATCCGATCGGCAATATCCTGGAACGAATCGGGAATGCCGAGATACACGCCGCTGACCGCAAACACCAGCAGGAACGCCAGGCTCCAGAAGCCGATCATGCTGTGCAGATGCCAGTTCAGACGCTTCCATCCCAGGCCGCGATGCACGGTGAGGCTGCGGCGCCAGGTCTTGATGCCGGGCCACCAGATCACCATCCCCGTAACCGTCATCACGAGCACGGCGAGCGCACCGGCGGCGTTCACTTTTCTGCCGTTCGAGCCGGCGAGCAGATTGTCATGCAGATCGAGGAGCGTCGAAACGAGCCAGATGCTGATTGCCACGGAACGGCCGAGATCGCTGCCGCTCCGCGGATCGAACAGGCGCTTCTTGATATCGTTGCCGCGCTGGAGAGAGACATCCACGGCCTGATCGGGGTTCCGCGCGCGGCCGAGACGCACGACTTTGTAGCCGGGGTAAAATCGCGTGGCTGCTTCCCGAAGCTGGTCGTCCGTGAGTCGCGGCGCCGAACTTGTCGAGAGGATCGGCTGCGGCGTGGCTGCGCGGTAGAGCTCGTTGCGATAAACCAGCACGCTGCCGGTGAGACTGATCAGGAAGACGTAAAGACCGAGCCCGATGCCGCTCCACAGGTGCACCTGAAAGAGCGCCTTTCGCAACCAGATCTTTTGCGGCTGGCGCACCCAGCGCTGCCACAGGCTCCGCCGATTGCTTTCAGAAACTGTCGTGGGCGGCAAAATCGTGATCCTCCAGCTTACGTCCGATAGATTTTACAATTTCTGGGTGGACCTGGTTTGCATGCAAACCGGGTGGGCTTTTGACAAGACGCATTCTCCGAAACATCGCACGCAAAGATATCAATAACAGACTTCCCATTGACACCTTGCGGTCGATGGAGTACAATCCGGCAATTCGCATTTGCATGCATCAGGTTTGAAGTCCAGGTGTGCAATGCCCGGGGGGTCGTCCACCAACGTGGCCCGGAACTTCTGTTTGAGAAGGAGCTCAAGTTATGTCGACTGGGCAGTCCAAGCTGACAACATTGTTCGTATTTCTCGCAGGCGCGATCGCGTTTGCGCAGTCGAATCAAGGCACTATTACCGGAACGATTTCCGACCCGGCGGGCGCGGTTATTCCATCGGCCGTGATTGAGGCTAAGAACGCAGATACCGGTGTTGTCTATCAAGGCGGCACTTCCAACACCGGCAATTACGTCATCCCGGTACCTTCGGGCACCTACGAGGTCTCGGTAACGGTACCCGGCTTCAAACGGTTTGTGCAGTCCAACCTGCGGGTAATCGTCGCTACGGACACGCGCAAGGACATAACACTCGAGGTGGGCACGGCTAATGAAGTAGTGACCGTGGCCGAAACGGCGCCGTTGCTCAAGACCGAGAGCGGCGAAATGAGCCATCTCGTCGAAGTGAAAGATGTCGTCGAGCTGCCACTCCTCACCATTTCGGGCGGGGGCTATGCCGGCGCCACCACCATGGGCAATATCCGCAATCCGCTGCAAACGTCTGTGCTTCTTCCCGGCGTCTCTTTTGCCAACGACATGCAGCTAGTGGTGAACGGATTGCCGAGCAATAGCGAAACCATCCGCATCGAAGGCCAGGACTCGACCGGAACCCTGTGGAAAGTCTACCAGCAGCGGAGCCAGACCATGGGCGTGGAAGCCGTCCAGGAGGTCAACGTCCAAACCAGCAATTTTGCCGCGGAATATGGGCAAGCCGGAGGCGGCTACTTCAACTTCACCATGAAGTCCGGCACTAATTCGCTCCACGGAAGCGGCTATGACTATCTGGTAAATGAAGCGTTCAACGGCGGTTTGCCGTTTACCGATGCCGGCACTCTGACTCCCCTCAAAGCGGGCCAGCACATCCGGAATACGCAGCGCCGCAATGATTTCGGCGGTACCATCGGCGGCCCCATCCGCATTCCCAAGGTGTACAACGGCGCCAACAAAACCTTTTTCTTTTTCAATTTCGAGCAGTACCGCGAAGCCCGGCAGATCTCCAACGGGGTCATGAGCGTGCCAACCCCGGCGTACCGGGCCGGCGACTTCGGCACTTCCGGGTGTTTGAGTTATAACGCCGCCGCCGGCCGCTGTAATGGGCCCAACTCTCCGCTCACCATCGGCGGTGCCCAGGCCGTCGATTCGAACGGCACGGCGCTCACGTATGGACAGGTTTTCGATCCATCTACCACTCGCGTGGTGAACGGGTCAACCGTTCGCGACCCGTTTCCTAACGGTGTGATACCGGTCGCGCGTTTCGATCCGGTGTCGCTGAAAATTCAGAGCATGCTTCCCATGCCGAATGCGCCGGGGATCATCAACAATTTCAACATACCCTCCTACACCAACTGGACGCACACGACGAATTACTCCTGGAAGATCGACCATTCGCTCAGCCCGACCATGAAGCTCTCCTGGTACTTATCGCGCTATGGCTGGAACTCCCCCAACGCCAACGGAATCACGGCCGATTTCACTGGCTCGGTGCCGACCGCCTACCGCAACCTGACGACTCGTGTGAACTTCGATTACACGATCAAGCCCACGCTGCTTCTGCACGTCGGGGTGGGTTACCTCCACCAGTTCGAACCCACGATTCCGAGGCCTTTCGACGAGAACTCGCTCGGTCTGCACGGGTATTTCGATGAAACCCTCTTCCCGAGCATTTTCAATCTGGGCAGCCCAACAACCGCTCCTACGGGCGGGTGGGGTTGCGTCTCATCCGCAATCCCATGCGGTGCCTCAGCCCTTTTCGCCAATGTCAACGGGGTCGGAGGGGCGTTCAAGACACGTCTCTATGAAGAGAAGTCCACGGCCAACGCCAGCCTGACCTGGGTCAAGGGAAACCATATTTTCAAATACGGCGGAGAAACGACGATCGAAGGATACCCCAACATCAGTAGCTGGCGCGCCAACGGTTTCTTCGTGTTCAATAACGCCGAGACGTCCGACCCCTGGCAAAATGGCCAGCCCCTCAACCTCACCAATGGCACCGGCTTCAACTACGCCAGCTTCATGCTGGGCTTCCCCGATCAGTTGCAGCTGAGTCCTCTGAATAGCACGAAGCTCGGCAATCACTCCCTGGGGTTTTACGGGCAGGATAGCTGGAAGGTCACGCGTAAGCTGACTCTGGATCTTGGGCTGCGCTATGATTTCCAAACCTACCTGAAGGAGCAATACAACCGGATGCAGGAAGTCTCCTGGACTACGCCAAACCCAACGGTGGGAGGGCTTCCGGGTACCGGCATTTATGAGGGTTCCGGCCCCGGAGCTCACTGCAACTGCGACTTCTCCCACAATTACAAGTACGCTTTCGGGCCGCGAGTGGGAGCGGCTTACCAGATCAACCCGAAGACGGTGCTGCGAGCCGGCGCCGGCGTGATGTATGGAACGACGCAGACCCCGCAGGGCCTTTCCTATGGCGTCGCCGACTATTACACGTTCAATGCCTTAGGGTACGGCATCACTCCGCTCCCCAACGGGCTTCAGGGTGGGAATCCGGCTCCCAATCTCAAATTCCCCGACTTCAGCCCTGGCAAATACCCGGTAGGAGCCGGCGGTTTGCTGCCGCCGGGAAATCCGAATATTTACTATTCTCCCGAGTCGCGGCCTGCGCGCATTCTACAGTACAGCTTCGGGCTCCAGCGCCAGGTGCAAGAAGACATCGTGATGGAATTGACCTACGTGGGGAACCGCGAGGTGTGGGGGGCGGCGCCTTTCCTCGATCAGATCTCTTCCAACAGCCTTACCCCTGCGATCCTCGCCGCACGCGGGCTCAGTCTCAACAATGCGGCAGACCGTGCCCTGCTCACCACCCCGATCGGTTCGCCTCTAGCCGCGTCGCGCGGCTTCTTCCCGGCCTACCAGGGGATGCCGCCAAACGCAACGGTCGCCCAAAATCTCCGCCCGTCGCCACAGTTCCTTGCTCCAACCGCTGTCGATCTGGGCCCGCCCATCGGCAAAACCTGGTACGACTCGCTGCAGTTTAAGGCCACCAAGCGCTTCTCACACGGGTTGTCCGTGCAGGGATCGTTCGTCTTGGCCAAAGGCCTGGTGCTGGGCACGGGAGCGGAAGCCGGCAACATTACAACCCTCTCCGGTATCCCGATTTACAACGATATTTACAACTACGGAATCAACAAGCAGCTCAACCAATTGGTCAGGCCGGACGCCGCGGTCATTTCCGGCACCTATGTCACTCCTAAGATCGCCGGGGACGCCAAGGGAATGAAGGCCCTCTCTCAGGTACTCCGCGACTGGCAATTGGGGTGGGTCCTGCGCTATCAAAACGGAGAGCTCATCCAAACTCCGTACTCCAGCAACCAGCTCAACCTGCAGCTCGCCCGCGCAACGCCGACATTTTGGAACTACGTTCCCGGCGTTCCCCGGCTGAACGTAGATCCGAACTGCGGTTGCTTCAACCCCCAAACCACGCTGGTCCTCAATAAGAACGCGTGGACGGATGCCCCGGGCGGAACTTTCGGAGTCTCGGCGCCGTTCTACGACGAGTACCGCTGGCAGCGGCAGCCGTCAGAGTCCGCGAGCTTTGGCCGGAATTTCCGGATGGGCCGCGACGGCAAATACAATCTGTTTGTTCGCGCCGAGTTCCAGAACATCCTCAACCGGCACTTCCTTTCGAAGCCTTTGACGGGGACAAACAGCCCGGCGCTTAGCGCCAACCCCTTGACGCCGGCTACCGCGACCGGAGGAGTGTACACGGGAGGTTACGGCTATATCGCAACGATCGGGGGAGCCGGTGCTGTCCCGCGCAGCGGCCAGATTGTCGCGCGGTTCACTTTCTGAGCTATTGCAGCAGATCGAGCGCCGGCGGGCGGAATTCGGTATCGGAGCCGCCGGCGGCGATGTTAATTTAATTGCTTGCGCGGTGTGCATGCGTCCCCGAGAGCGACATTGCAAGAAACTGGAGAACTCTCAGTCGGGATTAGGTAAGATGCATCTCGCAGCCTCACGCAGCCTGGTGCGTCGGCTCGTGATGGAGACGCATCAACTGCTCTGCTCGCAATGCGACCATCGCGTAAGCCTTGCCGCTATCATCGGAAAACTCGACCTCGTAGACCCCGGGGGCCCAGCTCTCAACAACGGTACCAACCTGGCCGCGGACCAATCCCTCTCCAGGCAGGTCCTCGAGCAGTGCAACGACGGAATGCATCTCGATGTCTGCCATCTCGATCCTTCTTCCTTCCTATAGTACAAAACAACTCGTCAACCGCGGCAAATCTTCACCGATTCGTACGATCCACGTGCTCCGAAGCCTCACAGTTTTTACCGGACGGACCAGATCGAAATCGACCGTGTAGCGCTGGCCGTACAGGCTTGGGCCGCCTAGCTCGGCTTCCGAGTTGCGGGCCGCCGCGAGCAGCGCTTCCTTGAGTACGTCCGAGTCGGCTTGAGCGATGCCAACAGATGCAAAAACCCGTGCCTTGTTTCGGCCACGTGGATGATGCGGGTTCAAGCAGTATTCTTCGAGCTTTCGACGGTCGACAATGGCGCGGTCGCCATTCGGAAGCTTCATCTCGGAACGAGCGTAACAGATCGCGATCGGTTAACGATCCGGTTGGTCGGAGTTTGTGTGCGGCTCGGGCCGCCGACCGATTGGCTCCCCAGGCAGGATTGGAACTCCACCCGGCGCACCAGGCAGGCGTCCGCAAGGCTCATCGGTACGCTTGCGTGTTTCCGCAAAAGGGTTACCACTACCTCCACGTTGTCATCCAGGTTGAAGCCCGGAACAATGGATCTGCGCGAAAGCATTGCGCTCAGTCCTGGGCGCCATAGCCCGTGGTTTTCAAGTAACTCTTCCTTCGCCCGCTCAAGTCGGCAGGCAAGCCGTCCACCGACCCGATGAGGTCGGCTATGAGACTGAGTCGCGTGGGCGAATCGCCCGAGGGGGGGCGCCACGTTGCAGGCGTTCGCGGACAATGTCCGACTTCGATCTCATCCGTTTCAAAGTATTACACCACCGCCAGGCAGCCATGCAAGCAAGACAGATACGGAACAACGCCGGTTGCCGCTACTGCCCGAGGCGTTGGAGCACTTCCAAAGCCTGCGCGCGCACTTCGGCATCCGAGCCATTAGCGGCAATGGTCAAGTGTTGGCGCGCGGCGCCGGCATTGCCGCTGCGGCCCAAAGCCATCGCCAATTCGAAATGGGCGCGCCAGAGATCGGGCTGCAAGCGAACCGCGGTTTCCAACTGGCGAATAGCCGCGGGAAATTCGCTGTGGTCCGCGAGGAGCCGGCCGTAGTCCATTCGTGCTTCCGCTACATCCGGTTTCAGCCGAATCGCCTGTTCGAATTGAAAACGCGCTTCGGGGATTTCGCCGCGTGTGGCCAGTACACGCGCCAGGTTCAGGCGCCACTCGGCAATACCCGGCTGGATGCGCAGCGCCTCGCGAAAGTGCTGCACGGCGGCGGCCTGGTCGCCCATGCCCCACTCGACGTTGGCGAGGTTGTTGTGCAGTTCCGGCAGTTCCGGATCAAGGGTAAGCGCGCGCGCCAGATCGGTTCGCGCTTCCGCGCCTTTGTCCTCCTGCCATAGAACCCAGCCCAGTGTTCCCCAGGCCAGCGGCTCGTCTGCCGCCAAACCGGCGGCCTCGCGCAGTACTGTCTCTGCTTGGGGGAACTGCCGATTCTCCATGAACGCATTGCCAAGCTGAATGAGGCGAAAGGCGGTGTGCTCCCGCCGCGCCGCCTCTTCGTAATAAGGAATTGCTTTGGCAAAATCGCCGGCCGCGCGATAGCCCTGGCCCAGTTCCGCATAGAAACCGGCCTGCTGCGGGTGGTAACGTTCCAAGAGGCCCGCCAGCCGGGGCAAACCTTCCGTGAGGTTTCGCCGGTAGCGAACTTGCGCGGCCGCCGTGTAGAGCGCATTCTCCGGGGTATCGGCGAGTGGGGCCGGATAATAAGGGACTACGGGGCCCTGATACCGATCCGACTCGATGACCTCCGTCTTCATTGCCAGAAGATCCCCAGCCGGTTTTTTTCGCTGGATCCAATGATCGGTCATGACCACGTGCACGACGTCATCGGTTCTGCGTTTGGGCATGTGGCAGGCAATGCAATCGGCTCCGGCGGCATGTAACTGAGCCGCGACGGCCACGGAGCGGTGACACTGGCTGCAAACCGCGTTGTAGTGGGCCGAAGCCTCCGTTCCGCGCGGGATATTGTGCGGGTCGTGGCAGGTGGTGCAGCGCAGCTTGCCGGCGCTTTGAAGGTAGCACTGCGACTGGCGCAGCCGGTACGCGCCATGCGCAATTTCAAACCGGTCTTTCATTCCCCCTGGCCGGTCGAATTCCACGCTGAAATCGCCCAACGGCTGACCGGGAATATACGAAAACGGCGCCCGGTCAAAGCGGCGGATGGAGTGCGGAAGATCCAGGCTGGTGGTCTCGAGGTGGCACTGCATGCATAGTTCGAGTTCCCGGCCGGGAGTCAGGCGCTTCGGGTTAATGATGGCGTCCCGAATTTGCTCCGGCCGTCCGCCGGCGGAAGCCAGAGCCACATGCCTCTGACCGGGGCCATGGCACCGCTGGCAATCGATTCCTTCGGGAAGGGGCTCGACGAAAGTCATCTCCGCGTTCGCAGCACGTTCGAACGCCTCGGGAATCTTAGGATATGCATCGTGGCAAAAGATGCACTCGTAGTGCACGGGACGGATCGAGCCCGGGAAGTCCGGTTGATCGTACCCTGGGCTCATGTCCCAATAGCCGCCCTTTTCCGAATACCAACTTAAAGGCAGGACCTGGAGCGCGCCGCGGCTCGTGAGATGCAAGTAAGTTAGCGAGTGATTTCCCGAGCCGGCAACGAAATCGGCTTGTTTCTCGTCGACATTCGTCTCTTTGCCGTTGAAGCCGATTTGCCACCGCCGCTGATAGTATTTGCCATCGCGGGCGGTCATGGAGAAATAGCTCTCCGAAGTTTTGTGATGGAATGGCGCCGGGAATTGAGGGACCTGTTCCGGCCGTACCCGCGCGAACGACCGCCCCATACCCGTTTTGCGGTATCCTGCGGCTAAATCGGCGTGGCAGCCGGTGCAAACGGCCGCGTTCACGTATGCATTTTCGGGATTCGCGGGAGGACGCGGCTGCCGCCGCGTATAAATCCAGACTCCCAGCAAACCAGCCGCGATCACCGCGGCTGCGGCCACGGCCGCGGGAAAGCGGCCTTTAGAAACTGTATTTGATGGCAAACTGCATGATCCTCGGACTGACGTCCGATAGGATTTTACCGAAATTGCTGCTGTTCAGCGCCGAGCCGGAAGCGTTGCCCACCAGCCCCGGGTTCGAAGGGTTCAAAAAGTTGACGCGGTTTTCGATGTTGAACACTTCGGCGCGAATCTCGAGGTATTGCTTCTCCTTCACCGGGAAGCGCCGGGTAAGCGCGAGGTCCATATTGAAGTAGCCCGGTCCCACGAGACTGTTCGGTCCGAGGTTTGCGAACGTGCCGTTAGCCGGCACACCGAAGGCCCGCCCATTCAGCCAGCACGCGTAGCTTCGGTTTGCGCAGTACGGGTCTGTCTGCAGTTGATTCGGCCGCTGCGAGCCGACCCCGTTTAACGCCGCGTCCACGCCGCTGGTGATGGTGAAGTAGCTGCCGGTGCGCAGCCCGAGAATCGGTGCGAGCTGCCAGCCTCCCGCGATCCACTGCAGCGGCCGCGAGGAGTAGTGGGGCGATTGCAGAACGGCGGACAGGTTGAAGTTGTGCCGCACATCGACGGCGGTGCAGTTGCCGCGATCGAAACGCCGGTTAGCGGGATTCGTGTAGATCGGGCCGGACAATTCCGTGGTCTGCGGGTCGCCGATGCAGTGCGCGTAGGTATAGTTGGCCAGCATCGAGAAGTGCTTCGCCAGGCGGTGCTCGGCCGAAACCATCAGCGCGTTGTAGCTCGCTGTACCGCCGTCGTCCAGATATTCGAGCTGGCCATAATACGGCCCCTGTGCGGGATTCAATTGCGTCAAACGGCGCCGCGCCTGCGTATTGCCGACCGTGGAGCACGGCCCCGCCGCGGTCAATCCGTACTGCCCCGCGGAACACGTTCCGGGGACGAATATGGCCGGATTATTCTCCTGGTCGGTCCACAGGTGGATCGTATTGTTGCCCAGATAACTGGCCTTGAACAGCCAACTAGTCGCGACCTGCCTCTGGATTGTGAGATTCCACTGCTCAACATACGTAGTCCTCACGTGCAAGGGAACGGACTCATAATAGCCGGCGGTGGGGTAAGTCGTATTTTTGTTCTGGGTGGTGGGAAAAGGATTGCCTCCGGGATATCCAAGCCACGGATTGGCAAAGCCGCCCTGCGGATTGATGAGGGTGATCGACGATCCCCATAGCGGTTCGGTCGCGTAGTTGTAATAGAACAGCGTGTGCGGCATGTCGTAGAACATTCCCCACGAGGCTCGAATGAGGGTCTTGCCGTCGCCTTTGGGGTCCCAGGCCAGGCTGAAGCGTGGCGCAAAATTCAGCCAACTGGTCTTGTTGGGGCGGCCGCCGGTGTCAAACTCGGGATCGCCGGGGTAGAGCGTGCCCGCCGGCGCGTTCGGAAACACGGCCGAGTGTACGTTGGCGAGGAATTTCGCCATCTCGAAATGAGAGACCTGCCCGTTGAGAAGGCGGCCGTTGAGATAGGGTTCCCAACGCAAGCCGTAGTTCAGCGTCAGGTGCGAATTCATCTTCCAGTTGTCCTGCGCGTAAAGCCCGATGTACTTCCACTTCTCGTTGTCATGGGAGACGTTGATCTGGGTGAACGAGTCCAGCGAACCGGAGACGAAATCGGCCATGGCGTTGCCCGTAAGCTGGCCGTTGAACGTAAACAGCCCGTTGCAGTAGACGCAGAAAGTGGTGGCCTGCATGGGCCGGATATAGTTCGCGCCGAATTGCATCTGGTGCGACCCTTTGATGAGGCTGAAGTCGTCGTTGAACTGGTATGTGGTAGTGGCGATCAGGCCAGGGGTTGCGAATCCGCCGGCGCTTTGAAAATCTCCCGTTATGTTGATGTTCGAATAATTCGGGAGAGGCTCGTAAATGTTCTGAACCCCGATTGACGAAGGCGTAATGATGGGCACCTGAAACTTGGTGATCCCGACTCGATCAAGGGTGGCGTGGAATGAATTGAGGGCGCCCGGACTCACGACGTACGTGTGGCCGAAAACGAACGAGTTCACCTCGTCGTCGGTGCCGGCGTTCTGCACTGACAATTCCGTGCCGGTGAAGCTCGAGGGAGTCAAGCTGTGCGTCCCATAATAGCGGCCGAAGAACGATTGTTTTGCGTTGATCTGGTAGTCGATTTTGGCGAGGCCGTTATGCTCGTTCTGATTTGCGATCTGCGTGTAGGTGACATTGCCGCACGGTTCCGGGCCCACCGGAAAGTGTGACGCCATAGAGAGCGCTTGCTTGCTGATTGTCCCGGCCGGCAGCACATTATTCACAAAGGGCGCCTTCAGGGTCTGCGCCGTGGCGAAGCATTGCGATTCATAGGCGCGAAAGTCTCCCGCCAGCATGGAAGCCGTTGGCACAACGGCCGGCGTGGCCGCTGGTGCGGAACGGATCAGCGTGCCCTGGTACCCAAGAAAGTAAAACAGCTTGTTCTTTTCTATCGGGCCTCCGACCGTACCGCCGAATTGATTGCGCTTGAGATTGTCGTTCACCGGGGCGAAGAAGTCCCGGGCATTGAAATAGCCGTTGCGGACAAACTCAAAAGCATCGCCGTGGATTTCGTTGCTGCCGGACTTGCTGACTACGTTCACCGCGCCCGCCGAATGCTGCCCATACTCCGCCGGCAGCGCGCTGGTTTCGACTTTGAATTCCTGCACGGCGTCCGGGAACGGGAGCGGCAAATTGAGGTTGTTGAACACATCGTTGTGAGTGCCGCCATCGAGAAGGTAGGTCGTGCCATTGAGCATGCCGCCCGCGATACTGACCAGCGCTTCATTGGGATAATTCTTGCTGGACATCAGGTTGCCCGACGTGGGCGCCTGGCCGAAACCGGATTGCACCGTATTGGCGCCTCCCGCCAGCGTAATGAGCTGTGTTACCTGGCGTCCGTTCAGCGGCAGCTCCAACACCTGCTGCTGATTCACCACCTGGCCGACACCCGTGGAACGGGTTTCGACCATTGCGGCGGCCGCTTCCACCTGAACCGATTCACTGACCGTGCCCACGTTTAATACAGGGTCGATCGTGGGAGCCGTGGCCACCTGAAGGACGATCCCGGACTGAACGTATGTGCTGAAACCGGGTTTCCTGACGTCCATGCGATACGGCCCCACGGGCAGGCTCGGAAGAGAATAGAACCCGTTGGCATCGGTCTCCGCGGAGCGCGTCAACCCGGTATCCGTCTGGGTTACCGCAACTACGGCGCCGGGGATCGCTCCTCCGGTAGAATCTCGGACTGTTCCTGAAATCTGGGAGACCGATTGTGCATGCAATACCAATCCAAGTCCCACAAGATGGACCAAGAGCGTTGTTGTGATCCGCTTCATAACCCCTCCTAAGCTTCCCTCTGAATTGCCCCTGTACTTCTTTTACCGAGACCGCTGCTAGATGCGTGCGCGGCCTTCGAGTGCATGCATTCTTAAACGTTTATCGTGACTCTGCGCCTGCTGTCAAGCGACGGGGGTGGTATCGAAATCCACGCACGAGGCCGTTACCCTCGTGGAGTTTTCTTGACCGGCTTCTTGGCACGCTCCGTCAGGCGATGCTCCTTAGCGCGCTTCATATCCTTGATGAATTCGATACGCCGGAAACGCACCGCGGACCAGTCTTCGTCGATCGCGACCATTCGCACAGGTTCAAAACCTTCGTGCCCCAGCATGCGCCAGCCATTATCCCGGTTGATCTGCGACTTGTATTTCTTTGAGCTTCCCTTGGGATAGGCGAACCATACAACGGCGTCGCCTTCCGCCTTCCCGGCGACTGCGCTAGCCAGAGCATCGACTCGCTCCTGCGTAGTCACGAATGCCAGAAAGAACGCCACCTCTTTCGCTTTCTTGAGGTCGCGAATCACTTCGATACCCCTCAATGCGCCGAGCTCGCCTTCGAAGCTGCCCGGCGGATCGACAACCACAATCTGCTTCTGGTCTTTGAGATTCAGCTTGGCAAATACAGTAGGCATGGCACTTATTACTCTACGATATTTTTACCCGGATAGTATTGACAAACTGAATTATACCAGGGTAATATTCAGTTCATGGGCTATACAGCCTTCAAGGGATTTGGGCGAGTGGCAGCCGGGACGCCTTCAGAAGTCGCTATTTTTCTGAAAGATACGTCTCAGGGGGGAGAGTTTCTAGTCTTCGACGATGCGACCGGCAGCCAAGTGGATCTGGATTCGCGCGGAACGCCTGAGGAGATCTCGGCCCGGTATTCCGGGGAGTCCTCCTCTGAGCCGCGCGGCCGGGGACGGCCGCGGCTGGGGGTGGTCGCCAAAGAGGTCACTCTGCTTCCGCGGCATTGGGATTGGTTGAGTGTCCAACCCGGCGGGGCATCGGTGGCGCTGAGGAAGCTGGTCGACCAGGCGCGGCGCGCAAGCGGCGATCGGGATCGGGTCCGCGCAGCGCAAGAGGCGGCCTATCGTTTCATGTCCGCCATCGCGGGCAATTTGCCTGGGTTTGAGGAAGCCAGCCGGGCGCTGTTCGCCTACGACCGGCGCCGCTTCGGAGAAATCATAGCGGGCTGGCCGGAGGATGTCCGCGATTACGCGATTCAATTGGCATTCGCGGATCGCGACGCGAGCGCCGGCTAACTAAGTATTTCCGTCTGACAAATCGAACGCAGCGACATCGACGGGAGAGGTGTGTTGTTTTTGAAAGGAGCAACCGAATGAACGGCATTTACAAAAGCGCTGAGGGGGAACGCCTCGTGCGCGAACGTTATCTGGCTTTTCTCAAGCATTGGCCGGTGGAGCATGAACGGATGCTCATACCGACGAGTCAGGGAGAAACATTCGTCGTAGCCTGCGGATCGCAAGACGATCCGCCGTTGTTGCTACTTCACGGCGGAGCGGCGAACGCCGCGATGTGGATGGGCGAGGTTCGGGACTTTGCCCGCCGCTTCCGCGTCTACGTCATTGACATGATCGGCGAGCCGG
>PSRJ01000331.1 GCA_003175985.1 Terriglobia bacterium
CGGCGTGCCGCGGCGCCGAGCCGTGAATCGCTTCGAACATCGAGCAGTTATCGCCGATGTTCGCCGCCCCGCCAAGACCCACCGACCCGGCAATCTGCGCCGCCACGTCGGAGAGCACGTCGCCGTACAGATTCGGCATCACGATCACGTCGAAAGCTTCGGGAGTATCGGCCATCTTGGCTGCGCCAATATCCACAATCCAGTGCTCCTTCCGGATATCCGGATACTGCGCGGCGATCTCGTCGTAGATCTTGTGGAAGAGACCGTCGGTCATCGTCAAAATGTTGTCTTTGGTGAAGCAGGTGACCTTCTTGCGGTTATACCGCCGCGCATATTCGAATGCGTAGCGGACGATCTTTTCCGTCCCGGGCCGGGAAATGAGCTTGATCGCAGAGGTCATATCCGGGCTCAGGCGGTATTCCATGCCCGCATAGAGATCTTCTTCATTTTCGCGGACTACGACGACATCCATGTTGGGATGCCTGGTATCGACGAAGGGATGATAGGAAACACAGGGCCGCACATTGGCATACTGGCCGAGAGTTTTGCGCGTGGTGACATTCAGGCTCTTATAGCCGCTGCCTTGCGGCGTCGTGATGGGTGCTTTTAAGAAGACCTTGGTGCGCAGGAGCGATTCCCAGGAGCCGGGTTCAATTCCGGAAGGATTGCCGCGCAAGTATATCTTTTCTCCCACATCAATGGTTTCGATGTCGAGGGACGCGCCGGCTGCCTCCAGAATCTGGAGGGTCGCATTCATGATTTCCGGACCGATTCCGTCGCCGTGGGCGACAGTAATCGGTGTCTTTGCGGGCATAAGCGGAATACCTAAGATAATCGGATTGCTCCACAGCGCGCAACTTTGCGGCACCGCCCGCTGTACCGGCGGGCTCCGAGAGCCAATTCGAAACAGACTTTAGGGGGTGATTCTACTGAAAATAAGTGGTAAGCTGTGGTTGACCTAAATTACGGGGTTTCGAGGTATTCATGTCTACGAGGCATCACCTCTTACTGAATCCGTTCGTGTGCATGATGTTGCTCATGCTTGCGATCGTCCTGCTGCTGGCCCCAACCGCCTCCGGCCAGCAGACATACGTCACACAATTCGACGCCTATGGCGGCTATGCATTTCTCAACAGCCCGCACGTGAATCTGTTTGAGCCCGGCTTCGCGGCGCAATTCGGGTTCCGGCCGCGCACCTGGTATTCGGCAGGATTCGACTACAGCATCTCGTCGGGCGAACTATCGCTGACACCGGATCTGCTGCCCAACGCGCTGCAACAACAACTCGGAGCCAGCCTGGCCGGCCTCGCCGCGAAAGGATTGCTGCCACCCGGCTACAAGCTGGCCGTTAACGCGCACTCCCGGACTCAGACTTTCGCGGTCGGCCCGCAACTCGCCTACCGCCATTTTCAACGGGCCACGTTGTTTCTGCGTCCTGTGTTCGCCGGAGCGATCTATGAAGTGGCCACGCCCAAACCCGGAGACGCCATCGCCGCCGGAATCGTCAAGCAGCTTGCGCCATCGGGAACCAAGACGGATGTAACGTGGTTCCTGGGATTCGGCGGAGGCTTCGACATCAATCTGTCGCACCATTTCGCCATTCGCACGCAAGCCGACTTCGTGTACGACCATCTGTTCAACGATCTCCTGCAGGATGGCCGGTTCACGACCCGCTTCTCCATTGGCCCGGCATTTAATTTCGGAAAGAATATCGCTCATCCGCCGCAGTAGGTCGCGCTATGCGCGTGGCGGGATGAAACGCATTGCCCGCTCGGTGAGGGCGCAGATGGTGAGGCTCGGGTTGACGCCCAGGTTGGCAGCGATTACGGAGCCATCGCAAATGTACATGTTGCGGTAGCCAAACACGCGGTGGCGGTGATCCGCTACTCCGTCGGCGGGCGAGTTTCCCACAGGACATCCGCCCAGCACGTGGGCCGTGCCAGGGACATCGAACAGGATCTCCGTCACCATGCTCATCGGCGTGCCGCCAATCAGTTTGGCGGCCTTACGGGCGAATTCGTTGGCCTGGGGAATGTATGTGGGGATGCGTTTTCCACTGCTCATCAAAGTCTTCTCGAAAGGCCAGAACCAGGGCCGGCCGAGGCGCATATCAATATAGCCATCCAGCGTCTGCATGCAGAGCAGGATGAGCGATTCGCGAGCCCATCCGAAAGGATGCAGACAGCGGATGGTGCGGAACGGATGGCGCAGAAGCGACACGGCCAGATTTGCGAGCCAGGCCAGGATGCGTTTCCGCCCCGGCTTGCCCCCGGTGAGTATGGTGGCCAGCAATCCCAGGGTGTCGGATCCTTCCGGGTACCGCGTGGCTTCGATATGCGTGTGATCGTCCAGATAGATTCCGGAGCCGATGGCGACGCCCTTCGACAGATCGTCCGCGCTGTGAGGCACGCGCACGCCAATGAGCGACTCGGCATTGGTGCGCACACGATGGCCGAGTTCGTCACTGATGGCCGGCAATGAACCTTTCTGCTTCAGCCGAAACAGCAAATCCATAGTCCCCAGAGCAGAGGCTGCGAACACGACACCGCGGCAGGTAAAGGTGCGCGGCCGCTTGCGGAACCAGGCGGTGGATTTCTCGGTCCGCACCTGGTAACCCTCGCTTCCATCCGCCTGCCCGTTCAAAGGGACGACGTCGATTACCTTGGTTTCCGCGAAGACCCGCGCTCCCTGCTTCTCGGCGAAATACAAATAGTTCTTATCCAGCGTGTTCTTGGCGTTGTAGCGGCATCCCATCATGCAGCCGCCGCAGCCGGTACAGGTGGCGCGATCCGGACCTTCGCCGCCGAAGTAAGGGTCCGGGCAGGTCTGGCCGCCCCGCTCGCCTTCCGGAGGCTCAAACACGGCGACGTGGGTGCGATAAAAAGTGCCGCCGATTCCCTGGGCCGTGGCCGCCCGCTGGAGCATGTGGTCGGCCGCGCCGAGGATGTGGTTTTCGGTCACGCCCAGCATGCGAAGCGCGGTGGCGTAATGCTGCGGCATATCGCTCTTCCAGTCCGCCAGGCCTGCCCAGGATCCGGACTCCCAAATGGTCTCTTTGGGCACGAGCAGAGTGTTGGCATAGGTGATGGAACCGCCGCCGACGGCGCAGCCGTGCAGGATCATCACGTGCCGGAATGGCCGGATATTAAAGAAGCCGCGCAATCCCAGGCGCGGCCGCCAGATCCAGCGCCACAGGAGCCAGCTTGTGCGGGGGAGATTCTGCGGTGTCCAGCCGCGGCCCATCTCCATGACCGCAACCCGGTAACCCTTCTCCGTCAACCGGTGAGCGGCGACGCTACCGCCGAAACCTGAGCCGATCACGATGAAATCGAAGTCGCGGTGCGAATCCGCCATCGCACCGCCTCACTTCGCCGCGGCGCATTCCGCCGCCCGCGGAGCCTCTCCGCACTCCGGCAAGCCTGCCGGCAGATCGGGAATTCCGAGGCCCGGCTTGAGAATCGATTCCCGCATCGACTCCAGCGAATGTTTCAGAGACTTTTCGGGGTTGATCCCCAGCAACATCGAACCGAACGCGCGCGCCATTCCGCCGAACTCATCGCTCAACGTGATGGTTTGACCTTCGACATAAACGCCGCCTTCGACTTCCGCGAATCGCCAGTAGGAGTACAGGCGCCGCAGATATCCGTGGTCCTTGCCCGCCTCCTCCGCATGCGTTGAATAGGAACGGCAGCGCCAGCGGTGCGGATCGACGCGCTCCCAGACCACGTTATTCTCGGTATCGATCACGGCGGGTTCTTTCAACCGCATGGAATAGCGGAAGCGGTTCTGGCCGGTCCGGCAGAGGAGTTTGGAGGCCGATATGGTCTCGGGGAAGTACTGCGCTCGATGGTCGTAATCCTGGAGCATCGCTACCAGGCGATCGAGGCGCGCGCCGGGAATAAATACCGAGCCGATCCAGTCATAGAGCTGCCCGCCGGCTACTTTATGCGGGTTCGCACCATTGGGCGCGACCGTTTGGACCTTCCTGCCACGAACCAGTTGATCGTTTAATGCGGTATCGGAGTTGGCGAGCAGAAACGGCTGCCGGGCGTCCATGCGGGCCTCCGCCGCCTGGACATAGCAATCAAAATCGCGTTCCGTCTCGGGCTTCAATTGCCCCTGAGGCGTTCCGGCCGGCATTGCGCAGCAGCAAATGGCCAGAACGAGGGCCCGGAGGCCCAATCGAATCAGAATCATACTTAGGTATCCGATTTATTATCGCTCCGAATGGACCGCTTGCGCGGAGAATCGCAGCCGATTATGCTGGAATTCGCAGGTAGTTATGCAGAAACTCGCAGCCGTAGAAGAAGCTAAGGCTCTAATGAACGAAGCCCAGGACTGGTCCGTCTGGCACTGGCTCACTGACAAACGCAGAGTGCGCGCTACCGCGGACCGGGCTACCGAGACTCTCGGAGAGTGCGAAAAGAAGGTAAAGGCCGCCTGGAGCGAAGATCTGAAGAAAGCTTACCGGGATCTTTGCCGGAACGGCCGGGCCGGCAGTATCGATCCGGAGCTGAAGCAAACGCTCGAGCGGGTAAAGGACGCCGAATCCGCCGCTGAAGAAGCGCGCGTGGATGCCGAAGCTACCTTCGATGAGGCCGAGCGGCGCTTGAGCACCGACCTCGCGCGAGAAGGAGCCCAAAAAGCCATCGCCTCATGGGTGCTGCGGGAAAAGGCGATCCGCCGGGCCGAAGCAATGACGCGGCGGAAGTAAGTCTCACTGCAGCTGGGAGTTCCTGAGATTATCCGGGGTACGCGTCGCGCGCACTGCAATACCTTCGCCAGGCTGTGCAAGCGGCGGAATACTCACCGGCAGGCGCCCGCCAATGGCGATCTCGCCGAACAGCGCGCGTACTGCGGCCAACTCCGACGTTGGCGCGGTGCTGAACGTCGCCATATATGCGCCCACGTCCGGAAAATTCCTCAGCAGGTAAGGGTTGCCCAGAGCGATCAGTACAACCGGCTTCAAACTCTGTACCAGTTGCGCAAGGTCTCCGGACAGGCCGATCGTGCCGCGGTACGCGGCCACCGAGGAAAAGGCGGCCACCACATAGCTGCCGCAGCCGGATAACCGGCGCACCGCATCGTCCATCGCAGCGCGCGTCATGCCGGGATCGAGTGTCGCGACAGCAGCCTTGGGCAGCCGTTTGCGGATTTCGTCGGTGAAGACCTGGCCTTCCGGGGAGTAGCGGTTCTCGGCCAGCACCAGATAGCAGGCATTCTGGGGCGCGGCGAGCGGCACCAGGTTGCCCGGATTCCGCACCAGGGTGAGGGCACGGTCGGCGACTTCCTGCGCTTTCTCGTTGGCCTCCGGGGAATCGATCACGTCACCGATAGTTTCTGAATCGACCGCGCGTTTGCGATCGAGCCCGACCTTCTCTTTGGCTGCAAGAATCTTGACGACGCTTTCCTGAATGCGGCGGCGTGTCAAGCGGCCGCTCTCGACGGCTGTTACCACTGCCTTCATGGCGGCATCCGGATCGGCCGGCATCAGCAACGCATCCGCTCCAGCCTCGAGCGCGCGCACGGCGGCATCGCCCGAACTATACCCTTTGGCAATCGTTCCCATCTCCAGAGCATCGGTCACCACCAGTCCTTTGAACCCCAGATCGTTGCGCAGCAGGCCGGTGAGGATTTGGGGAGCGAGGGTTGCCGGAAGGCCGGGAGGAGCCAGCGCAGGCACGGCGATATGGCCCGTCATGATCGAATCCACGCCGGCGTCGATGGCGGCGCGGAAGGGCACCAGTTCCAGGCGGTCCAGGCGATCGCGGTCGGCCCCGATCGTGGCCAGGTTGAGATGCGTATCCACGTTGGTATCGCCGTGTCCCGGAAAGTGCTTGGCCGTCGTCAGCACGTAGTTCTTTTTGTCGGAATGCGCACCTTCGATGAAAGCCTTTACCAAGGCCGCGACAGCCTGCGGATTCTCACCAAAAGACCGATTGTTGATGACCGGGTTATCGGGATTGTTATTTACATCGGCTACGGGATAGAAGATCCAATGCACTCCGAGCGCGCGCGCCTCGCGGGCGGTGATCTCGCCTTCGAAGCGGGCCAACTCAGGATCGCCGGCTGCGCCGAAGGCCATGGCGTGCGGGAAAGGTGTGGTGTCGTTCACACGCATGCTCGCGCCGCGTTCAAAGTCAGCGCTTACCAGGAGCGGCACTTTGGCCAGACGTTGCACGCGGTTGAGAAAGGCAGCCAGCGCGTACGGTTCGGCCTTCTGGGTGGTACGGCCGTTCGCCCAGTTCACCAGAATCAAGCCGCCGACTTTGTTGTCGCGGATGAGACGCACGAATTTGCGGTACTCCCGGGAGCGGGAGTTCGGCGAAGCGCCATAAAAAGGGATGAATACCAGTTGGGCCACTTCGTCGCGCAGCGTCATGCCGCGCATCCAGCGGCGTACGGCGGCGGAACTCTTCAGCGGCGGGGCATTCTTATCGGCGGGCGGCGGTGGACGGCGGACCGCGCCTAAAGCCGCCGCGGCCAGCAGACACGCCCCGATCAAAAGCTGGAAACGGCGAGCCACGCCTTCAGTTTGCCAGATTCCGATGAATGGCGGCCCGGCTTTTCCCGGTTTGCCGGGCAGGCGGTTTACGCCGGGCGGGCTCGTTGAGCAAACGTTTCACGCAACGCGTGAGCTGCTGAGCTTCGGTAGCGCTCTTGGCGATGACGGCGTTAGCGCCGGTGTTTTGCTCCGTCAGCCCCAGCGGCTCTACGAAACCGGAGAGCAGAATAATCCGCATTTCCGGGCGGCACTCCCTGATGCGCCCTATCAGCTCCACGCCGTTCATGCGCGGCATGCGGTAGTCAGTGACGACCACGTCGAAGGTTTCGGCGGCAAACAGCTGCAGAGCTTCTTCTCCTCCCCCGGCGACGTGCACCTGGCATCCCAGCTCTTCAAGAAGCAGCCGGCGTACCGTTAACCCATCCCGGTTATCATCGACAAGGAGAATCCTGGGAGCGGAGGAAGCATCAGTTTTCATGGAAAGAACGGATGGAGCGTAACAGAGGCGTAATCATCCTGTCAACGGATTTGCATCACCTTGGAAAGTCGAAAAATTTAGTTCTTGACTTTACTCTACTTCGCGCGGAGCTTTGTAGCCCGCTTTGGCGTAGATCTGATACTTGACCGGCTTGCCTTTTTCATCCTTCATCGGCAGAGGCTCGTTGGTCGCGGGATTCACAAGCTCGACCTTGATTTTCCGGAAAGTCCCGTCGTGCGTCTTGTTGGTGGGTTCGTACGTGATCACGTACTGGCTGCGCAAGGCCTGGTGAATGTTCTGGAAGATCGTTGGGAACTCTCCCAGGAACCTCGGGAAGAAAGCCATTCCGCCGGTCTCCTTGGCAAAAGTGCGCATCGCGTTATCGGCCTGCAAGAAGTCCAGCCGCGCGATGCTGCCCATTGCGCCGTAGGCTTCGTACATATCGCGCAATGCTTGCATCAGACCGATCCCATAGACCGGAACGCCCGATTGCTGAAGGATTTTGCGCGCTTCCCCGTAGTTCTTCTTGCTGAACGTGTCGATACCCGATGAGATCAATACAATGGCTTTACGACCCTCGATTCCCGACATGCGATCGGCGGTGTCGGTAAGCGCATCGTAAAGGTTGGCTTCGGAGAAGCCGGGTATATTGAGCCGCTGCAAGGCTTCAGCGGTTTTCCGGCGATCTGTGGTGAAGTCGCTGAGAATCTCTGGACGAATGTCATAAGCAACGACGGCAAGATAATCGTCAGGTTTCAGCGTCTCCACAAAACCGTGAACCGCAGTCAGTGTCTGGTACCACGTGGAACTCCAGTACTGCTGAAACAGATTACTGAACTCAATCACCATCCCAACCGTCATGGGCGCTTCGCCGAGATTGACATTCTTGATCTGCTGCGGAACATTATCTTCGAGAACGCGGAAGTTGCCGGCGGGAATTCCGGGGATGAAGTGCCCTTTGTTGTCGAGGACGGCGACATCCACGCTCACAACTTCCACATCGCTTTTGAAAGTCGCGAGGCCTGTAGTGTCCGTTTCGTTTTTCTTGCTGAGCCGGGAAGGGATTTTGGGCAGATCGGAATCCTCGGCAGTGGCGTTGCCCGAGTCCTTCTTGCGGGGCCGGCTGACGGTAGCGCCAGGATCGCGATTGGGTCCTTGCTCCTGGCCGACCAGGAAACCGGCGAGCACAATCAGAGCCGCGCCGCACAAAACCAAAATCTTCCACGATCGCATAGACGTACTCCGAGGTAACTATATCAAAGACGGCTGTGGTTGGAGCCGCGTTGCAACGGTCAATTCACCCACGGGCCTCCGCGCCCGTGTTTCCGCATGTAAACTTGAAACTTCCGCTTGGCGCGTTGAAGCTTCCATTCCTTGTAAGACTGTCCGATTTGGGCGATTCCCGCGCCGAGCCGCGGCCAACGAACCTTGAGGTAGACGTAGCCGAACAGCATGCCCCCGAGATGCGCGATGTTGCTTACTCCGCTGTTTTGACCAAAAGCGCTGAGCAGTGCGATGGCGCCGTAAATCATCACCAGGTACTTGGCCTTGATCGGGAAAAGGAAATTCATCAGCACGGTCTGGTTCGGGTAGAGGACGCCGAAGGCCAGCAGCAGGCCGTAAATCGCTCCCGACGCGCCGATGGTGCGCGTCCCCCAGTTGCCGATCAGCGCATTGACCACCACGTCACAAAGCCCGGCGCCGATACCGCAAAGGAAATAGTATTTCAGGAAACGCCGGGTTCCCCAGTCCTGCTCGAGCATCGAACCGAACATCCACAAGCTCAGCATGTTGAACAGGAGATGGCTGATGCCGCCATGCAGGAAAAGGTACGTGACCAACTGCCAGAACGCGAGGTGATACACCACGGCTCGCGGAGCCAGAGCCAGCAGCAGGAAATCGTTGCCGAAACGGGAACCGCCGAGGTAGACCAGCAGGAACATGGCGACATTGCTGATCAGCAGCCACTTCACACCCGGCGGGAAATATCCGTAAAAGGAAGATCTGCTATACGGGTACCGGGTGTATCGCATGGCGGGTCTCTAGAGTTAAGAATAACAGAAGAGTTACCGGGGTCAGGACGCCGTGCGGCCGCCCCGGCCGTACCGATTGAGGATATAGGAACCGAACTGCAGCAACGCTGCTCCGCCGAGCCATACCTGCCAATGCGAAAAGAGGCCCGACGATATGGCGAAGCTGCCGGTCCACCGGAAATCGGCGGCAATCCCCCAAGCGCCCAGAGCCGCCGCCATAAGTGCCGCCGGTGTGAGCAGCGCCGCGATCCCCATCGCCAGACTGCGGTCTTGTTCCGCCCGCGGGCCGCGTTTCCGCGGTTTGCCGAGCCGAATCCGTACAACCATGGTGAGCCGAATAACAATTATGTACCAGGTGGGCTGGAACGGTTCTTGCCCAAGTCCGGCGCAGCCAGGGTGCCACGGATGGTAACGCCCCTCGTAAAAACCCTAGTGGCAAAACATTTTATTTGAATTTGTTTGAAATCATCGAGAAATCAGTGTATGATTTTGGCGTTTCTGCTCCTTTTGGGGGATACTTGCCAAACCAAAAGAACCAAGGGGTACGCTCACGGATCAGCACACTCGCAGAGCGGCCCACAGATAGCGCGGCAAGCAATGCCACCTCGAGTGGCCAGTGGCTGGGCCTAGCTCTAAACGCAGCACAACTGGGGGCTTTCGATTTCAATCCGCAGACTGGCAATTTAGTCGCCTCAGAAACGGCCAGGCGTCATTTTGGTTTCCCTTCCGGGAATGAAACCTCTTACACGATGCTCTTGGATGGGGTGCATCCGGATGACCGTGAAAAGGTAACCCGGCTGATTGAGGACGCCATGCAAAAAGGCGGTAGTGGCCGCTATACCAGCGAGCATCGTACGGTCGGCATCGAGGATGGGTTGGAACGCTGGCTCTCCGTCGCGGGCCGCGTGTTCTTTGATGCCGGGGGCCGCGCCCGCCAGTTCATCGGAGTGACGCAAGATATCACCGCTCGGAAGCGCTTGGAGGATCAATTCCTGCAAGCACAGAAGCTGGATGGCATGGGCCGGCTGGCGAGCGGAGTGGCCCACGATTTCAACAACCTGATCACGGTCATTACAGGATATGCGCAGATGTCCATCGATGACCTCCCGCTGGAAAACCCGGTGCGGGAGTCTCTTATCGAGATTTCCAAAGCCGCGGCACGAGCCGCCAGCCTGACACGGCAACTTCTCGCCTTCAGCAGGCGGCAGATCAGCACACCAAAGAGCTTCGTGCTGAACGACCTGGTTCGCGAATTCGAGAAGATGCTGCAGCGCCTGATTGGCGAGGATATCGAGCTGGCCCTGCTTCTCGACCCCGAAGCGGGTCTGCTTTACGCCGACCCCGGCCAGATCGAGCAAGTGCTGCTCAACCTGGCGGTGAATGCCAGGGACGCCATGCCCAAGGGTGGCAGGCTGTACATTGAGACCTCCACTTTCTTGGCGGACCAGGAGACTGCGCGGGCGCACCTGTTGCCTGCGCCAGGCCGGTATGTCCTACTCTCGGTGAGTGATACCGGTACGGGTATGGACGAAGAAGTGAAAGCTCGTATCTTCGAACCTTTTTACACAACCAAGGAGACCGGCAAAGGGACAGGTTTAGGGCTTTCGACAGTCTATGGCATCGTGAAGCAGAGCGGCGGTACCATTTCGGTTTACAGCGAACCGGGGCATGGAAGCACATTCAAGATGTTCTTTCCTGCTGCGAAGACGGAGTATCAGGAACGCCGGGAGGTTTCGCCCGAGATCGCGCTGGCAGGTTACGAATGTATTCTGCTGGTCGAGGACGAAGCATCCGTCCGCAAATACGTGCGCGAGATCCTGACGCGGAATGGATATACCGCGCTGGAGGCGTGTAACGGACGAGAGGCTTTGGACATGGCTCGCCAGCATCAGGGGCCGATCCATCTCTTGCTGACGGATGTCGTGATGCCCGAGATGGGAGGAGTCGATTTGATTGCGGAGTTCGCCAGGCTGCGGCGCGAAGTTCCGGTGCTGTGCATGTCGGGGTATAGCGATCGCATGTGGCAAACGGGAGAACTCTCCGGTTATATACAGAAGCCATTCACGCCGAAAGCCCTGTTGGTCCAGTTACGCGCCATTCTGAACCGTGCTGAGTCGGGCCAGGTGTTCCTAGGCGGGCCGGCGAACGAGGTGAATTAATTGTGAGAAAAATGGCGAATGCCAGAACTCTAGAAGTACACCAGAACAGAAGGACCCCACGAAAGCGAAGGCGCCGATGGACTACGTGAAAGCTGTGGCGGAATTGCGAGAATATCTAGCGGAATTGAATGCGGCCATCGATGCGCTCGACCGGTTGCAAAGCAATACGCGCAGACGGGGCAGGCCTCCGGCGTGGATGCGCGATAACAAACGCACCGGCAGGACGAAGAGAACGCACTTCGTCACTGAGATCCGAAGCCGCCGGTAAACTGTTTCTCTCCTGGTGGTGGTTCCGGCATGATGAAGTAGTGCAACTGCCGGCGCACGCCCGAAGGTACATCGAGGAAACAGCAGCAGAGTGCGGCGCCGGAGCTCTGAAACGGGCTGCCGCCACCATCTCGCGGGATTACCGCGAACGGGGTTACGCCCGTCTGGACACCACCGAAGAGGTCGCCGCCTACCTGGCCACCCGGATGCCAGCGACCTATGCCGCGACGCACACCGTGTTGCGCGATGTTCGTGCACGGCTGGGCTGCGGGGCGGTGGAATCCGTGTTGGATATCGGAGCAGGGCCAGGCGGCGCCGCCCTCGCCGCGATCCAGTGGTTCGAGCCCAAGCGAATCACTCTGATCGAGCGGAACGCCCGAATAGCAGAGGCAGCGAGAGCGCTGGTTGCGGATGCGGAGATCCGTGTAGAGGATTTCCGGCGGGTGGCGGAGTTTCCTTCGCACGATCTGGTGATTGCCGCTTATTCTCTGGGAGAGGCGTCACGGCCTGAACTGCTTCTCCGCTTGTGGGCTGCGGCGAGAGTGGCCTTCGTTGTGATCGAGCCCGGCACGACTACGGGATTCGCGTTGGTGCGGCAGAGCCGTACCGCCCTGCTGGCTTGGGGCGCGCACATCGTGGCGCCCTGCCCCGCAGCAAATTCGTGCCCCATTCAAGAGCCCGACTGGTGCCATTTCGCCGCCCGTGTGGAGCGCACGTCCCTGCACCGCAGGCTCAAGGAAGCCGAGTTGAATTACGAAGACGAGAAGTACAGTTACATTGCAGTGGCGCGGCAGCCGGCTGCCCCCGCGCCAGCGCGCGTAATCCGGCGCCCCCGACAAGAACCGGGCCTGATCGTTCTGGAAACTTGCACTCCGGAAGGCCTCGAGACGGTGCGCGCCACCCGGCGCGATCCCGAGAAGTTCCGCGCAGCGCGGCGCGCCGCATGGGGAGACGCCTTCCCCGCCTAGGGCGCGATGGCGCATCGCGGGTATGATGGAACTCATGCCCGACCGAGAACAGGCATGGAAGATCCTGTGCGAGTATACGCAATCGGAAAGCCTCCGCAAACACGCGCTGGCCGTGGAAGCTTGTGTAGTAGCCTACGCGAAACACTTCGGTGAGGCGGAACAGAAATGGTCGGTGACCGCGCTGCTGCACGATTTCGACTGGGAGATCCATCCCCAGGCGCCGGATCATCCTATGAAGGGCGAGGCCCTGCTCGCCGAACGCGGCGTGGATGAAGAAATCCGCCGCGCAATCCTCTCGCATGCCAATTACAGCGGCGTTCCCCGCGTAACCACGCTGGAAAAGACGCTGTACGCCTGTGACGAGCTGGCCGGTTTCATCACCGCCATCTCGTACGTGAAGCCGCACCGCAGCGTGTTCGAGGTGGACGTCTCCTCGGTAAAGAAGAAGATGAAAGACAAGGCCTTCGCGCGATCGGTGAACCGCCAGGACATTGTGGAGGGCGCGCAGGAACTCGGTGTGCCTCTGGACGACCACATCGATTTCTGCATCAAATCGATGCAGGCGAAAGCCGAGGAGCTGGGTATTAAGGGCTCGCTGTAGAGTAGCTTATTTGCGCGGGAGAAGCACGTCGCGGGCGAGCCCCGCGCAAATACCGGTTCGCAGGCTCTTCGAAATACCGGTATACGGCGGCGGAAATCAGAATCACGAGCGTCACGTAGACTCCGGCCGGCATGTGCGGCCACCAGCGCCGCACCCACCACAACACCGGCACGTGAAGGATGTACATGGCATAGCTCGATTTGCCCAGGTAAACGGCCCAGGGCGCGGAGAGAGCGGGTGCTCCCAAGGCCAATCCCACGAGCAGGGCGGCATTCAGCGGCCGCAACGCCGTGTTGAGGTCGAGACCCGAAGGCAACACTTGCGGCCACACGATTAGCGCAACTCCGAGCGCCGCGCTGGGAATATACAACCAGTGTCCGGCCATGCGGCCCCGTAGACGGAGATACATGCCTGAGGCGGCTATCCCCATTACAAAATCCGCCAGGTGCACCAGCGGTTTCCACTCATCGCGTACCCCTACCAAGAAGAGGGCTCGGGTCAGCACACATGCCACAACGGCCAGCGCGGCCGGATTCACCCGCCGCAGCATGGCCACTGCCAGGGGGAAACAGGCGTAAAAGAAGACCTCGCAGGAGAGCGACCAGGCAGGCGTATTCCAGCCCACCGGCAGATGGCCTGTCCAGCCCTGCAGCAGCAGGCCGTAGGCCGCCAAATACGCCGATTTGCCTGGCGTGCGGTCGGCGATCACGAAGGGCGCAACCAGCACGAGGCTGAGGGCGTAAACCGGATAAATGCGCGCGAAGCGGCCGGCCGCATACCGGCGCAAGCGCTCGCTATTCCACTCCTGCGCGCCGTAGCTGCCGGCTAACACGAATCCCGAAAGAACGAAAAACGTGGTGACTGCGAGATAACCCCCGCGGATCAGCGCGTAGACCGGATGAGGCAGCAGCCCCGGCGCCGCCGCCGCGCCGGTCAGGTGATGCAGGATCACCCAGAGCGCCAACACAAACCGCACGGCCGTCAGCGCGGGCAGTTGTTCGGTTTTCACCGGCCGCGTATCACCTCTTCCCCTAAGTAGGGCCGCAGCGCTTCGGGAACTACTACGCTTCCATCTTTCTGTTGGTAGTTCTCGACGATAGCCACCCAGGTGCGTCCGATGGCGAGCCCGCTGCCGTTCAGTGTATGCGCATACTCGCTCTTCTTGCCGCTGCGGAACCGGATGCCGGCGCGGCGAGCCTGGTAGGCTTCAAAGTTGGAGCACGAGGAGATTTCTTTGTAGGCATTCTGTCCGGGAAGCCAGACTTCGATGTCGTAGGTTTTGGCGGAACTTGCTCCCAGGTCGCCGGTGCACAAGGTTACGGTGCGGAACGGCAAACCCAGGCGCACCAGAATGTCCTCGGCATCGGCCGTGAGTTTCTCGAGTTCCTCGTAACTCTGCTCGGGCCGGGTAAATTTCACGAGTTCGACCTTCTGGAACTGATGCTGGCGGATGATGCCTCGCACATCGCGCCCGTAGGAGCCGGCTTCGCTGCGGAAACACGGAGTGTATGCGCACAACCTGATTGGCAGGGCATCTCCATCCAACGTCTCGTCGCGATAAATGTTGGTGACCGGCACTTCAGCGGTGGGTATCAGCCAGAAGTCATGTTTTTCGCATTTGAACAGGTCGTCCGCGAATTTGGGGAGCTGCGCGGTTCCGAAAAGGCTTTGCGAATTGACCAGGAACGGAGGCAACACCTCCGTATATCCGTGATGCCTGGTGTGCACATCCAGCATGAAGTTAATCAGAGCCCGCTCCAGGCGCGCTCCCAGGCCCCAATACAACGCAAAGCGAGCTCCCGTAATTTTCGCGGCGCGCTCCAGATCGAGGATGCCCAGTTCGGGTCCGAGATCCCAATGCGCTTTGGGCTCGAAATCGAAGCGCGGCGGATCTCCCACACGGCGGACTTCGGCGTTCTCGTCGGAGGTTTTCCCCACGGGAACCGATTCGTGCGGAATGTTGGGTATTCCCGCAAGCCACTGCCGGAAGTCTTCATCGAGGGCTTTGACCTGTTCGTCACAGGACGCGATCTCATCGCCGATGGCGCGTACCCTCTTTTGCTGTTCGGTCGTGTCCTGACCCTGGCGCTTCAGTTGTGCGATTTGCGCGCTTTCCTGGTTGCGCTGCGCCTTGAGTCCTTCGGCGCGGGAAATAGCAGCGCGGCGCCGGGCATCCAGCTCGCCAAAACCATCGAGGTTCAGCGCATTGCCACGGGTAGACAGACGCTGGGCAATCTCCTGGAAGTTAGCCCGGAAATAGGCGAGATCGTGCATTCCCCTCCATGCTAACGCATGGAGCGGATTTACTCTTCGTCGTCTTCAACCTTGACTGGTTCCAAGTCTTCCGCTTCGAAAATCTGTCGGCAGTCGAGACACTCCACGTAATCCACGCCGTTCCGGCGCGCGATTATCTGCGTATGGTTGTGATCACAGGCGGTCTGCATAACACAGCGCTTTATTGAGCTTTATTCTATCCGTGCGCGTCCGCTTGTCAAGCCCCCTGTGGGGGTGGGAGGTCCCACTCGTTCCATACCCGCATATCCAGGAGTTACAATCCTCTCTGATATGCCATTTCCCACTCACCGCCCCAGACGGCTGCGGACTTCGGAAGCCATGCGCCGGCTGGTGAGGGAGACCCGGCTCGATCCGGCCCAGTTCATTCTTCCGCTGTTTGTTTGTCCCGGAGAAGGAGTGCGGCGCGAGATCGGCTCCATGCCCGACAACTACCAGATGTCGGTAGACCAGGTGGTGAAAGAATGCGCCGAGGTGCAGTCGCTGGGAATCGGCGGTGTGATTCTGTTCGGACTGCCGGAGACGAAAGACGAACTGGCTTCCGGGGCCTATGCGCCCGATGGAATCGTGCAGTGCGCCATCCGCGCCGTTCGCCGCGAAACGCCCAAGCTGTTGATTATGACGGATGTGTGCAATTGCGAATACACCAGTCATGGCCATTGCGGGTTCGTCAAAGACGGCGATGTGGATAACGATACGACACTCGATTGGCTTGCCAAGACGGCGGTGTCGCATGCCTGCGCCGGGGCCGACATCGTGGCGCCTTCCGACATGATGGACGGACGCGTAGGCGCCATTCGCGAGGCGCTGGATGCCAGCGGCTTTCAGAAAACAGCAATCATGGCCTACGCCGCAAAATTCGCTTCGGTCTTCTATGGCCCGTTCCGGGAGGCCGCCGAATCGACCCCGCAGTTCGGCGATCGCCGCAGCTACCAGATGGATCCGGCCAATGGCCGCGAGGCCATCAAAGAGATCGAACTCGACCTGGAGGAGGGCGCGGACATGATCATGGTAAAACCCGCGCTGGCCTACCTCGACCTGATCTACCAGGCCCGCGAGCTTTTCCACGTGCCCATCGGAGCCTACCAGGTGAGCGGCGAGTATTCCATGATCATGGCGGCCGTGCGCAACGGCTGGCTCGAATACGAGCGCGCCATGATGGAAACGCTGACGGCGATCACGCGCGCCGGAGCCGGCATCATTCTGACGTATTTTTCCAAGCCCGCGGCGCGCCTGCTGGGGTAAGACCGAGGCCCAAACTCAGAATGCCAGCTTCAGTGCAAGCTGAATCTGCCGCGAATCCTGCGCGCTCGCAATCGTTCCAAAATTGGCCGTGAAGGCAGTGCGGTTGGGGACGTTGAAATTCGCGTGATTCAGCAGGTTATAGGCTTCTGCGCGAAATTGCAGCCGGGCGCCCTCGATCGCCGGGAACTCCTTCTGGAGAGCCAGGTCGAATTCGCGCAAGCCCGGCCCGATCACCGCATTGCGCGGCGCATTTCCGAAACTGTAGAGTTCCGGCAGCGAAAAGACCGACGTGTCGAACCATCGCTGGGGTGTTTTCGGGCCGCGATTCGGATTTCCGGCTACATCGGGCCGTTGGGCCGGGCCTGCGCCGATGTTCGCCTGGTCGCTCGCGATATTCACCGTGAACGGGGCGCCGGCCTGCGCCGTAAAATTCCCGCTAAGCTGCCAGTATCCGAACACTGCCGCCATCCATCCGCGGCCGTGTCTCGGCGGCAGTTGATAAATGAAGCTGAGCACCAGCCGCTGCCGGTGATCGAAACTCGAACTGGCTCTCTCGGACGCGAGATCGCGAACGTTCTGCGGCAGGTTCGTTTCGTTCAGAGTTGTCCCCGGATCGGAGGCGTCATCGATCGAATGCGACCATGTCCAGTTGGCATCGAACATCAGTCCTTTCGTCAAACGCCGCCGGGCGCTCAAGGTGAGCGCATGATACGCCGCCCATCCGTTCCACCGTATGTCCGCGATCTGGCTGAGTTGCGGAATCGGCCGCCGCGGCGCGATCGCGCCGGGACCCGGAAGCGGGACGTTCAAAACCGTGCCGCTGTCGGCGTGCACGGTTCGCGAGCCGATGTACGCCGCCGAAACCAGAGTGCTGGGGCTTAGTTCCCGCTCCAGATTTACATTCCACACCTCGTTGTATTCGATTTGGAAATCGTGATCCAGGTTGTTGCCGCCAGCTGTGCCGGTCGCCCCGGTGGTCAAAGCTTCCCGCGTGGTGAACGGCGGCAGTACCGTGTTCGTGGAACTCACTGTTTTAGCGGTGAAGAACGGCAGGTTTTGAGCCAGGTTCGTCACAATGCTGTAGGCGGCCTGGTTCGGATAGATGCCGGCGCCTACGCGCAGCACCGTCTTCACATTGCCGGGCAACTTCCACGCTAGCCCTGCGCGCGGCGCCAGGCGCAACGGCCTGGAGACCAGCAAGCTGCGGTCCCACCCCGCGGCCGAAGCTGTGAGATAGGGAATCGGGAATGGCAGCAGGAGCGGATCGATCCTCGGGATCTCGCCGGCAACGACGAACCGCCCGCCCGGAAGCATAGTGTCCACAGCGGCAATTCGTCCCCCGGCTTCTGTCATGTTCTGGTTGTATTCGTAGCGGATTCCCCAATCGATCTTGAGGCCGGCAGTGGCCTGCCAATTGTCCTGCGCGTAGAAATGAGCCCAGTTCGTGGCCCCGTCCATCGCAGCGCGTCCGATGCCCGCCTGGGCGGTTGTGGGATAGCCCAGAAGAAAGTCGGCCAGCGCGTTTCCATCCGACAACCCCGGGGCTGAAGAGGTCCAGCGCGGAGTAAACGAAAACACACCGCGCGCGCCGTTGGGGTTTACTGTCCCGAGATTGTAGTGCATGGCGTATCCGCCAAACTTGAAGGTGTGCTTGCCGGTGTGCCAGACGGCATTGTCGTAGAACTCGAAATCGCGGTTGTGCCGGAACGTGAACAGCGCCGGGTCTCCTATGGTGGTGAACTGCCCGCCGAGTGAGACCTGGGGATAGCCCCGATCCAGCGGGTCAGCCGTAACCCCTTCCAACCCGGTTTCGCTGGCAAAGCTATTTCCGGCGTTCGGACTGGTTTGCCCGCCGGCTATGGTGAGGAACCCAAAGCGAAATTCGTTTACGACACTCGCCCGGAACGTGTGCGTCCAAGCTGCCACGCCATTGATCGCATGCGTGCTCAAGGCCCGCCCGAAGCCAGGCAGCAGACTCTCCTGTAGGACTCCGGAGCCAAACGGATCTTTTTGCCGGGCATCAAACAGCGACGCTCGCAGGTAAGCCGTATCCCGGTCGGCAAGCTGAGTATCGAGCCTCGCGCTGTACTGATTCTGATTCGAGCGCTGCCGCTGGCTCGAGATCAAATTCTGAGCGGCGCCAGGCAGATTGGGCAGGGGTACTTTGAGGAGTAACGTGGTAGCCACACGGTCCAGGCGCGTGGAAGGCAGAAGGCCATTGGAGAACGGTATACGCCCGTTCAAAGGGTCATAAATTGCCGGCACGCCGGAGAAATTCCCTACGCGCATTGCAGCCGTCGGAGCGGAAAATGTCTGCGTAAGAGATTTTCTGATTCTCTGTCCTTCGTAACTCAGAAAGAAGAACGTTCGATTGCGGACGGCCGGTCCTCCGAGACTGCCTCCAAACTGGTTCTGCCGAAACGGGGAGATTCCTCCTGCCGCCGAGTCGAAATAATTACGAGCATCGAAAATGTCGTTGCGAACGAATTCGAACAGGCTGCCGTGGAAACTGTTCGTTCCCGAGCGGCTGATGACATTTATGACCGCGCCCGATTTGCCGCCGAACTCCGGAGCATAGGACGTTTTCTGAATATTGATTTCCTGCGTAGCATCGATCGAAGGCGAAATCACCAGGTTGTTGAAGTGCTCGTCGGTGACCGTCACGCCATCCAGCAGATACAGGTTGTGCCCGCTCCGCTGGCCCAGCACGTTGACCAGGCTGCCGGCTTGCTGCATGGCGTCGCCACGGGTGCCGCCGGGAGGCCGCACTACGCCGGCGCTGAGCATCACGAGGTCGAGAAACTCGCGGCTCCGCACCGGCAAATTGAGGGCTTGTTGATGATCGAGGACGTCCTGGATCCCCGCCGAATCCAACTGCACCCCTCCGGGATCCGCCTCGACGGTCAGCACCTGCGTGGAATCGCCGACTTCGAGGATAAACTCGTGCCGCAGCCGGGCACCGGCATGGATTTCCAGGCGGGGCACCGTGGATTGTTTGAAGTTCTCGGCCACCGCTGTCAGCGCATACACGCCAACCGGCACCTGCGCCAGCAGATATTCCCCGGAGTTGTTCGAATTCGCCGAGAGTTTTTGGCCGGTGCTCAATTCCCTTAGCGTGATGGTGGCGCCAGGAAGCGAGGCGCCGGAAGGATCGTGGACGCTTCCGGTGACTTCACCGGTATTCATCTGGCCAAGAGCCGCCGCAGACACGCCCAGCATCAACGCCAGACTGCATACCAGCCGCATCTGCCGGTTCAGGGGATGGGAACGCTCGCCACCGCGGGCGGTTCCGGAAGAGTTTTGATGAAGGCCCATACGTCGGCCAGTTCCTGATCGGACATGACCTTGGCGCGATAGGGCGGCATGCCGCCCGGCGCTGGGTTACGGACATAGGCGACAAACGCGGCCTGCGCCAGTTTCGTTTGCGCGAGCCGTGCGCCAGCCAACCCTCCCTGACCCGCAAGCCCATGGCACTGGTAGCAGGCATTCTTTAGGAACAGCCGCTTGCCGTTGTCGGCATTCCCTGTCAGGTTGGCCGTGCCTTTCGTTTGGGCGGCGGCCCCGGCGGCCAGCAACAGAACGGCGCAGAGTGATCTTCTCATCGGCCGGCTCCTTAACGCGGCTGGGTGACGACGTCGATCAACGCCGGCTCACCCTTCTTGACCCGCTCGATCCCACCGCGAATCGCCGGCGCCAGATCCTTGGGATCGGTGATTGGCCCTTCTCCATACATCCCGTACGTCTTCGCCATCATGGCGTAATCGATATTGGGATCTTTGAGCGCCGTTCCGATATCGGACCGGTCGATCCCGCGATCAAGCCGGTTTCCCATCATCTGCACATACATCCGTTCCTGGTGATAGGCGCGGTTGTTATGCATGATTGTGAGCAGCGGGATCTGGTGATGCGCCGCCGTCCACAGAACCCCCGGAGCATAATTCAGATCGCCGTCGGGTTGAATGTTAATGGTGAGCCGCCCGTGCTTGCGGTTCGCTAGCGCGGCGCCCACCGCCGCTGGCGCGCCGTAGCCGATCCCAGCCGCTCCCTGCGCTCCGATGTATTGATAGTGCTTGCTGAAGTTCCACAGGCGCGTAGGCCAATAGCTCGGATAGCGATCATTGGAAACCAGTGACCAATCCTCATTTTTCACCTGCGCCCAGACCTCAGCAGTCAGACGCGCAGTCGAAATCGGGCTGGCATCCCATGCCACGGCCGCGGCTTCCCGGATGTGTTCATGCAGTTGCCGGTTGGCCGCCGCGGTTTTCGCCCCGCGCTCCTGAATGGCGCGCCGCCGGTCTGCCGTCATCTGATGCTTCACCTGCTCGATCAATGCTGGCAGGGTCGCCTCGGCATCGCCCGTGATCTTCAAGTCCACTTCCACGTACCGGCCGAAATCCTGGTAGTTGGATTTGTGATTCAGCTCGATCGCGGAAATGCTGATCACCTTGGCGCCGGGCTTGAGGGTGGATTGCGTCTCCATGCCGAAGCGATTCAGCGGCGTCATGCGATGCGTCAGGCTCCATAATTCCTGAGCCTCGAGCGCCAGAACCACGTCGGCATCCGAAATGTTGGGCGCCAGCGGGTCGTAGTTGGGCCGGGCGTAAAGAGGATGCGCGGAGGGAAAATTCATGCGCATCCGCTGGTCGTGCACCCGCGCTTGCAACAATTCGGCCAGTTCCACCAGCAGGTCGATGCCCTTCGGCGTTCGCGCCAGGCGCGCGGTAACAATCACCGGATTCTCAGCCGAAAGCAGAAGCTTCGCGGCTTCCGCAACTGCCCCGGAATCCCCTTGCGGCGGCGCGCTGGCCACCAGCTTCGGGATACGCGGACTCTTTTCCTTGATGGGCTGTTCCTGCAACTCGCCATCGGCAACGATCACCACCGGTTCGAGAGGCGGCGTCATGGCGATGTTGTACCCGCGCACCAGCGATTCGGCAAAATGGCCGAGGCTGATCGGAGTATCGTCCCACTTGATGTAGTCTCGAACCATGGCGGCCGCATCCTGCACGCTGTGGTACCACTCCGCGCTGCCCCGCCGGTAGTTGATGTCGAGAATGTTGCCCAGGACCACGATCATCGGCACGCGGTCGGCATAGCAGTTATAGATCGCCATGGAAGCGTGTTGCAGCCCCACCGTGCCGTGCGCCATGATCATCATCGGTTTGCCTTCGATCTTGGCGTAGCCGTGCGCCATGGCGGCAGAGGATTCCTCGTGAGTGCATGTCAGCAGTTCGGGGTTGACGTTGCCGCCATAGGTGATGATCGACTCGTGCAGGCCGCGAAAGCTGGAGCCGGGATTCGCCGCGCAATATTCAATGCCCAGCGATTTGATGACGTCCACCATGAAATCGGAGCCGGGCCGGCTGTTCGACGAAACTTCGATCGCCGGCGGAGCCGTGCTGGCAGCCGCCGCGGCTACAGTCGTTCCGGCCTGTTGCGCCATTGCCACGGACGTCTGCGCGACGATCGCCGCCGCTCCGGCGGTAGCTCCCTTCAAAAACCCGCGGCGACCTACCGGGCGTTTCGACGATTGCGGCATGGCCACAGCCTCCACACGTAAATTCGGACTCAGCCATTTTACCCCTACGGTTCCCACCGCACTGCGCCTGGCTCGCCCCACAGTGAATTGTTCTGTTACGAACGATGGCTCCGACGGGCTTCTTGCAAGCCCCGCGGACCGGAATTACAATTCCAACCGTAATGCAGCTTGAGAAATCGGGGATGATTCCCCGCGGCAGTGAGACGATACTGCTCGTAGAGCCCGATCCGGAAACACGCAAACTGGCGGCGTTTATGCTGTGCAAGCAGGGCTATGAAGTTCTGGAGGCGCGCAATGGGGGCGAGGCGTTCCAGGTCTTCCAGGAACGTGGCTCATCCGTGGATTTGCTGCTCACCGAGGCCCTGATGTCCGAGGTGAACGGGCACGAACTCGCCCGCCTGCTGGGAGTTAAGCAGCCGCGTTTACGCGTCGTATTCATCTCGGACTCCAACTATGCGCATCTCACGCAGCGCGTCGCCCGGCGCAAGAAACTGGTCTTTCTCGAGCGCCCGTTCACCATGCGCCTGCTCGCAAACAAAGTGCGCCAGGCCCTGGACGGGACTTCCAATCGTGTGGCACACGCCGCCGCCCAGGCCTCCTACGGTTAAAAACTGCACATCCACGCCGGTTTCTGCCATCAGAATTGCTCCCATTCATTTGGATTTCAATGCCGGCAACCCGGGATAAATACGCGCTCGAGGTCGACGGTCGCAGCGTGGCCGTTTCCAATCTCGATAAAGAAATGTATCCCTCAGGCTTCACAAAGGGCCAGGTCATTGACTATTACATTCGGGTTGGCCATCACGTCCTACCCCACCTCGCGGGCCGGCCGATCACGTTGAAGCGGTACCCCAACGGAGTCTCCGGAGCGCATTTTTACCAAAAGGACGCGCCAAGATTCACTCCACAATGGGTCCGCAAGTTCCCCGTTCCCCGGCGCACCGGCAAGCGTGACATCACATATATAGTCATTGACGACCTACCCTCGCTTGTATGGTGCGCCAACACCGCAAACATCGAGCTCCATCCATTTCTGCATCGCGCCCCCGAACTCGGCCGGCCGACTTCAATCGTATTCGACCTTGATCCCGGTGAAGGCGCGGACGTCCTCGATTGCGCCGGAATAGCATTTCTTCTCAGAAACAAGCTCGAAGCGGCGGGACTGCGTTCCTTTCCGAAAGTCTCCGGATCCAAAGGAATCCAGCTATATGTTCCTCTGAACACAATCGTCACGTATGAGGAAACCCAGCCATACGCGCATGTGCTGGCCCAGGAACTCGAACGCGAGCACCCCGGCCGGATCGTATCCGCCATATCTAAGGGAGTGCGTCACAACAAGGTCTTTATCGATTGGAGCCAGAACTCCGATTTCAAAACCACCGTCGCCGTTTATTCGCTGCGAGCCAAGCGCTCCACACCCTACGTTTCAATGCCCGTAACATGGGAGGAACTCCGCGCGGCCCTCCATAAGAAGAGTGCGGAGCGCCTGTATTTCGAACCCGATGCCGCTGTCGAGCGCCTGGCGGAGACCGGCGACCTGTTTGAGCCGATGTTAACGCTGAAGCAGCGGCTGCCGAGCGGTCAAAAACCAAAATCTCCGCAGGCAATCCCGCGGGGCGCCCGCAAACGGCATGAGGTATGATACGCGTCCGGGAGTTCAGGCGGCGTGGAGGCGGTAATCTTCATCGGCATTCAGGGTTCCGGCAAGAGCACCTTTTATCGTGACCGTTTCTTCAATACGCACGTACGTATTAGTCTCGACCTGCTCAAAGCGCGGCCTCGCGAGCGTGCTTTTTTGCAGGCCTGCCTCGCTACAGGCCAGCCATTCGTGGTAGACAACACCAACGTACGCGCCGCCGAGCGCGCCATTTATATCGAGGCGGCCAAGCGCGCAGGGTTCCGCGTTTCGGCTTATTTCTTCGATGCACCGTTACGCGACGCCTTGCGCAGGAATTCACAACGGACGGGCAAAGCCAACATCCCGGTACCTGGCGTCATCGGGACTTTGAAGCGGCTGGAGCGGCCCACACCGGCGGAGGGGTTTGATCAGTTATTCCTTGTGTCCCGAGACGGGAACGACAACTTCGTAGTTAGGCCGTGGGACGATCAAGAGGGTACGGCCAATGCCTGAACAGCCGGCCAGCCGGCACCGCATCTTTCTACTCTCGCCCGCGCACGCTGGTGGAGAGCGCGCAAAGCTTCTCTTGCGGCCAGACGCCAATTTCGATCTGGCAACCCGGCTCCGCCGCGGCGGAGCTGCTCTTGGTGAAGTTTTCGCATTTATCAGCGGGCTGTATTTCCGTGGAAAACTCGCCTATGCTCAGGCGTTCGCAGCGCCGCCGGAAGGCGTTCCCGGGGCTTTCGTTATCGGCGGAGGTTACGGCTTGATGCCCCCGGACACCGTGATCACCTATGAGCAGTTGCAACAGATCGCTTCCATTCCCATCGACATAGCGGAACCGCGTTACCTGGAGCCACTGGAACGGGCGTGCCGGATCTTGGACGAAATCGCCGGGCCGGAATGCGACTTTATTCTCCTGGGAAGTGTTGCCACTGTGAAATACCTCGAACCGATGTTCGCGGTCTTCGGACACCGCCTGCTAATCCCGGAAGAATTCATCGGCCGCGGCGATATGAGCCGGGGTGGTCTGATGCTGCGGTCCTCGCGTGCCGGAACTCAACTCTCCTATGTTCCGATCGGCAAGCTGACGCGGCACGGACCCCGCCCGCCCCGGCTGCCGAAAATCTCCCGCCGCACCGGAAGCCTGTAAGAGGCGGCTCCTGCGGAGGCTGGCGCGAACACAGCTCGCGCCCATGCACTGAGCCCGAAGGCGCCTGGTCAGCGGAAAGGGTCCGAACGGGCGACCATTGGCACGTCGATCACACGGACGGAAACGCCTGGCTGCACGAAGCCGGGACGTCGGCATCAAGGCCATTCCGAGACTCGCTTTCACGCGCCGAGTGTTAAGATACTCGCGGACGCGCTCACCATGACTCCGGCTCGATGGCGCCAGATCGAGGATTTGTATTTCGCGGCTAAGGACCGCGACCCGGGCCAGCGGCCGGCATTTTTGGCCGGAGCCTGCGGGGGCGACGGGGAACTTCTAGCCAAGGTCGAGGCGATGCTGGCTCGCGATAGTTCGGAGGACCGCATTCTGGACCGCCTGCCCGACGGCGGGTTCGCTGATTTCACAGAACCGCAACCCACACCAGTGTCCGAGGATAGGCATCTGGGTCCTTACCGGATCGAAGGCTTGCTGGGCGAAGGCGGCATGGGTAAGGTGTACAGGGCGTACGATACGCGCCTGAATCGTCCCGTCGCCATCAAGATTTCGTCCCGCGAGTTCAGCGAGCGCTTCGAGCGCGAGGCTCGCGCCATTGCGGCGCTGAATCATCCGCATATCTGCACGCTGCACGACCTCGCGACCTCCCCTGACGGTTTTGGCTGCCTGGTGATGGAACTGCTGGAGGGCGAGACGCTGGCGGAGCAATTGAAAAGAGCCGCACGGCTGAAGAAAGGGGGTCTGCCGATCGAACTGGCACTGCGCTACGGCACGCAGATCGCAGGCGCGTTGGTGGCGGCCCACGCCAAGGGTATCGTACACCGCGACCTGAAGCCGGGAAACATCATGGTGACC
>PSRJ01000324.1 GCA_003175985.1 Terriglobia bacterium
GGCCTCGACCCCATGGCGCGCGCCGAAACCATCGCGCTTTTCCGTGAGTGGGCCGCGCGCGAGCGTCATGTCATCGTCTCCAGCCACATTTTGCATGAGGTGGACCGCATCTCCGACCAGGTGATTCTGCTCAGCCACGGCTACGTGGTGGCGGAAGGCCAGATTCAGGGCGTGCGCAGCGAAGTAACCGATCAGCCGATGCAGATTCTGATCCGCTGTGACCAGCCCAATGCGCTGGCGGCGCGCCTGTTCCAGCAGGATCACGTAGTGGAAGCCAAGATCCACCCGGATGGCAAGGGCATTCTGCTGCGCACCACCGATGCCGACCGCTTCTACCTGCTGCTGAATCGTGTGATTCTCGAATTTGGTCTGGAGGTGGAGTCGGTTGCGCCTGCAGACGATGACGTGAACTCCGTATACCAATATCTGATCGGCCAGGAAGGGAGCACGGTATGAGCCTCTGGCGGCCCCAGTTGAGCGGCGTCATCCGGCTCGAGCTGAAGAAGACGTTCTTTTCGCGCCGCGGCTGGTGGGTCTACTTGCTCGCCCTCGCACCCGTCGGCTTAGCGCTGATGCACACGCTGTTCGAGATACGAATGCAAGGGAGATACCACCGGAGCCACACGATTGCTACGGACGGGTACATTTACGCGACGATGTTCCAGTTGTATTTTCTCCGGATGGGGATCTTCTTCGGCTGCGTAGGCATTTTCTCCAACCTGTTCCGCGGCGAGATGCTCGAAAAGACCCTGCATTACTATTTTCTGACACCGCTGCGCCGCGAGTTGCTCGTGGCCGGCAAATACCTCTCTGGGTTGCTGGTATCGGGACTGCTTTTCTTTGTCAGTGTGCTGGCGTCGTTTTACCTGATGGGAAGACACCATGGCGTCGCATGGTCCGAATTCCTGAGACATGGGCCCGGGCTGGCGCAACTGGGCTGGTACGAAGCAGTAGCCGTATTAGGATGTATCGGCTACGGCGCCGTCTTTCTGGCCGCGGGCATGTTCATTCGGAATCCCATGATCCCTGCAGCCGTGATGATGGTTTGGGAGAACCTCAATCCTTTTCTGCCTGGCTTTCTGAAGAAGATCAGCGTGATCTTTTATCTGAAGAGCCTCTGTCCGGTAGAGCTTCCGAATCCGCCCGCGCCGCTTTCCGTACTCATGGTCGATACCGACCCTACACCGGCCTGGATCGCAGTGCCCGGACTCTTGATCGTCGCCCTGGCTGTGATGACTTATGCGGCGATTGCCGCGCGGCGCGCGGAAATCAGTTACAGCGAGTAACCGATAGAGCCCAGTTCCCTTTGAACCGCGTTTCCGTGACGGCTCCCAGGGCCTGGCGCACTACTCCGGCTTCGTTCCTTTCAAACCCGCTCGCGAGCAGAATACCGCCGACGCGAAGCGCGCGCAGGAGATCCGGGGCAAGCTGGACGATGACCTCGGGGCTGATATTGGCGACTACCAGGTCAAAGGCATGGGAGCAGACGGCATCCACGGAACCCGCAAAGACATTCTCAACGCGTTCCCGTGCGATCTCGATCGCTACAGGGTCGGCATCGCAAGCAATCACGTGCCCGGCCCCGAGCAATCGCGCGGCTTGTGCGAGGATACCGGAGCCGGTGCCGACATCGAGCACCGCAATTCCCGCCTTCACATGATCTTCAAGCGCCTCCAGGCACAGTTGGGTAGTTTCGTGGACTCCCGTGCCGAAGGCCAGCCCAGGATTGATCACGATACGGAAGCGGCCGGGCGGCGCCGGATCGTCACGCCATTCCGGCGCCAGGAAGAAGCGCGCACCCACGGTCATGGGTTGGAGCAGCTCTCGCGCGGTCCCGACCCAGTCGTGCAGCTCTTCGGTGCGGGGGATGGCGTCCGGATAGCGGCGCAGGAGGCCTTCGCGATCCACAGCCTCCTCGAAGAACGCGCGCAAATGGTAGTCATCCAGCTCCACAATGCCCGCGGACCCTTCCTCCCATAGCTCGGCGACCAACAAATCGCGGTGTTCGGGGTCGGTCTCGATGACCAGGGAGAACATGGAGCGACGGGACTTAAGTGTATTTTCGCACAGGCTAAAGCCCGGGCCGCACCCTGCCGATAGGAGAGTTGTTAGCCGTCCAGCCGGAGTTTTCGGCGTCCTGGAAATCAAGTAGGGAGCTACGATGAAACGCCTGAATATTGCAGCCAAGATCTGGCTCAGCATAGGAATCTTTGTCCTAGGCTTTGTTTTCTCGACGATCGTCGGCCAGATCGAGGGGCTGAAAACGGAAGCGACTCTTCGCGAGACTTCGGAAGGACTCTTTCCCGCGGCACAGCGGAGCCAGGAAGCCGAAGCCGCGTTCCAGAGAATGGTGAAAGGCTTCGGCGACGCGGTGGTCACGCAGGATGGTGGCGGATTGGAACGCGCCACCCAAGACGGCCGGAACGTGATCGAGATGATGCGGTCGGTGTCGGCGATTGCGGGCCTGCCCGCCGAGCGAACCGGGGAAGCTGCACGCCTGGCGGGCGCCGCCGAAAAGTTGCTGGCGGACGCGCGCGCTCTTTATGGAAGCGTGCTCGCTAATCCCGCTAATATGAATGCCCAGATGCAGGAGCAGATGCGCGCCCTGGCCGCGCGTACGGAGGAGCTTAAGGCGTCGCTCGCCAAAGCCAAAGAGCAGTTCTCTACCGATCTGCGCGGCCGATTGAGCGGCGTTCAGAGCAGTTCGGCCAGGCAGCGGTGGCTGGCATTGTTGGTGTTCGCCATCTCGTTGGTCCTGGCGGCCGCAGTGGTGAGCCTCACGATACGGCGCTCCATTACCGGACCAGTGCTGCGAGTGATCGATGGATTCCGGAATGCAGCCGATGGCGCCGCCGGGGCTTCCACCAGGATGTCGGAATGCAGTCAGGCGGTCCAGCACGACGCCCAGGAACAGGCGGCTTGTATCGAAGAGACCTCCGCTTCCCTGGCAGAGATTTCCAGTACGGCCGAGCAGAACGCCAGCCGCGCCGGCGAGGCGGACAGCCTGATGCAGGCAGCGCGTCATACCGTGACCGGCGCCGCCGAAGCCATGAAAGATCTCACCACTTCGATGGCCCTCATTTCCAAATCCAGCAACCAGGTGGCGGGCGTATTGAAGAGCATCGATGAAATCGCATTTCACACGAACATCCTGGCGCTGAATGCCGCGGTAGAAGCCGCGCGCGCCGGCGAAGCGGGGGCGGGCTTCAGTGTCGTTGCCGACGAAGTGCGCGCGCTCGCGCAGCGCGCCGCCGATGCGGCCCGCAATAGCGCCGAGATCATCGAACGAACCATCGCCGATGTGAGCAAGGGAGTGGGGCTGGTCTCTCAGGCTCACGAGTCCTTTCAGAAGGTTTCAGAGACCATTTCCAGCGGCAGCGAAATGGTGACCCAGATCGCCGCGAGCAGCCAGGAGCAGGCGCGCGGCGTTTCACACATCAGCCAGGCGATTTCGCGTATCGAACAAGTGACCCAGAACAATGCGGCGAACGCCCACCGCACGGCGGAAGTGGCTGCTGCCATGGATGAGCAGGTATCCACAACTCGCCGGCATCTGGAACAATTGGTTGCTGTGGTGGGGCTCGAACGGCGCTGATGTTATCCTGAGAAATCAGCTCAGGATGAAATTACAAGGGATTTTCCCACCCATTACCACCCCCTTCGACCACGCGGGGAATCTTTATCCGGCGAAGGTGCAGCATAACGTCGAGAAATGGAACCGCACCGCTCTCTCGGGTTACGTGGTCTGCGGGTCGACCGGAGAGACGCCGTTGCTTACGGCCGAAGAAAAGTCCACGTTGTGGGAACTGGTGGCCAAACACGCGGCGCCCGAGAAACTGCTGATCGCCGGCACCGGAGTGGATGGCGTGCTTCCCACGGTCTGCCTGACGAATCGTGCGGCGGAACTGGGCTACAAGGCCGCTCTCGTTCTCACCCCGCATTATTTCAAGAACCAGATGAACCGGCCCGAGACGCAACTGCTCTATTACCGCAGCGTAGCCGATCGTGCAAAGGTTCCGATTCTCATTTACAACTTCCCGCAAATGACGGGCGTCGATATCACTGCCGATACCGTGGTGCGGCTCTCCGAGCATCCCAATATCATCGGGATGAAGGATAGCTCGGGCAATATCGAGAAGATGATGAGTATCGTGCGCGATGCCCGGACGGGATTTCAAATGCTGGTCGGCTCAGCGCAAATCCTGTTGCCTGCGCTGTTAATGGGAGCCTGTGGCGGCATCCTCGCCTATTCGAATGCAGCGCCCTATTCCACCATCGCGATTTGGGAGGCTTTTCGCACGCGCGAAGAGGAAGCCGCGCGCGATTGGCAAGCGCGCGTTGGGCGGGCGGCGACAGTCAGCGGCAAACACGGTATCCCGGGGCTGAAACATGCCATGGATCTGAACGGATACTACGGCGGCCCTCCGCGCCTTCCCATGTCTGTCCCCACTCCCGAAGCCAAGAAGGAAATCGAAGAAGCATTTAAAGACTTGAAAGGCTGAGCCGCAACACGCCGCGCAGTATCTCCACGCACTCCCGCACGCGCAAGAAATAAGCCGCACCGAGGTAAACCAGTCCGTACGGCGCGAGTATCAAAAGCGCCGCTAGTATCGGATTTGGTGTTCCGATCGCGAGCTTGACGGCCCAGGCAGCCATTGCGCCCCCGATTGCGGAAAGCCACAGCTTCGCGATCAGGCTAAGCGGAAGCCCAGTGTGACCGATTTTCCCCTGCAGCGTTTTGCGCAGAAACAGGAACTCCACCCAACCTGCCACTCCAGCCGATGCCGTCAACCCCGCTACTCCCCAGCGCGGATTGAGTCCAAGCCAGACGGGGAGGGGAAGCGCGGCGAAGTATCCCAGACCGGTAGTCAACAAGACACGAATCACGGCATACCGAAGCGGCGTGCGGGTATCGCGGAGCGCGTAGTATGTGGAGGCGTACAAGCGGCCCAAGGTCGATGCCAGTAGCCCGACCGCCGATCCGGCCAGGATGCCCCAAACGTACTGCGTATCTGCGCCGGTGAAGCGGCCGGTTTGGAACAGAGCGGCCGTGATCACGTCGCCCAGAGCCAGAAACGCCATGGCAGAGGGCACGATAAAGAATGCGATCCGCCGCAGGCCCGCGTTCAGCCGTTCCCGTAGCACGGCGGCGACTTCATCCCTCTCGCCCAGCGCCCCCGACATCGCCGGTAGTTCGGCTGCCGAGACCGACATGCCAAACAGGCTCACGGGCAGCAGGTAGAGCGTCTGCGCATTCATCAGCCCGGCCACGGCGCCCTGGCCCAACAGGCTGGCGAGCAGCGAGTCGACATACGCGCTGATCTGTACCACGCCGCGGCTTACGAACACAGGGCCGAAACTTCGCAATACCTGCCGGACATGCGCCGAGTCTCTCGCCAGCCGCAAACGCAGGCCGCGCGCCAGACGGAGCACTACAGGCAACTGCACCAGAAATTGAAGCATGCTGCCAGCCACTGCGCCCCAGGCCAGAACCACCGCCAGGTCGTTGGGTTCCAGGCGCCGGAAGGCGATCAGTGTCGCGATCATGGCGAGGTTCCAAACTACTCCGGCGCTATAAGAGAGAAAGAATTTGCGATGGCTGTTCAGAATTCCGAGACACCAGGCCGACATGACCAGCATGCCCACACCCGGAAAAAGGATGCGCACGAGCCGAATGGTCAGATCGCGCTTGGCGCCGTGAAAGCCGGGAGCGATGGCGTAGATCAGATATGGCGTGGCCAACACTCCGATCAGCACCAGCACGGAGGTAGTGAGAGCCAGGATCGCGGCGATTGCTCCCGCGACGCGTCCGGCCTCCCGCTCATCGCGTTCCGCCAGCAGACGCGCATATACCGGAATAAAGGAAGCCGAGAGCACGCCTTCGCCAAACAGGTTTTGCAGGAAGTTAGGAATCCGGAGGGCTTGGCCGAATGCATCCGCGGCGTCCAGCAAACCGAAATATTTGGAAAACACACGCTGCCGCACCAGGCCCAGAATGCGTGTGAGAAGGATCCCCGCCCCCACGAGGAACGCGTGGCGGCCGGTACGTTCCACTAACCCAGTTTCTCCAGGACTGCGTCGGTCACTTCTTGCGTCGTGCTGTTGCCTCCCAAATCGGGCGTGCGGGCCTTCGTTTCGGCTAAGACGGCCGCCACGGCGCCCTCGATTTCCCGCGCGGCCTCGGTCATCTCGAGGTGCTCCAGCATCATGGCTGCGGTGAGAATCGATGCGAGCGGATTGACGATGCCCTTCCCCGCGATATCCGGCGCCGATCCGTGCACCGGCTCAAACATCGATGGATAGCGCCGCTCCGGGTCGAGATTGGCGCTGGCCGCCAGTCCCATGCTGCCAATGATCGCGGCCGAGAGATCGCTGAGTATGTCACAAAAAAGGTTTGAGCCCACCACCACGTCGAAGCTCTCGGGGCGGCGAACGAAATTCATCGCCGCCGCATCCACCAGCAGCGATTCTGTCTCCACGTCGGGATAGTTTGCGGCCACGTCCTGGAAGGTTCGGTCCCACAGCACCATGCTGTAACCTTGCGCGTTGGATTTCGTGATGGAGGTGACGCGTTTCTTCTTGTTGCGCTTGACTGCCAGTTCGAAAGCGAAACGCACCACGCGTTCGATCCCGCGCCGGGTGAACACCGAGGTCTGAATGGCGATTTCCTCGGGCTGATGCTGGTAGACAAAGCCGCCCACCTGCGCGTATTCGCCTTCCGTGTTCTCGCGCACCACCACGAAATCGATATCGCCCCCTTTTCGATTGGCTAACGGTGACGGCACACCCGGATAGAGATAGGCGGGGCGCACGTTCGCATACTGATCGAAACTGCGGCGGATCGGCAGCAGCAGGCCGTTGAGTGTGGTGTGGTCGGGGATCTGCGGGTGCCCCACGGCGCCCAGGTAGATCGCGTCGCAGGGTTGAAGCAGATCGATCGCGCCGGCCGGCATCATGCGGCCCCAACGTGCAAAGTGGCCGGCGCCCCAGTCGAAGTCCTGAAACGCAAAACTGACGTTGTGTTTCCTGCCAATAGCTTCCAGAACCCGCTTGCCCTGCGGAATCACTTCGGTGCCCACGCCGTCACCGGCTATGACCGCGATCGTGAATGTCTTCATCGTTTCGACAACAATTCTCTCACGCGGCCGTGGGCGAGGCGCACGCTTTTCGGGCGGCGGCACGGTCAATCATGGGCGGAACGCTGTTCCAGCAGAATCGTCCGCGTGGGGTACGGCATGCCTATACCTTCCTCCCGGAAGCGCAGCAGAATGCGTTTGCGCAGCTCGTTCCTCACGCCGAACTGATTGACAAACTCCGCCACGGAATAGTTCAGAGTGAAGCCCAGGCTGGATTCTCCGAATCCGGGATCCAGGGCGACCGAAGGCTCCGGTTCCGCCAGCATGCCCGGAATCTCCCGCGCGCCCGCGGCGCCGATTTCCATCAGAACCCGCTCGACATGAGAAGGATCGGCGTCATAGCTTACCCCTACCTGAACCTGCGAGGCCAGGCGCTTCTCCGGCAAGTGGTAGTTAGTGACAATCGCCTGCGCCAGTTTGGAATTAGGAACGATGACGAAATTGTTGCTGAGAGCCCGAATCGTGGTGCTTCGCCAACTGATATCGGTCACATAACCTTCCGGGCCGTTTTCCATCTTGATGTAGTCGCCTAAACGCACTTGGCCCGCTACCGCCACGTAGAAACCCGCAAAGAGGTTGGAGAGCGTGTCCTGTAACGCCAGGGCAACGGCCAGGCCGCCGACGCCTAAGGCGGTAAGGATCGGAGTAATCGAAAACCCCATCTGGTTGAGGATGACCAGGGTGCCGAGAATCACCACCGCCAGTTGTGCCAGCGTCTGAGTCAGCGTAGTGACGGGGAGCGCGCCCGGAGTCTGGCTGCCATAGTAGCGAACCAGGTCCCCAGCCAGGCGCATGCACATTAAGGTGAGAGAGAGAATCCCCAGCACTGCCAGCACGCGCGGCGACCAGCGGGTAAACCTTGCGGGAAGCTCCGAGGATTCAATCGCAAAATGTACGGCCAGGATCAGGATCCAGATGGCCATAGGCCCCCGTAAGGCCTCGATCAGCATTCGCCCCGAGCGGCTCTGTGTGCGCTTGTTCCAGGCTTGCAAGGCACGCAGGAAGACCCGCCGCACCAGGTACCCTACCGCCAGCGTGACGGCGAAAACCGCCAGCGGCGCGATCAGTTCGGTGGGATGATTCGTCAGCAAGTCGCGAAGCGCTTGGATTCCGCCTCTCATAGCATCAGAGTCTCACAACAAATTGCCTGCACGCAGGCCGACCCCGCCGCGTCAATCAATTTGTGCGGACACTTGCGCCATTGCTATGCCTGGTTTGGGCAGGTAGTGTCCTCGCTGCCGAGCCAACCGCCGAACAACTCTATTCGCAGGCGCGCAAAGCCGAAAAGAAAGGCCGCATGGCTGAGGCGTATCTGCTGTATTCGGAAGCGGCGGCCCGGGACCCGAAGAATGTGACCTATTGGCTGCGGAGCCAGGCGGTAAAATCGCGCGCCGCCCTGGAGGCCAAGCCCGCGCCGCCCCCTTCTGCCGGCGCGGAGCAGGCGGAAGGCGGGGATTTGCTGGCCCAGCAACGCTTTGAGCCGCCCACCGCGCGCGATTTGGCGGATGCCCGCAAACCGTTACCTCCTTCCGGGTTGATAGCCCAGTTCGGACGCAAGGACTTCGACCTGCGCGCCAACGCCCAAAGCCTTTTTGAGACGGTTGCCAAAGCCTTCGGTCTCGATTGCGTATTCGATAGCGATTACCAGGCGGGCAATCCGATTCGTTTTGACGTCACGGGCATGGATTATCGTGAGGCGCTCCACAGCCTGGAAGCGGCCACGGGATCGTTCATCGTGCCGCTGACGAGCAGTCTTTTTCTGGTGGCCAAGGACACCCTTCAGAAGCGCCAGGAACTGGAACCGAGCGTCGCGATCGAGGTTCGTCTGCCCGAGGTCACAAACGCGCAGGACTTCACGGCCATGATTACGGCCGTACAGCAGACCATGGCCATCGAAAAGGTCTCCTGGGATACGCAAAACAATACTGTCGTCATGCGCGATCGGATTTCTAAAGTGCTGCCGGCACGCGCCATGCTGGAAGAACTCATGCGTCCCCGGGCGCAGGTGATGGTGGAAATGCAGTTCCTGGAGGTCAGCCGCAACGACCTGGTCACCTACGGAATCGATTTCCCAACGCTGTTCTCTCTGACGCCCCTGACGAATTGGATGAACAATCAGATTCAGACGCCCAATAACATCGCCGGATTCCTGGCGTTCGGCGGCGGGAAGTCGCTGATGGGGATCGGAATCATGAACCCCGCGTTAATCGCGAGGATGTCTCAGGCATCCGGCCGCGTATTGCTGAACTCGCAACTGCGATCGATCGACGGGCAAGCGGCAACACTGCATGTGGGCGAGCGCTACCCCATCCTGACAGCCGGTTACTTCGGTCCGTCGAGCTTTAGCCAGGGCGGCACTGTTTATACGCCTCCGCCTTCCTTCACATTTGAAGACCTGGGCGTGAGCGTCAAAGTCACACCGGCAGTCCGCGGCGTCGCGGAGGTCGTGCTGGATATCGATGCCCAATTCAAAGTGCTCACTGGAGCCTCCATCAACGGGATTCCGGTGATCGCGAACCGGTCCGTGCAATCGAAGGCGACTCTGAGAATGGGCGAATGGGCCGTGGTGGCGGGCCTGCTCAACTCTTCGGAAGCGCGAACGCTCGCCGGTATAGCGGGCCTTGCCCGGATTCCCGGCTTGAGCGCGCTGACCAGCACTCGAGACCGCGACCAGCGCAGCGAGGAAGTCCTGATCGTCATGCGTCCCACTCTGCTGGGTCTGCCGCCCGGGGAACTGGCCACGCACACGTTCCGTGTCGGATCAGAGGCGCGGCCGTTGACGCCCCTATAGACATGTCGCGAATGCTGGAGGAGATCCGCGAGCAACCGGCGGCGCTGGAGCGCACCCTGCACAGCGGGCTGCGCCGGGCCGATGCGTTTCGGCGGATCATCGCGCGGCGGAGGCCCCGCCTCATCGTGCTCGTGGCGCGCGGCACTTCCGATAACGCCGCCCTGTTCGGCCGGTACCTGCTCGAAATCACCACGGGAATTCCCGTCTCACTCGCGGCCCCCTCCATTAGCACGCTTTACCAGGCTCGGCTGGACTACCGCGATGCCCTGGTGGTGGCGATTTCTCAATCGGGTGAATCGACCGATACGAACCACATCCTCGAGAAAGCGCGCACCCAGGGGGCGCTTACGCTGGGAATCACCAACGAACCATCCAGTTCTTTGGCCGCGCTGGCTGAACATGTGTTTCTGGTTCGCGCGGGAAAGGAGAAAAGTATTGCGGCGACCAAGACGTACACCGGGCAGATTCTCCTGCTGTATCTGCTCGCGTATTCTCTCTCCGGCGCCGTTCGGGCCAAGGAGTTGGAGCGGCTCCCGGGGCTTGTCGATTCGGCTTTGCGCCTCGAGCCTGAGATTCGCGAACTCAGCGAGCGTTACCGCTTCATGCATCATGCCGTCGTTGTGGGACGGGGCATGAACTATGCCAACGCCTTCGAATTTGCGCTCAAGCTCATGGAGACCTGCTACGTGGTGGCCGAGCGGTTCTCTTCCGCAGATTTCCTGCACGGGCCCATCGCCCTGGTGGAACCTAGCTTTCCGGTATTCGCGTTCGCCCCGCCCGGCGTGACCTGGGGATCCATCGGAACGACCTTGGAAAAGCTGCAATCGCTGCGAGCGGAGGTAGTGGCTATCACGGATCGGGGCAACCGCGATGCGGTTCGCCGCGCCACGCGCGTGATCGAATTGCCGCGCCGGACGAAGGAATTACTGACTCCGATACCCTACATCGTCCCCGCGCAGTTGTTCACGGCATGTCTGGCGGAACAGAAAGGCTTGAACCCCGATCGGCCGCGTACCCTGTCGAAGGTGACCCTAACGTTGTAGTCAGTGCGTCTGCCGCGGCGAATATTTGTTGAGTTCGGCCAACAGTTTGGTCGCACCCGCCGGCGTCTTCGCGCCGCTGCTCAGCACCTGCTTGTTGTCCCAGGGCTGGCCGTACATCGCCTTGTTTTCGTCGATGTCGTTGCGCAAGGTCGAGCCTTCCAGCGACAATCCCGCGAACAGACCTTTGGAACGCGACCAGGAGAGAATCTCGGCGGTCAACAGTGCATCGGTCTGCGCCGTGGCATCGCGTCCGACCGGGCCCGCGGCGGCGGTGGCCTCACCGCCGATCGTGAACTTGCTGGTGGTAAGGCGATTCATACCTCGCTCGTTCATGATCAGCAGGACCACGTCGGAGGAGGATACTCCGATCTGAAGCCCGAAGCTGCCGCCTTCAATGCGGACGGCAGCCGGCGGTCCCCAGCCTTGGCCTCCACTCTTTCGGCAGACCGCAAAACCGCGTCCGTATTTTCCCCCAAAAACGAACGCACCCTTTTTCAATCCGGGCACCAGAACGATGCAATAGGATTTGTCCAGCAAGTTTTGCGGAATTGACCGGTCCGGCGTCCCCATGATTTCGGAGAAGAGGCTGGCTGAATCGTCCAGCCGCTCATTTGTCTTGGATTGTTCCTTTGCCGGAAGGAATCCGGCACTCAGAGCGATTGCAAGCGCGATCGAAGTCAGACGCATAGCTTTATCCTATCGCGAACGCTATTCAGCCTTGGCGCCTCCCAGTGCGGCGGTCGCGAGCGTTCCCCCCAGTCCCATCGTTTCGACTGCCGAGGAAGGCACGATTACCATCGAACCCCGTTCCTTGATGGCTTCGTAGAGCATGTTCATGGCTCTCAGATGCAGAGCCACGGGATTGTCTTTATAGGTGATGGCGGCCTGCCCGAATTTGTCGGCGATCTCCGTCTCGGCGAGGCCCAGGATGGTCCGCGCCCGCCGCTCCCGTTCCGCCTGCGCTTCGCGCGACATGGCGTCCTGCAATTCCGACGGAATTTGGACGTCGCGGATCTCCACCGACTGCACGGTGATGCCCCACGGATTGGTTTTGACGTCAAGAATCCGCTGCAATTCCTGCCCGAGCATTTCGCGCTCCGCCACCATCTGGTGCAACTCGTGCCGCCCGATCGATTCCCGCAGCGCTGTCTGTGCGCTCAGCGAAATTGCCTGCGCGAAGTCCTGCACCTCCAGAATCGATTTCTCTGCGTTCCATACCATCCAGAACACAATGGCGTCTACGTTCACGGGAACGGTATCGCGCGTCAGGGTCGATTCGGCGGAAACGTTGGCTACGCGAACGCGCTGATCCACATAACGGCTTACGGTATCCACGATGGGAACGATGTGAAACAGGCCGGGACCTCTCAATCCCCGATACCGGCCGAACCGCAGGACGGCCACTTTTTCCCATTGGTCCGCCACCCGGATGGCGAACAGCAGGTATACTCCGATGGCAACCGATACGATCGCTGCCCACCGGCTGTCCAGAATCACGCGAAAGCACGCGCCCGCGGCGACCAGTACCACACACAGAGCGAGCCCAACAGTACTGATACGCGGCCGCATCACATCGGTTTTCATAGCGTCATCTCCTGATCTTGTTAGTTTCAGTCTGGCGATCATGTAGTTGTTCCAGTAACTCTTCGAGGGTGAAGCCGGCGGCGCCGGCGCGCGCCACGAACTCGCTCACGAGCTGATCCATCTGCCGGCGGCGCTCCACCTCGTCCCGCTTCACTTTCTGATGGCTGATAAATGTACCCGTGCCTTGCTGGGTCTCCACAATTCCGCGAATCTCCAGTTCGCGGTAGGCGCGGGCCACCGTGTTTGGATTGATCGACAGGTCGACCGCCACCTGGCGCACGGTAGGAAGCTGATCACCCCCGGCCAGAGTCCCCGCCGCCATGCCACCCATCACCTGGTCGATCAATTGGCGATAGACAGGCACCCCGCTGTGAAGATCGAGCCGGAAGAGGAATGTTTGGCGGCCGTTGCGGTCCGTAGTGCTCATCTATATAAATATTGTACTAGTCAATTAACACTGTCAAGGGGAAAATCGAGTTCAGGAACGCTGCTTTAAGGTGGAAATCAGGCGGCGGGTGCCTTTCTCCCAATCGGGGAAAAGGTCGATATACTGCAGTTCGCGCTGGATCGAGCGCGGCACGCGGCAGGGGTCGAGGCGCACGGGCACCACGAAGATCTCATCCAGCGGCATGCGGCGGGCGCAATCCAGCGCGTAGCGGATTTCGGACTGAAAGCCGCCCCACTTGTTCACGGAGTTACGGGAAAAGCAGGCCACGAAGAAGTCCGATGTTTCGATGGCGTTTTCGATGGCGCGCGGCCAGTTTTGTCCGGGCAGGAGTTTGCGCACGTCCATCCACGGCCCGAAGCCCGCGATTTCCAGGGCATGGTACAGCCACTCGGCGGCCTGCTGGTCTTCTTTCACATAGGCGACAAAGACCTGAGGCGGGCGCGGCTCAAAACGGCAGCCACGGTCCGCGTCCGGGTAGAAGACTCCCAAGCCGTCGATTTCGACTGCCTTCCCCTGCGCCAGTCCCCGTAGCACGATTTGGGCAAGCTGATCCGCCGAAGACGGTTCAGTCATGCGAACGGTCTCTTTCACGGCGGAAGGTGAGTTTCCCGCCCCGGTCCGCCAGAAAGCGTCCCAGACCGGGAAGAGGCGCTTCCTTTCCGTGGCGCACATCCGATAGTATCTGGTGCACGACCCGATCGAGCTGGTCTGCCGCCTCGGCTTGGCTGAGGCCGGACCGGCGGGCGATTCGCTTGGCGATCTCCGGTTTGTTCATTCCCGGTTCCACTGTATCAATCGAGCCTCACTGTACCGGCAACCGAATTCGTATTGGCGCATGCAAGTTATTGATTACGATTAAGTTGAGAATGTCAACAAGAACGGGCACAGCCGTGACTGGCAAATGAAATGATTTTAATTGCGCCTTAAGACCTCGTTCATGTGCGGTCCGTTAAGATAGCCCAAGCGACGCACTTGTCGCATTCCAAAGGAGAACGTAATGAAGAAACTGATGACGCTGATGCTCGGCCTCGCGCTGTTCACCGGCTCCGTGGCAACCACCTTCGCTCAGGAAAAGAAGGAAGGGACTGAAGAAGGCAAGAAGAAGGGCAAGAAGAAGAAGAGCGAAGAGCCAAAGAAGGAATCGCGGTAAACGCGCTTCCCTCGCTGCGAATAGACGTGCTTTCGCGGCAAAGGAGTATTCATGAAAAAGCTGATGACCCTGATGCTCGGTTTGGCCTTGGCCACGGGCACGGTGACGACTGCCTTCGCGCAGGATCAACCGAAGAAGGAAAAGAAAAAGAAGACCAAGAAGAAAAAGGGCGAAGACACCAAGAAGTAACCGCACTCACGGCCTGTCCGAATTGCGTATGCTGGGAAGCCGCGTAGCGCGCCATCTACTACGCGGCCGTTCCAGTCTCTGGAGAGTAGTTCCTTCCTCCCTATGAAGTATTCCGGTGTACCCTAGATTGAGGCGTTCCGCAATGGACTGCCTTTGACCGGAGGAACCGATAATGAAAGCCCTGTGTACAGCATTCGCACTAATAACTATTGGGATACCCGCTGTGCATCTTCCGGCGCAGACTGCGCCCTCCGCCAGTCCGCAATCGGATCGGTCCATCGGTGAAGTTGCCTCGGTTGACCAGCAACGCCGTCAAATAGTCCTCAAGGAAGATAAAGGCAACTTCGTTGTCGTTCTGTTCGCGGACAAAACGGCGCTCCTGCGCATACCTGCCGGAGAGACCGATATCAAGAAAGCATCTCGGATCGCGGCAACTGACATAGGCGCCGGCGACAGGCTCCTGGCCGTCGGTTCGAAAAATGAAACAGGTACCGCCGTAGAGGCTCGAACCATCGTCGTGATCAACCGCACCGAGCTGGCCGCGAAGCAACAGCGCGAGCAGGAGGAGTGGCAGAAACGGGGGATTTCGGGAATAGTCGCTACGGTGGAGCCGGCCGACAAGAGTCTAAGCGTCGCAGTGGGAGAGAAGAAGTACAAAGTGCAGTCGACGGACAAGACCGAATTCCGCCGTTATGCCGCGGATTCGGCCAAGTACAGCGATTCACAAAGCAGCACGCTGGCCGCCTTGAGGCCGGGCGATCAGATCCGCGTTCTGGGTCAGAAGGATGAAGATGCGCTTACCCTGACCGCCGAGCGCGTCGTTTCGGGCGCATTTCAGCGAGTGGCGGGAACCATAACATCCGTTAAGGCCGATTCCGGCGAAATCCGCCTCACGGATCTGGTCAACCGCAAGCCCTACACCGTCCAGGTTACGGCACGCTCCACTACCCGCCAGCTACCGCTGGCGATCGCCAATTTGATTGCCCAGCGCTTGCTCCCCACCACCCAAGGCGCCGCCGCGCCGGCCGCAGCCGCTTCCGGGAGCGCTCTGGCCGCCGCCCGCAATGGAGCCGATGTCGGGCAGCTTCTCGACCGGCTGCCGCCCGTATCGCTGGCCGACTTGAAATCGGGAAATGCCATCGTGGTCAACGGGACGCCCAGCGCGGACGGCACCAAGATCACGGCAATTACCCTGATCTCAGGGATTGAACCGATTGCGAATGCGGTTCCGAATCTGTTGCGCGATGTCCTGGGCGGTTGGAATCTCGGCGGTGGCGGCGATCTGATCGACCTACCCCAATAGCAGTACTAGAACGCTTCGATTTACGAACATTTTCGTTCTACAATCGATTTCCATACTACAACTTATACAGAAGCGAGAATTCATGGTCTTAATGCGAAGGGTGTGGTGTTTGCTGGCGGCAGCCATGTGGATGGCACTGACTGCATCGGCCCAGTCCACCACCGGAACAATTCGCGGTGTCCTTACCGATGATTCCGGGGCGGTGATCCCCGGCGCCAACGTGTCCGTAGCCGGGAACGGGATCGAACGAGCTGCCGGCACCCAGGTGGATGGGAGCTTTGCCGTGAGCGGCCTGGCTCCGGGACCCTACTCCGTACACGTCGTGTTTCCGGGGTTTACCCCGTTTAATGCCAATGTCAATGTCAATGCCGGCACGGCCATTCAGGTACCGATCCGTCTCGCACTAATTGCCGAAAGACAGCAGGTGACCGTTCAGGGGGATCCGGGCCCATCGGTCAGCGTGGAAGCGGATAATAACGCCACCGCCCTGGTTCTGCGCGGCCAGGATCTCGAAGCGCTTCCGGACAACCCGGACGATCTGCAGGATGCGTTACAGGCCCTGGCGGGACCCGCTGCGGGCCCGAATGGGAGCCAGGTTTTCGTCGACGGATTCAGCGGCGGCGCCATACCGCCCAAAGAAGCCATCCGCGAGATTCGCATCAACCAGAACCCATTCTCGGCCGAGTATGACAAGATCGGCATGGGCCGCATCGAGATTCTTACCAAGCCCGGAACCGATAAATACCACGCCACTGCCTTCATGAATTACGGAAACGGGATCTTCAACGCGCGGAACCCGTTCTCCAGCAACAAACCCGATTTCTCGAACAAGATGTTCGGCGGTAATCTCAGCGGCCCATTCACGAAGCATGGTTCGTTTTTTTTGACGGCCGACGAACGCTATATCGACAACAACGCGGTTATTCATGCCACCACGATTGATGAGGCGACCCTGCATGCTGTCGCGTTCAACCGGTCGGTACTCGCTCCATTTCGTAACACGTATGTAAATCCCAGAGTGGATTATCAACTCAGCCCCAATCACACGCTGGTGGCACGGTATCAGTTCGTCACCTGGGCTCAGGATGCTGCGGGAATCGGTCAGTTCAGTTTACCGAGCCGAGCCTATGCCAGCGATCTCACCGAACACAGCGCGCAGTTCACGGAAACAGCGATTCTGGGCGCCAAAGCAGTGAACGAAACGCGCTTCGAGTTCACTCGCACGCAAACCAGCCAGAACGGGGACAACTCGATTCCCACAGTGGTGGTGAGCGCCGCTTTCATTGGCGGCGGCGCTCAAATCGGGCATAGCGATAACGATCTGCGCCACCTCGAGCTGCAAAACTACACGACGGTTACTCATAACACTCACACCATTCGTTTCGGTGCGCGACTGCGCCGGGACACGCTGGAGAACCGCTCGCCGCAGAACTTCGGCGGAACCTTCACCTTCTTCGGCGTCGCCGTGGCCCCGCTTCTCGACAGCCAGGATCATTTGATTTTCACCGCTCCCGAACAGCCCGCTTTGGGGCCGATCAACTCCCTCGAGCAATATCGCCGTACTCTGGTGGGCCAGAGTCTCGGATATTCGCCCGCGCTAATTAGGGCGCTGGGAGGGGGCGCCAGCCAGTTCTCCATTTCAACGGGAAACCCACTTACCTCGGTAAAGCAATTCGACGCAGGCGTGTTTGCGCAGGATGACTGGCGCATGCGGCCGAATCTGACGTTGAGCCTGGGGTTGCGGTTTGAGGGACAGACCAATATCCACGACTGGACTGATTTTGCTCCGCGTATTGGCATCGCATGGGCGCCCGGCTCCGCCCGCAACGGCCGCCAGAAAACTGTGATACGCGCCGGCGCCGGCATTTTCTACGATCGCGTCGCGGAGGCCGTTATCTTGCAAAGCCACCGCTTTAATGGCACCAATCAGCAGCAGTACGTAGTACAAAATCCGGACTTCTTTCCCAACATACCCTCAACCGACAGTTTGACTGCGCAGAACGCGGTGGCGACATCCTACGGACTGGATCACAATCTCCGCTCTCTATATCTCCTGCAAAGCGCCATCGGCGTGGAAAGGCAACTGCCGCTGAACACCACCGTTGCCATTACGTTTACCAACACGCGCGGCTCGCACCTGCTGCAAACGGTGGATATCAACACGCCAGTTCCCGGCCTGGGTGTACGCCCTTACACGGGCCTGGGAAACCTGTTTCTGTACGAATCCGGCGGCATCCTGCGGCAGAACATGATGGTGATCAACTTCAGCAGCCGTCTGAAGCGCGGGTTTGCGCTTTTCGGCAATTACTCGCTGAGTTCGATAAACAGCGACGTTGATAACGGCGGCGCCCCGTCGAACCCTTACGATTTCAAGCAGGATTATGGGCGCTCCTCGCTGGAGCGACGACATCGCGTGCAGTTGGTCGGCTCATTCGGGACACCGCTGCGGTTCCGCATCAGCCCGTTCATTATTCTGCAATCGGGAACTCCCTATAACCTGATCGTGGGTCAGGACCTGAACGGCGATACCCTGCCCCTGGACCGGCCCGCATTCGCGAGCGACCTGAGCCGAAAAACGGTCCGGGTCACTTCTCTCGGTGCCTTCGATGCCTCGCCTGTCGCCGGGGAAGTGATCGTGCCGCGCAATTACCTGACCGGCGCGGGTCTGATTTCACTCAACGTGCGGGTCGCCCGTACCTTCGCTTTTGGCAACAGGAATACAGTCGCCTCGGCCGGAAGCGGCGCCTTGGCGTCCATGCGTTTTGGCCAGGGAGGGGCGGCGGCTGCCGGTGGAGGCCGTCTGGGTGATGGCAGTCTCGCGGCCAATCTGCTGGACGGCGCAAGCGAAAAGCGGTTCACGCTGACTTTTTCCGTGATTGTGGCGAACATTATCAATCACGTGAACCCCGGCGGTTACGTGGGTGCACTGCTTTCGCCACTTTTTAGCGAGGCCACCATGCTTAATGGCGGCTTCGCGGGCGGCATCGGGGGAGGCGCTTTTGGATCTCCGGCCAACAACCGGCGCCTGGAATTCCAAACGCGCTTCGCGTTTTGACCAGTGCCCGTCCAGTTGATTACCCGGAGCCTGTTTGACGAGACGGCGCGCCGTGCCGCCCAATCGCATCGCCGCCGCATGAACCACAATTTCCACGCGGCGCCCACCGACAATCCGCACCGCTTTCTGAACGTCCTGCTCGAAAAAACATATATCAGGCCCCACCGCCACCTGGAGCCGCCCAAATCCGAGACGTTTCTCGTGCTGGAGGGAGAAGTGGCTTTCTTCCAGTTCGATGACAACGGGACGGTTGCGGCATCCTATTCGCTGGGGCCGGATCAAGAAGCCTTGGGGATCGATGTGCCGCCGGGTGTATGGCACACACTCACCGCTGTTTCGCCGCACGCGATCTGCTTCGAGGTGAAGCCGGGGCCCTGGGAACCGGCCACGGACAAGGAGTTTGCACCCTGGGCGCCGGACGAAGGAAATCCGGAAGCAGGCGTTTGGTTACAGGGACTGCTGGAATCGTTTGCGCGCTAGTGGACGAAAGATACCTCGCCCCGGCCACGGTGGTGGATTAGCATGAAATTGGTCGTCCGGCGTGCGAAAGAGCACGTCGAATCTTCAGCGGTCGTGCCTTACCTCGGTGTATCATCCCTCCTAACGAGGCTCGACCGCTTTTTTTGTTTTCCTCGCAGGGTTCCTTCCAGTATCCAGAGAATCAGGCCCATAAACAGCACCAGCAGAGGGTCGGTGATCTCTGGAGTCCGGCCCGGCAAATAGCGCTGCGCCCACTCGAGACCGGCAAGCGCCGCCACGATCAGGGCAGTGGCTTGCGCGTACGGCCAGCGGCGCATGTGAACCAGCCAAATCGCCGAGCCGTAGTAGAAGACTTTGCCGAACAACACGATCGTTGCCGGTTGGCGCGGGGCGCCCAAAGAACCGGCGAACGGGATCCAGAGGAAGGATTGCGGAGTCGCGGCAAAGCGAAAGGGATCCAGTTCGCGCACGATCAAGGCCGAGAGCATCATCCAGAGACCAGTCTGAAGGCGGGTCTTCTCCCCCACCAGCGGCCACAGGATCAGAGCGAGTGCCGCGCCGCAAAAATCGTTGATGGTGGGCGTCCGACCCGCAATAAAGATGCGCAGCGGCAACGACAACATCGCAAGGGCCAATACCACGGAACCTGAGCCTTCCAGGAACGCGTGCAGCAGGAGTCCCGCTACAAACCAACCCGCGGCTATGGTCCAGACCTCGGCGAAATGGAATCCGCCGGCGGTAATCAGACTTCCCAATGCAGAGCGCAGCCGCGTCCGGCTCAGGACCGGATAGAACGGATAAAGCTGGTAGACGAACCAGCACAGCAACAGCGCCAGGGCCGGTCGTTCGGCGGTGCTCCGGCGGCTGGCAAACCGCTGCAAGCTGGCGCCGCCTGCCAGCGCGGCCGCAGCTCCACAGACCGTCCCGAACGTGTTGGTGGTCACGTCCAAAAGACTGGAGTCGCGCCGGGCATCATATACCTGCAGAAGTTCGATAGAGACGGAAAGCGCTACTCCGAGCAACACCGCCGCCCCCAACGCCACGGCGCGCGAATAGCGCCGGGAAGCCGCCAGGAAAGCCGTTGCGCCTAGCGGAAGATACAGCAGCACATTGGTAGCGATGTCGCGCAGAACGAAGCGGTTCAGGTGCCTGGGCCAGGAGTGCAAGAGGATCGGAACCGGATTGCCGGCGCGATGAAAATCAAACGCCCAGGGATAGAGGGAGCCGTAGATGATCAGCCCGATGACCAGCAGCAGTAGCGCGGTCACGAACGTTTCGCGAAACGGCGAAGGCGAAAAATCTCTACGAAGGAAATATACAGATTCACCACGCCAAGACCGCTGACCGCCCCGCGAAAATATGTGTTCGTCCAGTACCGATGCCACTCCGGCACGAGGCCCGAGAAGTAGTTGTTCTCCCAGTATTGGGTCCACGGGAAAATGAGGAGGTAAAGTCCGATCTCGAGGCAGAAGGTAATCAGCAGAACGGCCGACAACTTGTGATACCAGCGATAAACGGGCCGCTCGACGGGCACTGGTCCGGGGGTGGCCTCTTGCGTCGCCGGCAAGCCGCCTTGCCCGCGGGGCTCGTCAGGCATCATTGAGCGACCGCCGTACCGAACAACTCCAGTTGCTGCGAGCTTTCCACGGGGAACAACGAATGCATACGAACCGGCTCGAAGCTCATGCGGTGCAGCGGCGAAGGGCCGTGTTGCTCGATTGCTTTGAGATGATCGGGCGTGGAATATCCTTTATTGGATGCCAGGCCATATTGCGGAAAGACCTTGTCCCAGACGCGCATGCAGGCGTCGCGCTGCACCTTGGCCACGATGGACGCGGCGGCAATCGCATGGCAGCGCGCATCGCCTTTGATCAGGGGGCGTTGGGGAACAGGAAGTTCGAGGGGCACAGCGTCGATCAGGAGAAAGTCCGGCTGCGGATGCAACCGGCCGACGGCCGTCCGCATCGCGATGCGCGACGCCTGGTAGATGTTCACGGCATCAATCGTGGCAGCGTCCACAGCAGCTATCGCCCATGCAATGGCGCGCGCGCGGACGCGCTCCGCCAGCACCTCGCGGCGTTCGGGCTCGAGCAGTTTGCTGTCGTTCAATCCACGAATCGGCCGGTCCGGGGAGAGGATCACAGCAGCCGCAAAAACCGGGCCGAAAAGCGAGCCGCGGCCCACTTCATCGATTCCCGCGACCGCGTGAAAGCCACGCGCATGCAGTTCCCGTTCGAACGCCGAATCACACCGGAATTTGCCACCCGCTGTTTCGGGTCGCATGAGAAGCCCGCGATTACTCGCGCTCGCGAAGACGGGCAGCCTTACCCTTTAATCCGCGCAGATAATACAGCTTTGCTCTGCGGACACGGCCTGTGCGGACGACATCGATATGGTCGATCACCTTGGCGTGAACCGGGAAGATACGTTCTACACCCTGGCCGAAACTGACCTTTCGGACGGTGACACTTTCACCCAGCCCGGTATTATTGCGCGCGATGACAGTGCCTTCAAATGCCTGGAGGCGCTCTTTATCGCCTTCCTTGATCTTCACGTGCACGCGGATCGTATCGCCAGGGCGAAAGACGGGGATGTCGCTGCGCTTATTCTTCTGTATAAATTTCGTCAACAACGCGTTCTGCATGGCAATTTCCTTAATCCTCTATCTTACCGTGTGCGGTAGGGACTTCGCCCGACCCAGCCAGTTCGCGGTCTGACAACAGGTCGGGCCGCAAGCGCGCCGTTTTTTCGAGAGCCTTCCGCTTGCGAAACTGCCGGATATCCTCGTGGTTGCCATTGAGCAGGATCTCGGGTGCTTTCCATCCCCGAAAATCGGCCGGACGCGTCCAATGGGGACAATCCAGCATTCCCTCGCCATGTCCAGTGTCTTGGAACGATTCGAAAGCGGCCGAGGTCTCATTGCCCAGAACTCCGGGCACCAGCCGAGCAACGGCATCGACGACGACTGCGGCGGCCAGTTCCCCTCCGCTTAAGACATAACTTCCGATGGAGATCTCTTCGTCCGCAAGATGCTCCGCCACGCGCTCGTCCACACCTTCGTACCGGCCGCAAATCAGCAGGAGTTCCGATTGAGCGGCGAGGCGATTGGCTTTGGCTTGATCGAACAGCCGTCCCTGTGCGGAAAGCAGCACGATCCGCCGGGCCGGGGTTCGCTCCGGGCAAATCGTCTCTACGGCTTGGAAAATGGGCCCGGGTTTCATCACCATCCCCTGCCCGCCTCCGAACGGCCGGTCGTCCACGGTTTTGTGGCGGTCATGAGTCCAATCCCGAAGGTTATGGATGCGAATATCAACCAACCCGGCATCGCACGCCCGTTTCACCACTCCATGCGCGAAAGGCCCCTGAAAGAAATCGGGAAAGATGGTGAGGATGTGGAAGATCATGCCGGGTTCAAGTTCTTGAGACCTTCGGGCAAATCGACAATGATCCTGCCGGCGGCCGGGTCGATTTCCACGCAGATCGAACGGGCGAATGGGATCAGCGTTCCGTTGTCGAGCACCAGAAGGCCGGAGCCTCCGGCGTCCTCCCAATCCACAACGCGCCCCAATGACTCCCCCGAACGTTGTTCCACGATTTCACATCCCATCAGATCCGACTGAAAAAACTCACCCGGCTCCAGAGCCGTCCGCTCGCCGATGGGAACACGGACTTCGGCTCCGCGCAGTTTCTCCGCTTCGGAAATATTGTCGATTCCACGGAATTTCAGAATGAGGGAGGTGTCGTGAAACCAGGCGGACTCCACCTCATGCCGTTCTCCCGAACCGAACAAGTATACCTGGCGCAGATTCTGATATCGTTCCGGATTGCTGCTGAGCGGCAGGGCGAAAACTTCGCCACGGTTGCCGCGGGTCCTTCCCACTACGGCAACCGTGACCCACTCCCCTTCGGGTGAGTTCACTCGAGAATTTCCAGCGTAAAGCGGCGGTTCAATTTCATGCCGGCGGCACCGAGAATGGTGCGGATGGACCGGGCCGTGCGCCCTTGTTTGCCAATCACTTTTCCCAGATCGCTGGGTGCGACCTTCAATTCCAGCACGGTGACCTGCTCCCCCTCCACAACCCTCACAGCGACTTCTTCCGGGATGTCAACCAGAGCTTTCGCAATATCTTCGATCAACTGTTTCATCCACCCCGCCTCCTACAGCACATAGTATCGCGAAGGAATCGGGGCGCAGGCGCGTAATTGATTGGTCACAAGCCGCCTTGTCGTTCTGTTCCTTACAGTTAGGGGCCGGGGTTGTTCGAATCAAGCCGCAGGTTGACCCGCCGCGGCCGGGTTCTGTGCAACCAGGCGCTTCACGGTGTCCGACATCTGCGCGCCGTTTTTTGTCCAGTACTCCAGCCGGTCGTGCTGTAGCACTACAGCCGCCGGTTTGCTGAGCGGATTATAATGCCCAATCACTTCCAGGCTGCGGCCGTTGCGGGCGCGTTCCTTTTCGATCACCACCACCCGGTAGAACGGCTTCTTTTTGGCGCCAAACCGCGCCAGACGAATCATTAGCATTAAGCTGGCAACTCCTTCTTATCCCGGCATCTGCCCAAAAGGGAATCCCGGCGGCAATTTCATTTTTCCAAACTTCTTCCCGAGCATTCCGCCCGAGAAGGTCTTCATCATCTTTCTTGCTTGCGCGTACTGCTTGAGCAACTGGTTGACTTCCTGCACCGACGTCCCGCTGCCCCTGGCAATCCTTCGGCGGCGGCTGCCGTTGATGATCATGTGGTTCGCCCGTTCCGAGGGAGTCATGGAGTCGATGATGGCGACCACGTGATTGATCTCGTTCTCATCGATCTTTACGTCCTTCAGTTCTTTGAGCATGCCCACTTTGGGCATCATGTCCAATAACGATCCGATCGGACCCAGCTTCCGCACCTGGCGCAATTGATCGCGAAAATCTTCGAGGGTGAAGTCGTTCTCGATCAGCTTGCGCTGCATCTCGACGGCCTTCTTCTGGTCGATTTCCGCGCTGGCCTTCTCGATCAGCGAGAGAATGTCTCCCATGCCCAGGATGCGATTGGCCACGCGATCGGGATGGAAGGGTTCGAGCGCGTCGAATTTTTCGCCCACGCCCACGAATTTGAGAGGCTGGCCGGTTACGCTGCGGATGGAAAGCGCCGCGCCTCCGCGGGCATCGCCATCCATTTTCGTAAGAATGACGCCGGTAATACCCAGGCGCTTGTGAAATTCATCAGCCGATTTCACCGCATCCTGCCCGGTCATGGCGTCGGCTACAAACAGGATTTCGACGGGATTGAGCTGCTGCTTGAGTTCCTGCAACTCCACCATCAGCTCGTCATCGATATGCAGGCGTCCCGCGGTGTCCACCAGGACCACGTCTCGCCCCGATTGAACCGCCTCGCGCCGCGCTGCGGAAGCCAGCGCCAGCGGTAGCTTCTCTTCCGCCGTTCCTTCGTAAAGCGGCTGATTGATTTCCCGCGCGATGACTTTCAACTGTTCCCGCGCGGCAGGGCGATACACGTCTACCGACACCAGCAGAGGACGGTGGCCGTTCCGCGAGAGCCAACGCGCCAATTTACCGGCGCTGGTGGTTTTGCCGGATCCTTGGAGCCCGACAATCAGGAAAACGCTGGGCGGCTCGTTGGCAAAACGCAGCTTGGACTCGTGGCTGCCGAGGACCTTGATCAACTCCTCATTGACGATCTTGACGACTTGCTGCGTCGGCGAAAGAGATAGCAGCACCTCCTCGCCCATAGCCTTCGCTTTAATGTTCTCGATGAGTTGCTTGACGACCCGGAAATTGACGTCGGCTTCGAGCAGCGCCATGCGGATCTCGCGCAAGGCGGTTTCCATGTTCTCCGGCGTCAGTTTGCCTTCGCCGCGAAGGTTCTTAAAAACCCGCTGCAGTTTGTCAGATAGATTGTCGAACATGATCATGCACGGGCATAGCTGCCCGTGTTTTCAAGCGGTTTCACTATTATAACGGGTTCCGAAGCTTAGGCCGGCGGCGCGATGCGGATGCTGCTGGCCGCCATCTTGCCGGTCCGGTCCATCCCCAGTTCGTAGAGCACGCGGGCGCCGGGGCGCAGATCCGTGGCTAAGCCCTCGGCCAGCCGCGACACGTGAAAGAAAATATCCCTGCCGCCATCATCGGGGCGGAGAAATCCGAAGCCCTTGGCTTCAAAGTAGGTGACCACCGACCCAGCCTGTTCGCCACTGGGAACTTCTCCCCTGCCTTCGCCGCCCTCAGCCGAAGCGCTGGAAGGGCGGCTGGTCTTGTCGCCGACACCCTGCTTGATAAGGGCAAGATCGGCTTCGGTCCAATCTGTACCAGACTGCGTATCAGTGGGGATTTTGAGGTCCGGATTGCGTTTCCGGGCCTCCTCAAACAACCGTTTCTGGCGTGCGTTCAAACGTTAATCCTCAAATCTCGAACCGGCTAGGCCGTAGCCGGCACGGTCTTCTTGCGGCGGGCGCCCTTCTTTTCGGCGGGAGGCTGCCGGTCGCTTTTCTTCAAACTGCCCATCACCAGGTTGGTAACGAACTTCTTTTCACCGTGATCGTCAAACTTGATCACGATTCGCTCTTCGCTGCTGGACATCACAGTACCCAGGCCGAATTTCTGGTGCTCGACTTGGGCCCCTTGAGAATAGGTGTTGGAAGCCATAGTGTTCCTGACGTTTACTCCTGAAAAGCATTGCGAATAATAGACTTCGGGAAGGAAAAGTAGAGATCGGGCAGAAGTACCACAATGAAAGTCTGAGAATATGGTAGCAAATTAGGGTCCAATGTGTCGAGCGGGGTGTCCCAAGCTCCTTGAATCCAATGAGATCCTGCCCTATACAGAGGTCCTTCTTGCTCGTCGAATTGGCCTGTGCCACTATGCTGAGGAGGCAGTCATGGCATTTCTGGATACCAGCAGCCTTCCGGTGATCGAGCGGTTGCCGGGATGGCACGGGAGGTTCTTCCACTCCGAGAACATGACCTTCGCTCACTACAACTTCGCGCGCGGTTCCTCCATTCACGAGCACTTTCATCCTCAGGAAGAAGTCTACGAGGTGATTGAGGGCGAATTGGAGGTGACCATCGACGGTGTGGCGCAGATCGCCCGCAACGGCCTGGTCGCGATCGTGCCCGCGAACGTGCGCCATTCCGTGAAGGCCCTCACGGATGGCAAGGTCATCATCGTGGACTATCCCGCAAGGCCCGATGCCGCTGGCGTCCAGCCGCATCACGGTACACAATAGACCTGTGATTCGCACTTGCCTCCTCGCTTTGTCCTTCCTGCCGATCGTGTTCGGCCAGGCACTGCCCTCCTACAAAGTGGACCCGTTCTGGCCGAAGCAGCCGCTGCCCAACAAGTGGCTCATCCAAGGCGTGCCGACCATGGTGACGGACAAAGATGATCACATCTGGGTCCTGAACCGGCCGCGAGACATCATGCCCGACGAGTCGGGAGCGGCGACGAATCCGCCGAGGACCGATTGCTGTATTGCCGCGCCCGCGGTGCTGGAGTTTGACGCCGAAGGGAATCTGCTGCGCGGTTGGGGAGGGCCGGGCCATCACCCCGACTGGCCCGCTCCCAATATCGCGCGCCCCGGCCCTGGCGCGGAGCACAATATCGTCGTGGACCGCGAAGGCAACGTGTGGATCTCGGGCAGCAGCCAGGGGGATAGCATTCAGAAGTACAGCACTGATGGCAAGTTTCTGTGGGATTTCGGGCATCGCGCACCGCGGCCTCCGGCGCCCCGTCCGGCGGAAAACAATCAGCAGACCGATATCTTTCCCGGCGGCATTTTCTTCTTCGATCTCGATGAAGACGCCCGGGAAATCTATATTGTCGATGCCAAACGCGTGTTGGTCTACGATTACGAGGGAAAGTTCCGGCGCGGATGGGGAGGTCACGGCATTCCTCTCTCCGAAATCGACAACAACCCGACACCGCCCTATGACACTTCCGGTCCGCCGCCCGATCAACAGCAATTCGCGCCCGCGTTGCACTGCATCCATATCTCGGTAGATGGGCTCCTTTATGTCTGCGAGCGGGGAAGCAACCGCGTGCAGGTGTTCACGAAGCAGGGTAAGTTTGTGATGAGCTTCTTCGTGCATCCTTCGACGCCCTCGCGGGGCAAGGAATGTGGCGGTCCCGGCAGCACGATGTTCGGTATGTGCGGCACCATTTACAATCTGACCTTCTCCCACGATGCAGAACAGAAGTATGTCCTGGTGGCCGATGGGACCAACGATAAGATCTGGATCCACGAACGAAAAACCGGCAAACTCGCCGGTTCGATCGGAGACAACGGCCGCATGGCGGGGCAATTCCACTGGATCGACGCCATTGCCATTGACTCGAAAGGCAACATCTACACCGGCGAGGTGGACACCGGCAAACGGGTCCAGAAGTTTCTGCTGGGGAATGGCGATGGCATTGCCCGTCCCCGCCCCCACGAATAAGTGGCTGTGTGACGGCTCCGCGCGGGTCTGGTATGATCTCACTCAAACCCGAAACTCCGGGAGGATTCATGCGAACGAAATTACTGCTCGGTTCCATCTTGCTCTTTGCCATCTGGGCCATCGGCGCGACTGATGCGCCCATCACCAACAACCCCATACCGGAACCAATCGTCAAGCGCGGCCTGGCCGTCGAAGTCAAAGACCTCTTCCGTTTGCCCGACACGCACGCGCTTCGCGCCGCCGATCTGGACATTGCCCCGGATGCCTGGGCGCGTGTGAGTTTCGTACGCGACCTGCCTGATGGCCGCCGGTTCGCGAACGATTCGCGGGGATTGCTCTACCTGGTCGATGCCAACAATCAGCCGCATGTTTACGCGGATGTGGCCGCGGCATTCCCCCTCGCATACTTCAAGCGCCTGGAGAGCGGCTTTATCGGCTTCGTCTTCCATCCCGAATTCGCCAGCAACGGCCTTTTCTACACGGTCCATAGCGAAAGCGCGGCAGCCAATCCGAAAATCCTCGATTTCATCCCGATCGGCTATGGCGTCAAGGACGTGACGTATCACAATGTGATTACGGAATGGCACGCCACCAATCCCGCGGCCAACACCTTTGAAGGCACGCGCCGCGAAATCCTGCGCGAGGGTCACGTGGTTGCCAACCTTACCCATCCGATGGGGGCCGTGGAATTCAATCCCACCGCCAAACGCGGCGATCCGGACTACGGCCTACTCTACACGAGCGGCAGCGACCACGGCTTCAGCAACGGCGGCGGACCCAACGCCAGCAATCCCTCGCAAACGCAGCGGCTCGATTCCATCATGACCGCCATTCTGCGCATCGACCCGCGCAGTCCGTCGGTCACCCACGGGCAGAAGGGGCTCGGCGATTACACCATTCCCATGGCGAACAAATTCGCTTCCGATGGCGACCCGAACACGCTCGGCGAAATCTACGCCTATGGCTTCCGCAACGCTCACCGGCTTTCCTGGGACACCGACGGAACCATGTTCGCTTCCGACATCGGCATGGACAACATTGAAGAAATCAACATCGTGCGGAACGGCGAGAATTATGGCTGGATGAAGCGCGAAGGCTACTTCGAGAACGGCCGCTCCCGGGGCGGGCAACTCAACCAGTTATATCCGCTTCCGCCAGACATTCTGGACGGCCGCGTGAAGGACGGTTTTACATACCCCGTGATCGTCTACGATCATGACGAGGGCCGCTCGGTCAGCGACGGCTTCGCCTATCATGGCCGCATTGCCGCGCTAAGAGGGAAGTTCGTTTTCGGCGACATCCAGACCGGGCGGGTGTTTGCCTCCGATCTTGCGGCTATGAAGAAAGCGGACGATGGGATTCCGCGCACGGTCGCACCCGTCGAAGAGATTCAGCTTTATGTGCGCGATGCCGCCGGCAAGCGCGTCGATGTTTCTTTTCGGGACCTGATCGACAAGGCGATGGGCAAGCCCATGCCGCGAGCCGATCTGCACCTCAGCCACACGCGCGACGGTGAATTGTTGTTGCACTCGCGGCAGGATGGCATGGTGCGGATGCTGGTCCAGTAGACGGGCTTACGCGTCCACACCCTTCTTCTTTTCCAGGTCGTCGGCCAGGATCACGGCTTCCGCGAGATCGCGCATGGGCCGCCGCAGGCGGCGGCTCTCATTGCGCAGGCGCAGATAGGCCTCTTCTTCCGTGAGGCCGTATTTGTGCTGCAAAATGCCCTTGGCGCGCTCGATCAGCTTCCGCGCTTCCAGGGTGCGCTTCATCTCGAGGGTTTCCGACATCAGCCGGGCATTTTCAATGGCAATGGCGGCCTGTCCCGCCACTACCTTCACGAACCCCACCTCTTCGTCGCTGAATTGCCTTGCGTCGCGAGTGTAAATGTTCACCGTGCCGATGACTTTTTCGCGCGTCGTCATGGGAACCGAAAGCAGGGAGGCTAGCCCCGTCTTGCGGGCCAGTTCCGGATAGCGATACTGTTTTTCCTCCACCACGTTGGGCACCATCACCGGCCGGCCCTCGCGGACAACGCGCCCGATCAGCGAATCCTCGATCTTCAGCGGCATCTTGTGCAGGTAATCCGGCGAGGAGCAGCGCGCCGCCGAGATCACCAACTCGCGCCGGTCTTCATCGACCAGCATGATGGAACATACCGGTGAATCCAGCGTTTCGGCAACCATTTCGGAGATTGCCTGCAGGATCCGGTCCAGGTAATTCTCCTCGGAGATGGTGCGCGCCAGTCCTGCCAGGGCTTCCATGCGCCGGGCGGCGCTTTCCGAGCGTTCCGCCAGCTTCGACTTCGCTATGGCGCCGCCCATCTGCTCGCCGATAAAACTGACCAGGGCGATTTCATCGGGCGTATGCACATGCGTCGGCCTGTGGTGGATGTTGATCACGCCGATCAGCTCGCCGTTGCTGATCAGAGGAACCGAGAGGAATGCCTGGTAGGTATCTTCCGGAAGCGCCTGAAAGGGTTTGAATCGCGCATCGGCGGAGGCGTTGGAATCCAAAGCCACCACGGATTTATGCTGCGCCACCCAACCGGTGATGCCTTCGCCCATCTTCATGCGGATATTTCCGATCTCCGCGGCATGCGGGAGCTGGGAAGCCCGCAGTACGATTTCGTTCGTGCTGTGGTCTACGAGATAAACGAGGCAGGCATCGCAACTGGTTACGTCGACGGCGAGTTCCACCAAATCCTGAAGCATGGCTTCCAGACTCAAATTGGAACTGACAATATTGCTGATCTGATGTAATAATTCGACTTGGCTTTTGGCCTCCGAAGCCACCACGTCTCCTCCTTGATTGTTTTTTCTTTTTCTCTATACGCGGTTAAGAATTATTCTCAGTGTAAGAGTGAGGTTACCTGCCGTCCAATCCAAAATTTCTATAGGCATAATGGCATTCTTTGAGCACTTGCGGTGCGAGCCGATACACTGGCGACCGGTGTGCACCGCGCCTCACGATGCTGCCATCGAGCTACGTTTGGAGCGCCGCTGATCGTCCGCTCAGCATCCACCTGTCGCTGGAGGTAATACAGCGTCTGCACCTGGAAGCACTGGAAGCTTTTAAGGCGGTGCCCCGGCGCGGTCTCGAAGTTGGGGGTCTCCTGCTCGGCCATATAGCAGTACAGGACGGATCCACCAAAGTGAGCATCGAGGAATTTTTGCCGGTCGAATCGGAGCATCGCTCCGGCCCCTCGTATCTTCTCTCATCCTCCGATCTCGAACAGTTCCAGCGGGCCGCAACCACTCACCCCGGCATGGTCGGCCTTTATCGGACGCAGACGCGATCGGAAGTCCTTTCCTTAAGCGAGGAGGATGCGCGCCTGTGCCGGCGGTTTGCCCCGGCGCCCGATGGCGTGCTTCTACTGGTCCAGCCGGCCACCGGTACTGGAGCTTACTTCCTGTGGCAAGACGGGGCGCTGGTTCTTTGTCATGAATTTCCGTTTCACTTCAGCGAACTGGTTGCTACGGGTGTGGTTGTTGGTAAACCGGCAGCGGCGGTGCAAGCGCCGCCCGCACGGGCCCCTGCACCGGCGCCTTTTGCCGCGAACCGGCGCTGGCTGACTCCCTTAATGGCGTGCCTGCTGGGTTTTGCCTGCGGTGCATTTTTATGGCGCCAGTTCCAATCTCCATCGGTGCCGCGAGCAGCTCCGGTGGCGCAGGCGCGCGCCAGCACGCCGGGACGCGTAACCCTTCAAGTGGAGCGGCAAGGCCGGGCGCTTCACCTAACCTGGGACCGCAACGCCGAACCCATGCACGATGCGACGCATGCCAAGCTCTACATCACCGATGGCCGCCACAACAGCCAGTTGGAGCTCGACTCGCGAGAGCTGAAAGCCGGCGCGCTCTCCTATTGGCCCGATACTCAGGACGTGACGTTCCGGCTCGAGGTGTTCTCCGATTCCGGCACGGCCACCAGCGCCCTTCGTGTCGTGGGAGGCCGGCCGGAAGCTGTGTCCGTCCCGCAAACAGCCGTGCAGACTCCTCCGCCGATCCTTTCCGAAACCGAGAAGTTGCCCCCTCGCGCGTCCCCACAAGGGTCCGCCTCGCGTGTGGTTGAGGAGATCGCGAAACCCTCGCCGTTCGAGCCTCCTCCCCAGCCGGCGCGGGTGGCCGAACCGGCGCCGCCTCCACCCGCGCCGCCCGTCAAGGAAGCCGAGGTACGATCTCCCCCGCCGCCCGCACGCGAGCCCGCGCCCTACGTGGCCGTCTCCGCCGAACCGGTGAATGGCTCGCGCCTGGGACGTGTAGTCCGCAAGATCCCATTGATCGGGCGATTGAAGCGGAAGCCGCAGGCTTTTGTGCCGCCCAAACCCGTTCACCAAGTGCGGCCGGTGTTGACTGCCTCCGAGCAACAGTCTTTGCGGACCAGTGTGCCGATCGATGTCAAAGTGTATGTGACCGAAGCGGGCAGAGTGGATTATGCCGAGCTGCTCAGCCGCGGCTCCGGCGGCAATCGCCCGCTGGCTACTGCCGCCGTGTATGCCGCCAGGCAATGGAGTTTCACACCCGCGCGGATGGGGGACGAGAATGTTCCGGGGGAGATGATTCTGCACTTCGATTTCCGTCCCCGGGAAATCGAGACCCGCTGAACGCATTCCGCCGGCCGGACCTCGCGTCGAACACCTCTATCGGAAGTCCCTCGGGTTTCGCTTCGGTTTTGAGCAGGAGTGGCGGGACAGCAGCGATCAGAACCACTTTTTCCACGCGCTTCGTTCCGTAGCGTCCCACATAGCGGGTCACTTCTCCTCCTCCTGGCGATGAGAAACACCGACACCGATATCGGTCACGAGACTCTCATAATCGTTCTCCGTCGTTTCGGTTACGCCCGCTGGGGAAGCGTCTTGGCGACTTGTTTCGTAGCGCGCAGCCAGTCCTCGAAGCGCGTCTCGCCGAGCCGGGCGTCATCATTAGGAACCAGCGTCCTCTCGGTCACCGCAATCCCGTAATAGCGCCCGCGCGGGTCGGAGATTACGTCGCGTGGATCCTTGCGCGCAGCCAGGTTTCGCCGGATGAGTTCGTCCAGACGAAACTGTTCGGGACCCCCTATTTCCACGGTGCCATTCACAGGCGAGCCGATTGCAATTCCGGCCAGTGCACTGGCGACATCATCGGCGGCCATAGGCTGGAAGAGCACAGGCGGCAGGCGTACCTCGTTGCGGTCCGTAGACATATCGGCGATCTTATCTACGAATTCGAAGAACTGCGTCGCGCGCACGACTGAGTATGGAATCGAGGAGGCTTTGATCAGGTTCTCCTGAGCGATTTTTGCGCGGAAGAAGCCGCTTTCCAGCAGGCGTTCCGTTCCTACGACCGACAACACAATGTGATGTCGCACGCCCGCGGACGCTTCAACTTTGAGGAGGTTACGGGTTGATGTCTCGAAGAACTTCAGCACTGCCGCATCCTCCCAGGATGGGGAGTTCGTTACATCGACGACCACCGAGGCCCCCTTCATCGCATCCGCGAGCCCCTCGCCTGTGATGCTGTTGACGCCAGTAGCGGGCGACGCTGCTACTACTTCCTGCCCGTGCTCACGAAGCTTCGTGACAAGCTTCGATCCAATGAGTCCGGTTCCTCCAATTACTACGATTTTCATGATTGTCCTTTCGTGGTTCACCGTGGCAACCTTTAGTTGCCGACTATCGGCTGAACAGCCCATAGCTTGTGACACGATGCCGGTTGTCGCTCGTCGCGCCCAATTCGGATCGGCAAAGGGGGAAAGATGTCCAAGATCTTTCAACGGCAGTGGATTTGCCAGTATGGAGCCCGCTGGAGAACCGCTTTCCTTACCGATTCGCCTCCGAGTTTCTACCTGAAGATCTCTTCCAATTGAGAATTCAATTATGGGCCTGCGCCTGGCCGGGCACAAGGGGTGTATTCCCCCGGAGGTCTCGGAACGCACCGTAGGCGGCCTGCCGACATTTGTACAACGCGGGCCGCAGCCCGTATGCTGCGAGGCAATGGAGCTTTACACTGGCGAAGATGGGTGATGGGAATGTTCTGGGAGAAGTGATTCTGAATTTCGATTTCCGCCCGCGGGAAATCGAGAGTCGCTGAATTCGGCGGTCCATGCTTCCACCGGCTGGCCGGCTTGCGAACTTAACGCCTGTTCCAGATTCTCCTGGGTGATTCTGTGGATGGCCGTCAAGTATTCTCCCAAGCGCTGCCCGGGCGCTTTCAAACGCAGGGCATCTTCCAACTCGGTCATCGAGACCAGCCGCAACCGGACCAGCACTTCTCCCAGCCTCGGACGCGTGTGAATGTGAACCGGGGCGCCGGGATAGACATGCTCGGTCTTGCGCCACGCCAGCTCTTTCCGGCGCACCCGCGCCGCGAGAAACTGCCGTACGGCTTCGGCGGTTGCCGCGCAGTTAATGATATTGCCCCAAACCACGCGCAAGGGCACGCCCGCGGCAAAACGCCAACCGTACACGCGCGCGCTCAAGTGCATGCGCACACCGGCCTGAAGCAGCGAGATCCACGTGGCGATGAGGCACATGGGCCAGAGCGAAGCCGGCATCAAGGCAGCGAAGCGCCAGGGAATGTGTTCCGCGGCAGCTCCGCAGCAGACCAGCCAGTAGAAGAACAGCACGTTGGCCAAAGGCGAGATCAGGTTGCCCACCAATCCCTTGCGATCTCTCCAGAACCAGTAGCGCTGCCACGCGGGGGCGCGCCAACCGTGATGCTGCCAGCCTTGCAGCGCAATGCCCGCGATCCAGCGGCTGCGCTGGCGGATCGCGGCGCGCCATTGTTTCGGGAAGTACTCACGCGTGGCTACGGGCTGCTGCGCCTGGAAATGAATCGGCACAAATGTCTGGTGATAGCCCGCGGCATGCATGCGAAAGCCGTTTTCGTAATCCTCGGTCAGGCACTCCGGGTCGAAGAGCTTGCCGTTGTGCCGCCGCCGCAGGTCTTCCAAGGCTGAGCGCTCAAAACCCGTGCCCACCCCCGTGGAGGGCAGAAATCCGCGGAGTTGCTGGCGCACGGGAATGTCTTTCAACTGGAACTCGGCAAACTCGTCGCAATAGAGCCCGTGGGTCCATTCGTCCAGGCCGGTGGCCAGCGGCAGCACGGGGATCTGGACCATCTGGTGGTCCCTCGAGAACCAGTTGATGAGCCGCAGTGATTCGGGGTGGATCAGATCCTCGGCATCGTGGGTCATCAGGATCTCGAAATCGATTCCGTGGCGAGCCTCATACTCGAGCATGCGGCGGTAGGTCGCGTTCAGGCAATCGCCTTTGGAGGTAGGACCGTCGTGCGGGCAAACCGCGCTGTGGACGCGGGCATCGTCGCACTCGACGCGTTTGACGGCCTCCATTGTCAGTGGATCGTTGGGATAGACGCCCACGAAAATGTCGTAGTTGCCATAGCGGACTACCGAGAGATTGTGCCGCAGCATCTGCTCGATCACGGCGTGTTCATGCCAGAGAGGCAGGAGGATCGCAATCCGCCGCTGCGGCGCATGCGCCAGCTCCGTTTCGGCGGGAAAAACGAACTCGCGGCGCTTGCGGAAAAAGAAGACGAAATCGATGAACAGATCGTCCAGCCCGCTCAGCAGAATCCAGACCGCAACGGGCACCAGGATTGCTGCGACCCAGTGGTCGAACCACACGGCGGAAGCCTATTAGCAGAATGCCGAAAAGGGACGCAAGGCTACCGCTCCCTAATGGCCGCGGCCGGGTAAATGCCTCTATCCCTGCTTTTGAAATGAATTAGTAGATAACGGAATCTTTAATTCTCAATTAGATATTCGGACCATGGTGATCTTGGTGTAGACCACCTGGAAATCGAGGCGTTCGTAGTTGCGCTGCGAGGCGCTGCCGGGGAAGGCCGAGGCCGCGGCGAAATCGCACGCCGCCGCCCGGGCTGCGTCGAGACGGGCGGCAATTAGTGCCCGGTGCAAGCCCCGGCGCCGAAAGCGGGACAGCGTGCTGTCGGCAAAGAGCAAGGCCAGTCCATCGTGAACGGTCATGGCGGCGCCGCCCGCCGCTTCACCCTCCGCGCTGAATGCGAGGTAGCAGAGCGCGCCGGGCATGGCAAAGATCGCGCGGCCGACGTCCATTTCCGCTTCCGTCAGTTCCGGCTTCTCAAAGAAGCCCTCGCCCACCGTGCGCGACCAGAAGTCGCCTTCGCCGGCGGCGGCGGGCCTCACGGCGGTGTTGGGAGAGTCTGCGGCGGCGGTTAGCGGTCTCGCCAGTACATTATTGAATTCCGTGATGCGATAAGGCCGCTCGCTGAGCGCCTGCAAAAGACCCGCGTCCGCCAAAGGACAAAGCTCCACCGTGACTGGGGCGCCACGCGACCGGAAGAATGCCTCGATCCTGTCGAGTTCCGGAGGAGATACCGGCCCGTTCAAGCCAATCCCGATCACCTGCGTCAGCGGCGAATCCGGACCGGCGAAGACGGCCACGCCGCCACCTGCTTCCAGAATCGCGGTTCCGGGCTGCCCCAGTTGGCAGCCGCGCGCGTTGGCGGCCTCAGCCGCCTCGATGCGCCGCGCCAGTCCAAGCCCTGCGTGGATCATTCCGGAATGTAGTAAAGCAGGAACGATTTTCCCACTCGGGCCACCGGTTCGTAACGATCGAGCCACGCGAAGCCCGGCTCGGAACGGCCTGCCTGCTGCGCCACCAGCCAACTGTAGGTCTTCAACATCGTGAAACTGACCGCCACCCACCCAGTCACCGGCTGGTACGGTTTCAAGTCATCCCAGGGCGGAAGATCGAGCAGTGCGTAGTCGCCGGAGTACAGCGCCGAGAGATGAAATTGCGCGACGTGCCTCTGCTTGAGGGCGGCGGCAAGCTGCTTCATGTCCTGGCCCCAATCGAGGTCCGAATCCACCAGGAAGCGCTCGGGCCGGCGGCCGCCAATTTCGTTGAAGTATGCCAGATAATCCGGGTGGGCGGCCATCGACGAAGCCGCGGTCCAGAGGAGGAGGATGACGGCGAGCACCCGCCCGGCACGCCTGCGGAACAGGTAAACCGTTCCCGTGGCCGCGGCGATGGCCAGCATCGGATACAAGGGCAGTGCATATCGGACCCCGATATTCAAGGTGGAAGGCATGCAGACAAACAGGACGACGAGGGCGAGCATCGCCGGAGCCCACGCCCGCCAGTCGAATTTGCGCAGTTTTTCGCGAGCCAGCGCGAAGTAGCCGGCAGCCGCGAGAATCAACAGCCCGAGCGGAGTCTTGAGCCCGAGCGCCACGGGAAAGAAATACCACCAGCCGCGTGTACTGTTTTGGCCGAGGAGATAAGCGGCGTGGCCACCATCCATGTGATTGTGAACCTGCCAGAAGCCATCGAGGATTTGCGGCGCCGGGACGGGCGCGCGCTCCAGAGCGCGAAGCCACGAAGATGGAATGCGGCTCCAGACGCCGCCCTGGCCCGCGGCATCTTCGGCCACGTGCTCCGTCATGCGGCCGAACGAAAACCGGTAAGCGGCCCAGATCAGCAGACCCGCCACCAGCACGGCTGCCAACACGGCCCGCGCCCTCGGCCGAAAGCCTCTCCCGCCGAGCAGCAGGATGGTCAGCATACACGCGGGAAGCAGCACCACGGAGGAAAACTTGGAGAGGAACGCAACCGCGATCGCTACACCGAGCAGCACGCTGCGCCCATACGTGGGCTCGTCCCGCCAGAGTAGGAACGCATAGGCGGCGGTGACCACGCCCGCACCGATGGCCATATCCGAAGTAGCGACCCCGGCATGGGCCAGCACCGGTGGAATGTTGGTAAACAGGAATACTGCCGCGACGCCGCCCCAATCGCCCAGCAGGCGCCGGCTCCACAGCCACACGCAGGTCGTCGCCAGCAAAAAGAACACCAGAATTCCGATCCGTGCCAATGTCAGCGTCCGCGCGTACCGGCGTGCGCTATTCAATACCGCGTTGCCCTCCTTCCACCGGTCAGTGAGCCCTTGCGACCGCGCGCCGTAAAGGTACGGGCCAATCGACATGGCGATGCGCGCCAACGGCGGATGAAACGGACCGAGCTCGTAGCGTCCCCGGTCGAGCCACTCCATCCCGCATGCCAGGTTCGACGATTCGTCCGAGGTCTGCGATATCGAGCGGTACGTGGAAACGATGCGGACTACGCCCGTCGCCGTCAACAGCACAAACAGGATCAGCGGTAGTCGGGACGGCAGCAAGCGATGATCCACGGAAACGCCTCGATGAGGCGGATTTCAGATAACACCGAAGAAAGGAACGCCCGAAACGTGGCGAAATTCCAGTGCTGCACATGCTCGGGGAAATTTCCGAAATGGCGCAGATGTTTGCCGCGCACGAGATTCCCCAGCCGGAAGTAAGGCTCGTAAGGGACCGAGAGGACGAGCGCCCTGCGCGCTACCCGCGCCAACTCGCGCACCGCCCCTGCGGGGTCTTCCAGGTGCTCGAGCACCTCCAGGCAGATTACGGCATCAAAACTCGACGAGGCGAAAGGCAGCGCCTGCACGGAACCGCAGATCAGCGAGCGCTGATTTGTGGCGTTCCTCAAATCGGTTAACGACTCCAGCCGGAGGTCGAGGCAGACGGATGTAATACCGGTCCCCAGCACTGACCGCCGTTGGAGCTCCCCCTCGCCGCATCCCGCATCCAGGACCGAATGTGCATCCACCTCGCCCATCACCGCGCGGATGCGTTCGAAGAACCGCCCGATCACGAAGCGGACGGCCGGGTTGGCGTCGCGGTATTTTTCCTGTCTAACGGCGCTGCCTCCTGCTCTCGGCGCGTAACCGGAACACATGCCGAATGTACTGGATCGGATGCAGCGCGTGGACTTTGCTCTTGCCGCGGTGTCGCTTGCGCATCTCATAACCGCATTCGCGGATGCGCTCCAGGCGGCCGCGAATCACCACCTCCATGAGGCTCTTGTAGCCGAGCGGCTTCAGCTCCACTCCCTGTATCGCATCACGCCGCACGAGGTAACAACCGCTGAGGGGATCGGAGATGCGTGCGAAAACTTCCGGCAACAGGAAGCGTCCGATCAACCCGGCTCCCCACGAGGTGACTCGCCGCTTCAATCCCCAATCGCCCAGGCTGCCGCCATCGCCGTGCCGCGTGGCCACCACGAGATCGCAATCGGCCACGCGCTCCACCATGCGCGACAGCATCTCGGGCGGATGCTGAAAGTCCGCATTGATCGTCCCCAGTACGGAGCCCCGCGCCACCTGCCAGCCGCGAATGACCGCCCGCGCCAAGCCACGTTCCTGGCAGCGCCGCACGACTCGCAATTGCGGAGATACGACGGCCATCCGTGCGGCCGCCTCCCAGGTGCGATCGGGACTGTCGTCATCCACCACAATCACTTCGTACCGGTCCGGCAGCGCTGCATCCAGCGTGCGCAGTACCGCCGTCAGAAAATCGCTCAGGTTCTCGATCTCGTTGAAAGTGGGGACCACCAGCGAAAGGAAAGGCCGGTCCGTTTCGTCTTGAAGAGGCGGAACCAGGAGCGGCCCGGTTGGTGAGGCCAGTACGGCCGTTCCCAGTGTTGGTGCGATTCCCAATGGTTTGGTCCTTAAGCCCTTGCTCTACTTTAACCTTTCGGGGTGAAGGATGGTATATAAGAGGATGATGCGAACCCTCTGCCATTCGCTGGGAATCATGCTTTTGTGTACGGCCACGTTCGCCGCCGACTCGCCTTCGCTCGGGCAGGTACTGGATGCGCAGTTCCGCAACACGGACCGCGACATTGTGCCTCTGGCCGAAGCCATGCCGGCGGAGAAATACAATTTCGCTCCCACTAACGGCGAATTCAAAGGGGTGCGCACGTTTGCCCAAGAAGTGAAGCACCTGGCGACGTATATCTATCTGCAATCGTGCGCCATTCTCGAACAGCAACCCCCGGTGGATATTGGTCCGCCGACGAACGACTTCAACGGCCCGGACGCAGCGCGCACTAAGGAACAGGTGCTGGATTACCTGAAAGGCGCCGTGGCCTTCGGCCACAAGGCCCTGCTCTCCATCACCGAGAAAAACTACATGGACCAGGTAGGCCGCCCGACCGGCGGCCCCAAAATGGCGCGCATCGCCGCCGCGACTTTCATGATGTATCACGATATGGACCACTACGGCCAGATGGTGGAATATGTGCGCATGAACGGCATCATCCCACCTGCCAGCCAGCCCCGCCGGTAGGCCGCTTCTGTCCAGATCAGGAGAAGCGATCATGTCCACGCGCAGTAATGCAATTCTCGCGGTTCTCGCGATTTCCCTTCCCGTCATTGCGTTGGCAGATGTTACGGGAACACCAACTCTGGCGGCCAACACCGCACTCAACCTCGATACCGGCGCCACGAGCGCCTCAGGAGGCGACATCCTTTGGAGCGGCAGCACGCTCACCGCGCAGGGCAACGCCGGGACCTTTAACTTCGCCGTTGGCGGCGCGGCAGGATCCACGTTCTACAACACGCTGACGCTGACAACACTGTCGGCACTTCAGGCATCCTTGTACACGAAGACCCCGATCGCCAGTGCTTCGCTGGCTGTGGGAGCTGTATTGGCGGTACACACGAACGGCGGCAATTACGCTAAGGTGCTGGTGACTGCCAACAGCAACGGCTCGCTGGGGCTGCAATTCACGACTTTTACTTCCACGTCGGGGGGCGGCGGTGGAGGGCCGACGATTACGGCGGTAGAGAATGCAGCCACGAATATTCCGCCCGGCCTCCCCAATTCGGCTGTTGCCCAAGGCTCGTTATTTGTCGTGAAAGGAACGAATCTGGGGCCCGCGAACATCGCGATCGCGACCACGTTTCCGCTGACTACCAGCATTGGCGGAACGTCGGTGAGCGTGACCGTGGGAGGCACGACAGTCGACGCGATCATGTACTATTCGCTGGCCGCGCAGGTGGCGGCCATTCTTCCGTCCAGAACGCCCACGGGAACGGGAACAGTGAAAGTGACATACAACGGCCAGAGCGTTTCCGCGGCCGTTACGGTCGTGCAGAGCAATATCGGAATCTTTACGGTAAGCACGACCGGAACCGGAGATGCGATCGCCTTCCTCAATAGCAACAGCACCCTGATCACGCCGACGAATGCCGCGAACCCGGGAGATGTGGTTGTCTTTTGGGGCACGGGCCTCGGACCGGTATCGTCCGATGAAAGGCAGCCGGCTAATCAGTCTGATATGACGAACGTCCCGTTACAGGTGTTTATCGGGGGCCAGCAGGCGAAGATTCTGTTCCGCGGCCGGAACGCCTGTTGTTCCTCGGTGGATACGGTTTACGTGATTATCCCCGATAACGTCAGCGGCTGCGCCGTTTCGGTGATCATGCAGATTGGGAACATTATCAGCAATGCGACTTCGATTGCCGTGGCCGCCAACGGCCGCGCGTGCACGACCATTACCCAGAACACAGTAGGAGGCGGCACGGGGACCCACACGTTCGGCGGCATCACTCTGGAACGTATTGTGGAAGTCTTTAACACGGGGACCACCAGCGTTTCCACAAAGACGGATTCGGTTTCGGGGATTTTTGAGAAGGTTACCTATTCCTCCACGCCACCGCTCGGCTCACAACTCGATATCGACTCGTTCGGCTCCTGCAGCATCTCGACGCAAGCCTCCGGTCAAACGGCTCCGCCGGTTTCCAGGGCAACTGTCCAATATCTGGATGCCGGAGCTTCATTGAGTCTGGCCGCTCCATTCGGAAATAGAAGCATACCGAAGAGCACTGCCGCGGGGATCACTTACTACCAGGCGGCGCTGGACCAGACTGCCACCACTCTCACCGCCGGGACATATACAGTCACCGGACCCGGGGGCGCGGATGTGGGTCCGTTTACCGCCACCTATACCATGCCGCCGCCATTGGTGTGGACTAATCAGTCGAGCATCACCACGGTAAACCGGGCGAGCGGAGTGACCATCAATTGGAGCGGCGGCGACCCATCCGGCTATGTGACCATTGCCGGGGCGAGCACCGCTTACGGCGCGACGGCGGCGACGACCGTCACGGTGGCTTTCACGTGCACCGCGCGGGTCAGTGATGGCAGTTTTACGGTGCCGCCAGTGGTGCTGCTTGCGCTTCCCCCTTCCAGCTCGATTCCCGGAAGCAACATTGTCACACCCGGCACTCTGGTGGTCAGCAGCTATGCCAATCCGCAGACCTTCGGTCCACCCCCGGGCATCGAAGTGGCCGGCATCGCGGCTGTGTTTGTGTATGGGGGTTCGGTGACGTATCAGTAGGAGGGCGCGAGAGGCATCGAAGGACCGAAATCGGCGGCCGTCGCCAGGCTGATCTGCGCACCGCCGATGTATACTGGGCAAACGCTCGGTCGCCCATCCGTTAGCAGGCACTCTCCTGGGTTGACAGCCGCCTCGGCTCAGGGAGCGGCTGGCGCAGCGGTCTGCAAGTTGCCTTGCAATGTAGCCCAGGGTCCGGGGCCTTCCGGGGCCGAGGCCGTCTCTCCGCTGCGGCGGATGGCGCGCAGCAGGTCGAGCGCTTCGGGTAACGCGAACTGTTCGCCGACAAATGCGGCCACGAAGCGGCCGCCGCGGATTTCACCGCGTAATTCCATGCGGCGGAGGGCCACCAGCAGGTCGCGCCAGGCCGGCGCCAGCGGTTCGCGGTAGGCGGCATCGCGAAAGACCACGCCCCAGCGCTGTAACAATTGGCGTGCGAACGCTTCCGCGTTTCCGTCCGGCGGCGCTTCGGTGTGACGCAGTAGCGCCCACCGGCCTGGCGCGTGTCGCGGGCGCGCCGAACGGCCCCGGCCTTCTCCCCGGCGGCGCTTGGGATCGAGCAACGCGCGGAGGTTTTCAAAGCCATCAGCGGTCACCAGGCCGGCGGCAACCAGTTCCCAAAGCGCATCCTCCACCTCGCTCGCCAGCCGGTGGGTTACGCGCAGCAGGTCGGCGAAAAACGAAGCGCCGCGGGTCTCCAGGACCGCGAGCACTTCCCGCGCCGGATGGGAAAGCGAGTCCTTGGGAGAAGGCTGCGGGGTGGCAAGAAGCCACGATGCGTCGTCTCGAAGAAAGATGGCCAGCGGCGCTACCCGCGTGGGGCGCACTCGCCGTCCTTCCTCGCCATCACGCTCGAAGGCCGGGTGGGGCGAGAGCCGGCCCCAACTTACTTCTCCCGCGAGGCAGAGTTGATCGAGATAGTCCGGCTGGTAGTGCGCCACGCGACGGGGAAGCACTTCCGATTCCCATGCCGCCGCGGCGAATTCGCTGCCTTGAAGCTGCTTGATGATTTGGAGCGTGCCGTCCAATCCGTGCAACTGGTGGCCGGGTGAAAGGTGCTGCCAGCGGTTCAGAAACGCGTAGAACTCCGCGGTCGTCACTGGCTCGATTTCGCGGCGCAGGCGGCCGATGGTAAGGCGGTGGATGCGCGCCAGCAAGCGGCGGTGGCACCATTCGAGTTCGGCGCCCGAAGTGAACTGGCCGCGCAGGATCTGCCCTTCGGCTTCGAGCTGCGCTAAAGCCTGATCCACCAGGTCGCGCGACATCGAGAGATCCCGAGACAGCTCGGAAGCGCGCAGCGGGCCCGAGCACTCGAACCATCCGCGCAGGATCTCGGCAGCGCACGCTTCCGGCGTCTCGGGGATCGGCCGCATCCCCGGGGGCGCGGCGATCTCCGGCTGCATGGCGGCATCCGGATACACCCGGCGGATGAGGTTCAAACGCTCCGCCGGGGCCCAATACGCCCGGCCGCCAATGTGGACCGTGGTAGCGCGCCTCGCTTCGATCAGTTGCGGAATCAGAAGGGCAACTTCCGCATGTCCGCAATCGAGCAGGCTCAGCCCCAGCAGGGCTTCGTGGAGCTCATCGGGATCGCGCATGGGCGGCCATGCCTCGGCGGCCGCTTGGGCGATCGCCTCTGGATCGAGCGCTCCGGCGCCTTCGGCAAAATCGGCCCGCAGGGTGCTGCGCAGTTGCACGGCGCGGGCGCGCCGCTCTTCCAGCGGGGCGTCATCCAGGTAGGCATACGGGTTGGCGTTGAGGATCTCGTGAGAGAAGGGCGATGCCGCCGGGGTCTCGATCGCCGCCGTCCGTATGCGGCCCTCGCGTATCGCCTCCAGCACCGACCGCAAGCCATCCAGATCCATGGCTTCATAGAGGCAGTTGTCGATCGTCTCTTTGACCAGCGGGTGATCGGGAATACGGATGTCGCCAGTCAGATTTTCGCCGCAGGCCGCCTGGTCGGGAAAGACGGCGGCCATCAGATCGTCAGCGCGCATGCGTTGAATGGGCGGCGGGACCTTGCGGCCGCCGCGGAAACGCGGAATCGCCAGCGCGCGCGTGGCATTCCAGCGCCAGCGCGCCGTAAACATGGGGGCCGCCAGCAGCGCCTGCACCAGCACCTCCTGCACCGAATCCGGGTGCAGGAATTCGAAGACGATTTCCAGCGGGAACGAGTGCTGCTCGCCCAGCGAAATCACGATGCCGTTATCAGTGGCCGCGGCTTGCAGTTCGAAATTGAACGAGCGGCAGAAGCGTTTTCGCAGCGCCAGTCCCCAGGCGCGATTGATGCGCGATCCGAATGGCGCGTGAATTACCAATTGCATGCCGCCGCCTTCATCGAAGAAGCGCTCCGCAACCACGAGGTCCGTAGAAGGCGTGGTCCCCAGCGCGGCGCACCCGGCCAGGACATATTCCAGTGCCTGCTCGGCGCCACGCCGCTCCAATCCGCATTCCCGCTCGAGGAACTCCAGGGAGCGGTTGGCGGCAAGTTCTACGCGCAGGCGGGAGACTTCAGACGACAGCTCCCGCGTACGTCCCGGAGCTTCGCCCCGCCAGAAGGGGATCGAGGGCGCCGCGCCGTGCGCATTTTCCACGCGTACGCGGCCGGACTCGACGCGGCGGATGCGCCAGGATGTAGTGCCTAGCAGAAAAACATCACCGGCCAGGCTTTCGACGGCGAAATCTTCGTCGAGCGTTCCAACAGTGGTGCCTTCCGGCTCAGCGATCACCAGGTACTGAGCCGTTTCCGGGATTGCGCCGCCCGATGTGATCGCCGTGAGCCGTGCGCCGCGGCGCGCCTTGAGCCGGTTGTTGACCGCATCGCGGTGCAGGTATGCGCCGCTGCGGCCGCGGCTCGTGGAGATCCCCTCCGAGAGGATTTCGATGACGGCGTCGAATGCCTTGCGCTCCAGGTTTCGATATGGCCAGGCGCAGCGGATCACGCGATACAGGTCGTCTTCCGCCCACTCTTCGGCGGCGCACATCGCCACGACCTGCTGCGCGAGGATGTCGAGTGCATTGTTCGGTATTTCCAGCCGGTCGAGTTCCCCGCCGTGGATGCTGCGCACCAGGGCTGCGCATTCGATGAGTTCATCGCGCGTGGTGGCGAAGAGGCGTCCCTTGGGCAGCGCGCCCACCCAGTGGCCCGCGCGCCCGATACGCTGGAGAGCCACCGCGATGGAACGCGGCGACCCGATCTGGCACACCAGGTCCACCGTTCCGATATCGATTCCCAGTTCCAGCGAGGCCGTAGCTACCACCGCTTTGAGCTCGCCGTTCTTGAGGCGCCGTTCCGCCTCCAGGCGCAGCGCACGGGAAAGACTGCCGTGGTGAGGCAGCACCGCCGATTCGCCCAACCGCTCCGTGAGGTGATGGGCCACACGTTCCGCCAGCCGGCGCGTGTTCACGAAGACAAGCGTGGTGCGGTTTTCGCGAATCAGATCGGCAACGCGATCGTAGATCTCGCCCCACATCTCGTTGCTGGCTACCGGGCCCAGCTCATCGCGCGGGACCTCTACCGCCAGTTCCATCGCGCGGCGGTGGCCCACGTGGATCACTCGCGCCCGTTCGCTCAGAAATGCGGCCACCTCTTCCAGAGGCTTCACCGTGGCCGAGAGCCCGATGCGCTGCGGCTTGGGACCGCCATTTTGTTCCACCAGGTGATCAAGGCGCGCCAAAGTGAGCGCCAGGTGCGACCCGCGCTTGTCATCGGCGACGGCATGGATCTCATCGACAATCACCGCGCGGACGCGGCTGAGCATCTCGCGGGGCCGCGCAGCCGTCAGCAGAATGTAGAGTGACTCCGGAGTCGTCACCAGGATGTGCGGGTGCTCGCGCGTCATCTGCTGGCGTTCCCACTGCGGTGTATCGCCGGTGCGGAGCGCAGTGCGGATCGGCGCCAGGGGAACGCTCCTCTCGGCTGCCAATGCGGCGATTCCCGCGAGCGGGATCTCCAGGTTTTTATGGATATCGTTGCTCAGCGCCTTGAGCGGGGAAACATAAACCACTTCGGTCTGGTCGGGCAGCGCACCGGCGCGGGCGCGGCGCACCAGATTGTCAATGCAAAGCAGGAAAGCCGCCAGGGTTTTCCCCGACCCGGTAGGCGCCGAGATGAGCACATCCTGGCCTTCGCGGATAGCGGGCCAGCCGCGCAGTTGCGGCTCCGTGGGCTGGCCGAAACGCGCGGAGAACCATTCGGCGACGAGGGGATCAAATCCAGAGAGCACTACTTCTATTGTGCATTACCGCGCATCGGGCAACGTGTGGGCGATCGCCAGTGACGCCCAGCTCGTACCCGCGGCGGAAATCCATTGATTGTGTCCGAAGGGAAAGCCGCTCTCGAAGTACGGCTGGACGGGATAGGAGTGCGTCTTCACGAACCAGGAGCCATCGGCATATTGGTTCTTCAGAAGAAATGCCACGCCTTTGCGGTAGACCTGGCTGGTAACAGCAACTCCGGCTTCACGGAGCGCATAAAGCGAGATTCCGGTCGCATAGGCGTCCGGGGCAGAATGATCGGCCTGGGCCCAGCCCCCATCCGGCTGCTGCCGGCTGATCACCTGCTGCACGGCCGAATCCACGGCGGCGTGCGAAGCCTTGGTCCACACCAGGCCCATCAATCGCTGGCTGCGCTCTTCGGCGGAATGGGTTTCGGCGGCGAGCAGCCACCGTTGCGCGCGCCGCACAGTCTCCTCCGCGCCGGGAAGCGGGTACAAGCCCACCGCGCGCACAGCCTGAGCGGTGGTGCTGATGATGTTTCCTTCCGAGGGCGGACGGGAAACTCCATTGCCGATCCATCGCCCGTCGGGCATTTGCAATCCGGCAGCGATGCGCGCGTAGGCAGCGGTGATCTTGTCCAGCGGGTGGCCTTCGGCCGCAAGCGCCGCCATGATGTAGCCCACCGTGACTTCGTTTCCCGCGGGCTCATCCCCTTGCAGGGCGGCTTCCGCCGTCTGCCGCGAAAAGGCGAGGATGTCTTGCAGGTTCCTGGCCGCCCTTTCCTCATTTATCGCGATGCCTTTGCGGCGCGCGATGGCTGCGAGTTCGGCAGGGAGGGCCTGGCTGTGGCAACTGATGCAGGCGCGCTTCTGGAACACGACCGGGCCGGCGGGGAGAAGGAGATTGACCGCCCGGGTTACGGCTACGCGACCATCCGCGATGCCACCCTGCGGCGGGGGATAGGCCTGCTGGCGAGGGCCTTTGCCGCGTTTCGCGCTGTAGCGCTCCAGCACCTCGATATTGGCGCGATCGCCCCGGTAAATGGCCCAATCGAGCGGGCGTTCTCCTTCGGAATCCTCCAAGTTTGGATTGGCGCCCTTCTCCAGCAGCAGCTCGATGGTTGCGGGGCCGGCCCACTCCGAGGAAGCCGCGGTCATCAGGGCCGTTCGCCCGTAGGGTCCGTTGCGCGCATTCACGTCGGCCCCCAGGGCGATCCATTTCTCGATCAGCTTGGGGTCCTGCCAGTTGGCCGCATACGTAAGGGCATCGGCATCGACCTTCGCCCCGCGGGACAGGAGGTATTCGAGAATTGGCAGGTCGTAGCGGGCATACCGCCGGACACCGGCCGTGGAATAGCCGGGTTCGTTGGGATCGGCGCCGTTCTCCACCAGGAAACGCACCACGGAAACATCCGCCGTTAAGGTTGCGCGGCCCAAGGCGTGAGTGCCGCTCCGGTCTTTGGCGTGAATGTCGGCGCCTTTGTCGAGCAGCCACTTCAGAATTTCGGCCGTGCCCGGATAACTGGCGGCCACCAGCAGCGGCGTCCGCTGAAAATTGATGGATCGCGCGTTGACATCGGCGCCATGCGCAAGCAGAGTTTTCACCTTGTCTGCCGCGGGAATGGCCCACATGAGGGCCGTCGCGCCGGCCGTGTTGGCCAGGTTGGAATCGGCGCCGCGGTCGAGCAGGAGCTGCAAACAGCCGGCGTCCGCATAGAGCGCGGCGGCCATCACCGCCGGGGTTCCCTCGGCATCCCGGACATTCGGACTGAGGCCGTTGTCCAGCAGCCGCTTTACGGCCGCTGCATCGTTCTTTTGGATGGCTTGGAACAGAGCTGCGGGGTCGGGCACTGCGGCGCTCGAAAGACCCAGACTCACCACCAATAAGGACAGCGGCGCGCGCAGAATCATGGTTTCCTCCCGCAGGGGCCTCACGTAAGTATAATTCCGCCAGGCCCACGCTAAAATAGGGTTTTAACGCGCAGCCCGTCTTTTTGGCGTCCGCTCGCGTCTCTAAATCAGGAGCCAGAGTTGATTTTTCGGGCGGTGGAAGATGCCGACCTGATTCGACAGGCCCGGATGCCCTCCGGGCGGGGTGGCGTGGAGGCTTATAACCTTCTTGTCTCCCGGTGGGAGAAACGTGTCTACAATTACCTCCTGCGGATCACAGGCAACCGTGAAGACGCTCTGGACTTGACCCAGGACGTATTTTTGAAAGCCTACCAGAATCTGCGCAAGCTCGATGACCCGGGGCGGTTCGCGCCCTGGCTCTACCGGATCGCCCACAACGAAGCCTATTCGCTGTTTCGCAAGCGAAAGCCGGAAGCCAACGTCGAGGAATGCGAACCCGAGGCGACCGGCAACGGCATCATGGCGGGCGGAAGCTCGGTTTTTCCCATCGAATTGAACCTGGCGGTGGCAGGTGCGCTGGAGCGGCTGTCGCCGGAACAACGCGAGGCCATCGTACTGAAGATCTACCAGGGATTCAAATTCGAAGAAATGGCGCAAATCCTGGAGTGTCCCGTGTCCACGGTCAAGTCCCGTCTGTATGCGGCGTTGGAAATTCTGAAAACGCAACTGGCTCCGATTAAGACACGAGGTGTCTCATGAGTTGTTCGCCATTCGATCTGCGGGACTACTTCCTCAAGGAACTGCCGGACCTGGAACGCAAGCAGGTGGAAGCGCACGTCAGAGGCTGCTCCGCCTGCCGTGAGGAGTTGGACCGGCTGGGACTCACACAAACGGCACTATTCACCTTGCGTGAGGAAGAGATTCCGCAGCGCATCGCTTTCGTTTCCGACAAGATTTTCGAACCGTCTTCCTGGCAGCGTGGCTGGAGCGCTTTTTGGGGCTCGGCTTCGCGGCTGGGCTTCGTCTCGGCCGCTATGCTTTCGGCAGCGCTGGTTGTATTCTCTGTGACCCGTCCGGCTCCCGCACCGCCGCCGCTTACTCTTTCCCCGGCGGCGGCTTCCGAGGCGGCAATCCAGGAGAGGATTCAGGCAGCGGTCGCCGCGAGTGAAGCCCGCGAGGAAGCTAAGTTCGTCAAGTGGGTCGCCGACATTCAACGCCAGGATGTCGCCGAGCGGCAGAAACTGGTTCAATGGGCCGACATGGAGCTGGATCTGGCGAAGCGGCGCGAACTCAAGTATGCCCGTAACGGTTATGGTCCGCCGCGCGCGGAAAATGGAGATTTGAAATGAAGTTTGCCGCCGTTTTGTTGATGGCTGCTCCCGTCTGGTGCCAGGCGCCGCTGAAGGTCGCGGCGGTGAATCCGCCCGAGAGATCGAACGCGATGCAGCAGGTCTTCTCCGATTTGGAGAAGCGCCTGGATAACAAGGTTTCCGCCGCCGACGCCAAAGATCCGATCGATCTGCTGGGCCTGACGCGCGGCCTCTACCTGCAGGGCTACGGCGCGGTATTTACGACCGAGGCCAGCCTGATCATCACTCCCACGCTGAGCCCGTTCCGCCAGCAAATTACCAAGGATGATGTCGTGAAGGTGCATCAACGCAAGATCGAGCATCTGGCTACGCTGAAGAAAGCAATGCGGGATATGTGGATCGAAGCAGCCGCGTCGCTCACCGCGATTCCCGATACGGAACAGTTGGTGCTGGCCATGCGCCTGCTTTATCAGCCCTGGGAAGATACCAAAGGGCTGCCGGGCCAGATTGTCATGAAGGGACCGCGCCGGGCCGCGGTGACCGGCAACATTCAAACGGAAGAACAGTAAGTGACCCCCACGCATTCTGCCGCCTCCGGTTCCGAATCGCCAGCTGGAAGTTTTCGCTACCAGCGGCTGGGCGAGATTCTTATCGCGCGGAACAAGATCGAAGCCGAGGAGTTGGAGCGCGCTCTCGAATTGCAGAAGGAGCGCGGCGACAAACTCGGCAAGATCCTGGTGGACATGGGCCTGATCGCGCAGCGTGATGTGCTCGCAGCGCTCTCGGATCAACTTGGGATTGCACTGGTCGCTATCGACGGCCCGCCCCCGGTAGCTCCCGAAATCGAGGGGTTGACGGACCGCTTCCTCCGGCAGTGCCGGGCCTATCCTCTAGCCGTAGCCGAATCCACTCTTACGCTGGCGATGGCCGATCCGCTGGATTTCGAAACCGTGGCCGCGGTGCGCGCGTTTTCGGGATTACAGATTCAGACGGTACTGGCCGCCGAGCAGGAAATTCTCGAGGCCATCAACAAGCACTACGGGGAGAGCGAGCATCCGGCGCTGTGGGCTGAAGGGGAAGACGAGCAGGCCAACGCCGATCTCGAACACCTTCGCGACATGGCGAGCGAAGCGCCGGTCATTCGCCTGGTGAACGCCATGATTGCCGATGCTATCGAGAAGCGCGCCAGCGATATCCATATCGAGCCGTTCGAGAAGGAGTTTCGCATCCGCTTCCGCGTGGATGGCGTGCTGTTCAATCAGGACACGCCGCCGCGCGAATTGAAGGCAGCCATCATTTCGCGCCTGAAGCTGATGGCCAAGCTGAATATTGCGGAGCGCCGGCTGCCGCAGGACGGGCGCATCAAGATTAAGATTCTGGGCCGGGAAGTCGATCTGCGCGTCTCCACGCTGCCTACGCTGTATGGCGAAAGCGTGGTGATGCGCCTGCTCGACCGGTCCACGGGGGATTTCTACGATCTGCGCCGTCTCGGTTTTGACGACCGAATGCTCGGACGCATGGAGCACTTCACCAGTCTGCCGCATGGCATTTTTCTGGTGACCGGGCCTACCGGGAGCGGCAAGTCTACCACGCTGTACTCGGCGCTGAAACGCATCAACCTGCCGGACAAGAAGATCATCACCATTGAAGACCCGGTGGAATACCAGATGGATGGCATCAACCAGATCCACGTGAACCCGCAGATCGGGCTGACGTTCGCGGCCGGGCTGCGCCACATCGTGCGCCAGGACCCGGACGTGATCATGGTAGGGGAAATCCGCGACCGGGAGACAGCCGATATCGCGATCCGCGCGGCCCTCACCGGCCATCTCGTGTTTTCCACTCTGCACACCAACGATGCGCCCAGCGCCATTACCCGCCTCGTCGACATGGGAGTGGAGAATTACCTGACCACCTCGTCGCTCGTGGCCGTGTTGGCGCAGCGGCTTGTGCGCGTCATTTGTAAGAACTGCAAGCAGCCCTCGGGCCAGGCACTATCGCCCGATGGGGAGATGGTCCAGACTTTCCGCGGCTCCGGCTGCGGCGAATGCAATGGCACCGGCTACGCGACGCGTGTCGGCATCTTCGAGTTGATGGAGTTGAACGACGAGATCCGCCAGCGCATCATGAGCAACGAGGATGCCGCCCAACTGGCGCAGGCCGCGCGCCGCAACGGGATGCGTAATCTGCGCGAGGATGGCTGGAAGAAAGTGCGGGAAGGGCTGAGCACCGTGGACGAAGTGATGCGCGTCACCCAGGAGTTTTGATGGCCACGTTCTTCTTCCGCGCCGTGGCCCGCGACGGCCGCATGCGCAGCGGCAGCCTCAGCGGCGACAACGAAAAAATCGTTACACGGGAACTCCGCAAACAGGGGCTGACTCCGGTCTACGTCGGCGTGCAGCCCAAGGCCTCGGCGCTGGACTGGAAGATGCCCGTCTTCGGCCGAGGCATGCGGCGTGACGTGTTGTTCTTCACGCAGGAGCTTTCCACGCTGCTCAATGCCGGGGTTCCACTCGATCGCGCGCTATCCATCACCGGCGAACTAACGGAGCGGTCCGATTTCCGCTTTATCGTGCTCGATGTGCTGCGCGTGCTGAAGGGCGGCAAGTCGCTGGCCGACAGCCTGGCGACTCATCCGGAGTATTTTTCGGAGCTCTACATCAATATGGTCCGCGCGGGCGAGGCTTCCGGCTCGCTGGCGGTGATTTTCGAACGGCTCTCCGAATTCGAACGTTCGAAAGACGATCTGCGCAACTATATCATTTCGTCCATGATCTATCCGGCGCTGCTGGCGCTGGTAGGCCTGGGTTCGATTTTCATTCTGTTGGATTTCGTAGTGCCGCGTTTTGCGGCTCTCTTTGCCGACTCCCGAATGAAGATTCCAGTGCCCACGCAGATCATGCTCTCGGTGAGCGAAGTGGTGCGGGCGTACTGGTGGGTGGCGGCGTCCGCAGTAGCGGCGGTAATCATCGTATGGCACATCTATACTCGCACCACGGCGGGCCGCCTCTGGTGGGATGGGACGCGCCTGAAGATCCCGCTGTTGGGCGAAGCGTTGCGCAAGGCCGAAACGGCGCGCTTCGCGCGTGCCATGGCCACTCTGGTTGCGAATACGGTGCCGTTGGTGCAGTCGATCGCCATTGCCTCGGCGACACTCGGCAACAAGCTGATCGCGGGCGCGCTGGTGGGCGTGGCGCAAGGTGTCAAGCGCGGTGAAGGGATCGCCGTGCCGCTGCGCCGCGCCGGAGTATTCCCGCCGCTGGCGGCGCACTTATTGACCGTCGGGGAGGAGACCGGGCGCTTGGACGCCATGTTCGCACGCATGGCCGATATCTACGAGAGTGATACGCGTTCGGCGATCAAACAATTCACTTCCGTCTTCGAGCCGATCGTGATTCTGGTGATGGGCATAATGGTCGGTACGCTGATCCTGAGCATGCTGCTCGCGATCCTGAGTATTAACGATGTGGTGGTGTAATCCGATGAAGATATCCAGCAGGACACTAAAAAGGGCCAAGAACCGCTTGCTGGCGCGCGCGGCTCAGAAACGCGTGTTCGCAGGTACTTGCCGAGCCGCGACCGTGAGGGAGCGGTGGCCTCACAGCCGGCAATCGGGCATCACCCTGATCGAGATGCTGGTCGTCATGACCATCATCGCGCTGTTTGTGGCTCTGGTTGCCCCTTCCATGTTCAAGAAGAGCGACGCCGCGCGGATCACCGCGGCACGCGCGCAGATCCATAATTTCCAAACTGCTTTGGGCGCGTACAAGCTCGATACCGGCACCTTCCCCACCGCCGAGCAGGGCGGGCTGCAGGCCCTGCGCGTGAAGCCCAGCGAGGTGAATCAGTGGGCGGGCCCCTACATGCCGCAGGATATTCCCAAGGATCCCTGGGGACACGACTACGCCTATAAGTATCCCGGCGACCACGGCGACGAACCTGACATCATCTCCTACGGCGGCGATGGCCAGGCCGGCGGCGAAGGATTGAATGCCGATATTGTCAGTTGGAAGAACCAATAAGGCGGCAGGCATCACGTTGATCGAGATGATGGTGGTGGTTGCCATCATCGCGCTGCTGGCGGGCATCTCGTTTCCGGCGATCTCTGCGGGAATCGATAGCGTGCGCCTGCGCTCGGCCACCGACTCTTTGTCCGGTTTTCTGAATGCGGCGGCGACGCGGGCCGAACGGCGGGAGGAACCGGTAGAACTGATCATCTCGGCGCGGGACAACACGCTTTCCGCCTTCTCCACCGAGCCAGGGTATTCGCGCGAGCTGAAGATGCCCGATGGGGTGATTATTGAAGGCGTTCTGCCGAAGCAGGAAGAAGAGGAAGGGCCGCGGCGCGTCCTTCTCATGCCCGGCGGCGGAGTTCCCGGAATCGGCATCCAGGTGGCCAACCGCCATGGTTCCCGGCGCGTTGTGCGCCTCGATCCCATGACCGGTTTTCCGCGCATAGAGGCCTTAGTAAGCCAGTGAAAGCCACGCGCGGGTTCACTCTGCTGGAGATGATGGTGGCCACGGTCATTCTGGCTGTGGCAGTGGTCGGACTGCTCGCGGGCATCAGCGGCGCTTTGCGCAACGCCTCCAGGCTCACCGAATACGACCGGGCCGTACAATTGTCGCGGCTGCAGATGAATGAACTGCTGCTCGATGAGCGGCTGCCCCACGACACGGTGGTCGCCGGTGAATTTTATCCAGACCATGCCGGCGGTCTGGAGTCCGGCTGGAGAGCCCGCATGACCAATTTCGAGATGCCGCCTTCGAAAGCTCCGGGACAGGTGGCCATCCAGCGTATTGAGATGGAGGTCTGGTGGCTGGCTGGCGGCCAGCGGCGCACGTTCACGCTCGATGCATATCGGCCGCACGTGCTTCGGCCCCAAGATCTTGCTCCAGGGGCGCCATGAAGAACCAAAAGGGAATCACGCTGATGGAGGTGCTGATCGCGGTGACCCTGCTGAGTCTCCTTTCGGTCGGCATGTTCCTGGCGATGCGCATCGGGCTGAATTCCTACCTCAAAGCCGATACCAAACTGATGGACAACCGCCGCGTCGCGGGGGCGCAGCGCATCCTGGAAGACGAACTCGAAGGCTTTGTGCCGGTCATCGCGGTGTGTAATGCCGGCGGCACACCGCCGCAGAAGATTACCTTCTTCCAGGGGCAGCCGCAGGTGATGAGGCTGGTGTCCAGCTTCTCGCTCCAGCAGGGCTGGCGCGGGCAGCCTCAGGTGCTCGAAATCTTCGTGATTGCAGGCGAGAACGGGCGTGGCGTGCGCCTGGTGGTGAATGAGAACCTGTACACCGGACCCCTGGGAGCGGGGAAATTCTGCATGGGCAACCGCCAGTTCCTGGATGTGGAATCGAGCCCGAGATCGTTCGTGCTGGCCGACAAATTGGCGTACTGCCGGTTTTCTTATCTCGCGGCGCCCACCAATGCCAATGACCCCCCGGTTTGGAAGACCGCCTGGACCACTCCGACATGGCCCATAGCCGTGCGCGTGGAAATGGGACCGCTCGAAGCCGATAGTTCGCGGATCCAGCCAATCACAGTCACCGCTCCCATACATTTGCACCGGAACCCGGAGATTCAGTATGGGGATTTCTAGGATAGGGGCACCGCTCCCTCACGGTCGCAGCTCGGTAAGTGTACGCGGCAGCGCGCTGCTGGCCGTTCTCTGGGTCTCGGCAGCCCTTGCGGCCATTGCGTTCTCGTTGTCGACCACGGTACGTGGTGAAACCGAGCGCACTTCCACGGCCGTCGATGGCCTGCGCAGCTACTACCTCGCTTCCGGCGCGATTTACCGCGCCACGTATGAATTGCTCTGGTCCGTGGAGAATCCTGGCAAGCGCGTCATCCCCCAGGGTTCCACACACGTCGACTATACGTTTCCATCGGGGGATGTTCGCGTCGAACTGATTCCGGAAGCCGCCAAGCTCGACGTGAATGCCACGCCCCCCGAGGAGCTCTACCGGCTGGGCGTGGCGTTGGGCCTGGAGCCCGAACGCGCGCGGGAAACCGCTTTATCGATTGCCGACTGGCGCTCCCCGCCGGGTCCCGGCGCGCTGGATTCGTATTATTTGTCACTGGAGCCGTCTTTTCGGCCCCGTCATGCGTCTGTAGAAGAGATCGAGGAATTACTACTGGTGAAGGGGATTACTCCCGAGATTTTCTACGGCACTTACGTCCCTACTCCCGATCCAAGCCAGGGCACGCGGCTGGTGCGGCGCCCAGGCCTGATCGATTGCCTCTCTGTGTTCGGATCGAGCAGCCGCATTGAGGCGAACACCGCCTCTCCGGCCGTCCTGGCAGCGATCGGAATGGCGCCCGATGTGATTAATGCTCTGGTGGAGGAGCGCCGTAAGAAGCCTTTCACATATCAGAAGCTTCTGGAGTTCCTGCAATCCTTCGGCGCCTCTGCGGCCCGCCTGCGCATTGAAGGAAATTCGATCATCACGATGCGCGCGACGGCGCGGGTGCGCTTGCAGAATGGCCAGCTCTCAGACCTGAAGCGCACGGTGGGCGCGCTTGTAAAGTACATGCCGGTGGGCTACGATGCGCCGATTCACATCTTGCGCTGGTACGACACCACCTGGAGTAATTGAAACCGCTCATGCCCGTTCCCATTTCCCAGGATCTTCGCAGGCTGCTGGCATTCGGTTCCGGCATTGGGATTGAAATCGCGGAGACCAGCCTCGAAGTGGCGGCGGCGCGCGTGCGCCCTTCACGCATTCAGGTGCTGGGCCGCTGGACGATCCACAACTATGCCGAACGGCCCGCCGCCGAGTGGGGCGCCGAGTACACGCAATTCATCAAGTCAGTGGGCATGGGACACCTGAGCGCGACCGTGCTGCTGCCGCGGCGTGAAGTCATTGTGCGGCAACTGGCGCTGCCGGGCGTCTCCGGCCGAGACCGCGAAGGCGCGATCCGGTTTCAATTGGACACGTTGCACCCCTATGGCGATGAACCTGTGTGTTGGGGTTGGTCGCCGCTTGCCGAGAACCATCTCCTGGTCGGTATTACGCGAAATGAAATCGTGCAGCGCTACGTGCAGCTTTTCATTGAGGCCGGCATTGGCGTCTGCAGTTTCACGTTTTCAGCCGCGGCGGTACATGCGGCCATCCGGCTGGATGGTGCTTCCGGCCAGGGATTCGTGGCTTTGAGCCGGACACCGGCGGGGGCCGTGGAGGTCTACGGTGAAAGCCCCGCGCGCCCGGTGTTTTCAGCGGAATTCAACCTGGCGCCCGAACGGGCCGCGGGACTGGCGCTGGCGGAACTACGATTGCCGCCGGAGACCGAGGCCCGAAAACTCGAAGAAGTTCTTCCCAAGCCGGACGCCAACCCGGTGGAAAACGATCTTTCCCGCAACGCACTGCCATACGCCACGGCGCTGGCCGGGGCCTGTCCCCGGCTGGCGCCCTCCGTCAACGTGCTTCCACCCGAATACCGGCGTGGCAACTCGCGTGCGCTATTCATCCCGACCGCCGTACTGGCTCTTTTCCTCGCCGTAGCTTTGGCGGTTCTGTTTAGTTATCCGCGACTCGCCGACCGGAATTATTTGCAGAAGGTGCAGGCCGAAATCTCCAAACTGGAACCGCAGGCGCGTCGTGCGGCGGAACTCGACCGGCAAATTGAAACCCTACGGGCGCGCACACGCCTGCTCGACCAGTTCCGTGGACAAACGCGTGCCGACCTCGATGCGCTACAGGAAATCACCAAACTTCTGGCTCCGCCCGCCTGGAGTAATTCCATCGACCTCACGCGCGATTCCGCACGCATTTCCGGAGAGGCTCCGCAAGCCTCGCCACTCTTGAAAGTCCTGGATGCTTCGCCGCTGTTTGAGAACTCGGAGTTCTCGGGTTCGGTGGGCCGCGGCAACGGCACCGAAACCTTCCAGATCCGCACCAGCCGGGAGAAGCGGCCATGACGCTCGCGCTCGGGGCGATCGACCGGCGCACGGTGGGAATCCTGGCCGGGGGCGTGCTCGCTGTACTGATTCTGCGCTTCGGCGTATATCGCGACACTCCTGCACCTGTAGTTGCGCCCGCGGATTCGGTTCCCATCGCCGAGCATCGGCTGGAGCGGCTCCGCGTGCTCGCGGCCACTGTTCCTGGCAAGGAAACGGTGCTCAAACAAGTCGCCGCGGAACTGGCTTCCCGCGAGTCGGGTATCTTGAAGGCCGATACGGCGGCGCAAGCCCAGGCGCAACTGATCGACGTCATCCGGCGCGTCGCGATGACCAATGGAATCGATGCGCGCGGCGCGGAGGAGATGCGCGTCCGGCCGCTGGCCAACGATTACGGAGAGGTTTCGGTCGCGGTGACGTTCAGTTGCGCCATCGAACAGCTCGTCAACTTCATGGCCGCCCTCGCGAATGAACCGCAGATCCTGGCCACCAACCAGATCAACATTTCGGGCGGCAGCGATAAGAAAAAGAATGTGCAGGTGCGGCTGGGCCTTTCCGGTGTAGTGGACAAGAAGCTGGTGCCCACCAGGAAAGGACCGGCGTTTTGAAGCGCAAATTGCTGGTTCTCAATGCCGCATTGGTGATATTGCTCTCGTATGCCGGGTTCGAGCTGCGGCGTGCCTGGCTGGCGGCTCAAGCGCGCGAAGCCGCCCGCCTGAATCGTAAAATCCGCCCGGCTGCGCCCCCGCCAATCGCGCCCTTGCCCGCGGCGCCGGCCGTCTCGCCCGGCTCGTATGCGGATATCGCACAGCAGATGCTTTTTGACAAATCACGTAATCCGAATGTGGTCGTGGTGGTCGAGACGCCGCCGCCACCGCCTCCGAAACCGATGCCGCCGCTGCCGGTTTACCACGGCCAGATGAACATCGGTTCCGGCCCCACCGCCATTCTTAGCCAGACTGCCAACAGTATCCACCAGATGATTCGTCCCGGCGAGCAAATCGGCCAATTCAAGCTCCTGGACGTCAATAGTGAAGAGATCGTTTTCGAATGGGATGGCAAGGAGGTTCGCCGGAGAGTGGATAACCTGATCGACCGCAGTGCCGTTGCCGCGCAGGTTGTCGCTTCCGCGGGTGTCCGAACCGAGCAGCCGGCGGCGCCGCCACCACCCGTAATCAAGACGCCAACCGGCCCTGGCGCCGAGCTCGGCCGCGACAATATGAGAGCTTGCGATCCCAGTGACAGTCTGCCCGCAGGCACGGTCAAAGATGGTTACCGGAAGGTAATTGCGGCAACTCCTTTTGGAGAATCGTGCCGCTGGGATCCGGTGGGCCGCTAATGGCAAGGAGTGATCTTCGAATGAGACTGCAGGACGAGTTCGAGCGGTAGGTGGCGATGCGCTATTTCCACATCGGTCTGATCGCGGCGCTCGTGGCCGCAAGTAGTCTTTCCGCGCAGGTGGGAGGGCCCCCAGCGCCCGCGCGTCCGGGAGGAGTTCCCCAGGAGCAGCAGCCGCCGCCTCCTCCGCAACCCGCTCCACCTGCGGCCGCTCCAGCGCAGAATCCTGCCCCGCCGGCCCCGGCGCAAACCACGCCAGCCGCCGCGCTCCGCCTCACTGAGAACGGCACCTTCATGATGGACAACGTTTCACTTACGGAAATGGTGGATGCGTTGGCCAGACAATTGAAGATCAACGTGATCCTCGATCCGCGTGTCAGAGGCGCCGTCACCGTGCATACCTACGGCGAAGTCAAACCGGTGGATTTGATGCCGCTGCTGGAAACCCTTCTTCGCGTGAATGGCGCCACGATGGTAAAAGTCGGCGACCTCTACCGCGTCATCCCGATCAACCTCGTCTCGCAGCTTCCCCTGGAACCTACCGTAAATGCCGATCCCAAAACGCTGCCCGATGACGAGCGCATGCTGCTGAATCTCATCTTCCTGAAGTTCGCCACGGCCTCCGAAATCGAAAAGCTGATCACTCCTTTTCTTGGAGAGGGAGCGGCACACAGTTCCTATGAGCCGGCCAACCTCATTATCCTCGAGGACAATAGCCGCAACATGAAGCGCACCATGGAGCTCATTTCGCTCTTTGACAGCGACTCCTTTGCCGGCCAGCGGGTGCGTCTGTACGACATTCAACACAGCCGGCCCGCCGATCTGGTCAAGGATCTCGAGACCGTGTTTAAGGCATATGCGCTCTCGGAAAAAGCCGGCTCGGTGCGATTCATTCCGATTGACCGTATCAATACGCTGATCGCCGTCGCTCCCAATCCCGGCGTATTCAGCCAGGTGGAAGATTGGATCAAAAAACTGGACATTCCCGTCAAGATCACGGCCGGAGCGGTGACGAATTACGTATATCGCCTCAAATACGCGCGCGCCGAGATGATCGCCATGGCGATCATGGCGTTATATTCCGGCAACCCAGCAGCGCTAATCGGCCTAGCGAATATGGCCAACGCCAGCATGATCAACAGCGGGTTGGGTTATGGCGGGGCAATGGGAGGCGCGGGTTACGGCGGCTCCATGGGCTACGGCGGCGCGTCATTCGGAGGAGGCGCATATCAGAACTATCCGAATACATATGGCGGCCAGAATTACAATGTCCCATTCGGAGCGCAGAGCTTTGGCGGCGCGGGCGGCGCTCCCATCAGTGCAACCGGAGTTGCGCCCGCGGTGGCGGGCGGCGCGGTTCCCGGTACGGATCTGACCGGGAGTTATCTCGGCACCGTTCCAGGCGGTGTCCTGCCGGGGGGCCGCCTGCCGCACGTCATCCCCAACCCCTTCGACAACACTTTGCTGATTCAGGGGACGCCGCAGGAGTATGAAGAGATTACCAATCTCCTGCGCCAGCTCGATGTCCCCCCGCGCCAGGTCTTGATCGATGCCAAGATCTACGAAGTCGACCTGACGGGAGCGCTCGCCGGCGGCGTGGAGTCTTTCCTGCAAAAGCGTGGCGCCAGCAGCGGAAGCGGCAGTGGCGGACCTGCTGCCACCCGCACCCTGCAAGCGTTCGCGGGCGCTGCCGGCCTCACCTTGACCACGGGGGCGCTCGTATTAAAGAGCCATGAGTTGCTGGCTGTGCTCAATGCCGAGGAGACGCGAACCCACGTGCGCGTCGTATCCGCGCCAAGCATTATGGCAACGGATAGCATTCCCGCGACGATGAACGTCGGCGACCAGGTGCCGGTCCTTACTTCCCAGGCTGTGGTCGGCGGTGTTCAATCGGGCGGCAGTTCGGTGTTTGCCAATACTGTCTCCAACCAGGCGAGCGGTGTCACACTCAGCATCACGGCGCGCGTGAATCCCAGCGGCGTGGTGACACTGGTCATCAACCAGCAGGTCAGCGCCCCGGAACCGGCCCCGCCCGGAGTAACGAATGCGTCCACTTCGTTTTCGAACCGGTCGATCAGCACGCAGTTAACTGTCGAGGACGGAGACACTGTCGCTATCGGCGGAATCATTACCGACAAGCGGACCGAAAGCTCGGGGGGCGTGCCCATTCTGCACCGCATTCCGGTCATGGGAGCAGCGTTTGGAGCCAAAAGTTACAGCACCTCCCGGACCGAGCTCATTATTTTCCTCACGCCGCGGGTGATCTACGACACGAGCCAAATCATCGACGCCACCGACGAATTGAAGAGCAATCTGAAGCGGGTACAGAAGCTGATGAAGGACTAGCGGCGTTATCCGGCGGCCAATAGTTCCAGCAGCGCCGCCGAGACCGCATCCGGTTTTTCGCGGGGCATGAAATGCCCGGCGCCCTCGACGATCCGCCGCGCCTTCAGCTTGGGAAGCACGGCGCGCTCCGCGGGCGAGTCAGCCGCAGGCCGCGCCAATCCATCGTCGGCGCCGTAGAGCGTAATCGCGGGCGCTTCGATTTTGGGCCGTTCCGCGAGCCGCTGCTCCACGCCAAAGAAGCGCGATTCACCGGGCGCATTTCCGATGCGATGACGATAGGAATGAATCACCACGTCGACGAAATCGGGATTGTCGAAGGAAGGCGCGGTGCGATTGAATGTCTCGTCGCTAAAATGCCACGTCGGCGACCAGGTTTGCCACAACAGGCGGCAGAGCGGCCGCCGGTTGGCAGCGAGACCGGCGCGTCCGCGCGATGTGTTGAAGTAAAACTGATACCAAGCCGCTCGTTCGGCTTCCGGCGCGGCCGGCTGTGCCGGGGCAACCGTGTTTTGGACGGTATATCCGCCGATCAGCACGATGGCCCGCACGCGGTCCGGATGCAGCGCCGCCGCGATCGCAGCCGCGCGTCCGCCCCAGTCGTAACCGGAAACGGCGAATTGGGGCAGGCGCAATGCATCCGCGAAATCGATGACGTCCTGGCCGATGGCCGCCTGTTCCGCCATTCGCGGCACGTTGGCTTCGCGGAAGCGCGTGGGGCCGTAGCCGCGCAGATATGGGACGAGGACGCGGTACCCGGCTTTCACCAGCGGCGGCGCCACACCGTCATAGGCGCGCACATCGTCCGGGAAACCGTGGAGCAAAATGACCGGAAATCCCTGCGCCGGACCGGTTTCTTCATAGGCGATCTCAAGCACGGGCGTCTGAACCGTCTTTGCGGCGGGCGACTGCGCAAGGCTCGCACGCGCCGCAACGAAAGCGCCTGCCAGCGCGGCGCCGAATGTTCTCCGAGTGCAGATCATCGATCTCCTCTCATCGCGGCCAGCAGGGTGTGGGCGACCACCCCGATGCGCCGGCCTCCTGTTTGAATGTGTAGCTCCGGACGAACGGCTGCGTCAAATAGGTTGGGTCTTCGAGCATCGCCGTTAACAGAAGGTACGCCTGCCCGTCCACTCCCGTGAGCCGGTTGAAATACTCCGTCAAGACGGCACTTCCGCTGTAGGGGACTCCGTTTTTGCTGAGGTATCCGGGACGCATGTGCGTAGTAACTACCTTCAACGTGCCGCCCCCTTGTTTTGCGCGCTGTTCGGGACCTAGACCAGCCGTAAATCCGATACCGCCCAGATCGAGCATGGCCCGTCCCGGAAACTGCCATTGTGCGGCCGAAGATCCCTGCCAGGTGGTCTCGCCGGGTTGCGCGGGAGCGGCGCCAAAATGGAGAAGCCGCATCTGCGTTCCGGCATCCGCATCCACTCTCAGAGTGTTCTCGTTCTCCCAGGTAATGTGCAGCCGACCGGGCCGTTGCATCAAACCCACTGCGCCGTAAGCCCGGCACTGGTTTCCCTCGGCCTCATCCTTCGCCGGGTCCCAGGCGTTGGCAATCCGGCGCGCTTCGGCGTTCAGCGGAAGATACGCCAAATCGCCCTTCTGCGGGGTGACGCGAAACCGCCACTCGTCAACAATTAGCGAGACCCAGTAACCAGTGAGGTCGACCGGAGCGGCGGCACGTGGCGACACGGCCGGCGACTGACCGCCTCGCCCTTGCGCGTACGCGAGAGCCGGGAGGGACAAGAGCACCGCACTGCAGCCTCGAAGAATCCTGGCCGGCATTCTCCGGCATTATACAGCCGCCGGGTCACATCAAGGAAAGCGGGTCCACATCAATGACCAACGCGGTCGCGCCCCATTTGTGATCCGCAGCGAAGTTGTGGATCTGACGCAACAATTCGTTGAGCGCCTTGCGGCTCGCGGCCTTAATCAGGAACTGATAGCGGTATTCGTTCTTGAGCCGGGGAACCGGCGCTTCGGCGGGTCCCATGATCTTTAGCTTCTCGGGAGCGGGCGTCAGCAACAAGGCCAGTTCGGAGCTCATCCGCATCGCCGCTTCCTTTTGTTCGCTGCGCACCAGCAGGTTGGCCATGGCGCTGAACGGTGGGTAGTGCAGCGCGCGGCGGAAGGCCAGCTCCTTTGCGTAGAAGGCCGCGTAATCCTGGGCGGCCGCGAGCCGTACCGCATAGTGATCCGGATTGATCGTTTGCACCAGTACGATTCCGGGGATGCTTCCCCGCCCCGCGCGTCCCGCCACTTGTGTGAGCAATTGAAACGTGCGCTCGGCCGCGCGGAAGTCCGGAATGCCCAGCCCGACATCGGCGGAAATCACGCCCACCAGCGTTACGTTGGGAATGTCGTGACCCTTGGCGATCATTTGCGTGCCGACGAGCATGTCGTAATTGCCTTCGCGAAATTCATGCAGGATCGATTCATATTGCCTCTTCCCGGTGACCGTGTCCCGATCGAGGCGGGCGATGCGGGCCGTCGGAAACGCGTGGTGCAGTTCCTCCTCCACGCGCTCCGAACCCAGGCCGAGAAAATAAATGTGCTCATTGGTGCACTTGGGGCAGACGCGCGGCACCTTCTGCGCGTAGCCGCAATAGTGGCACAGCAGACGATGATCGCGCTTGTGGTAAGTCAGAGTCACTGAGCAGTTGATGCACTGGATACGCTCGCCGCACGCGCGGCATGCGACAAAGCTGGAGAACCCACGCCGGTTGAGCAGAATGATGGTCTGTTCGCGCGCCTCCAGCCGCTGGGCGAGCGCGTCCAACAGTTTCCTGGAAAAGGTGGCCTGCTTGCGTGTCTCGAGGAACTCCTGGCGCATGTCAATCAGTTCCACCGTGGGTAAGGGCCGTTCCTCGATGCGGCCCGGCAGTTCGAGTAAGGTGTACTTGCCGCGCTCGACGTTGTAGCGGCTCTCCAGGCTGGGAGTGGCCGAGCCCAGGATCACGCAGGCGCCGGCATTCTGCGCGCGCACGATCGCGACATCGCGGCCGTGATAACGGGGGGTCTCTTCCTGCTTATAACTGCCATCGTGCTCCTCATCGACCACGATGAGGCCGAGGTTGACGACGGGGGCGAAAACACCGGAACGGGTTCCCACTACTACCGAAGCTGCACCGGAGCGGATACGCCGCCACTGATCGGATCGTTCCGTGTCGGTGAAAGCGCTGTGCAGGATCGCCACGCGATCTCCGAACCGGGAGAAGAACTGGCCGGCGACGGCCGGGGTGAGCGCGATCTCGGGGACCAGCAGAAGCGCCCCACGGCCCTCCGCGAGCACGCTTTCGATGGCGTTCAGATAAACCTCGGTTTTGCCGGAGCCCGTGACGCCGTGCAACAGGAAAACGTGGAAATGCTTTTCCGAAATGGCCGCATGGATCTGATCGAATGCCGCCTGTTGTGGAGCGTTCAGAGTGTGGCGGGCGCGCACCGGGCCCGAGGCGATGGCAACCGGCTCGCGGTGCAACGAAACCATGCCCTTGCGCGCAAGGGACCGTGCTGCCAGGCTGGCATTTTTGACCGCGCCCTCCACCTCCTTGAGATTGTGGGAACCCGGATGCAATTCCAGGAAAGCCCGCAGTTCCCGCTCGGCCTTGTTCAGCTTGAGGCCATCGGAGTTGCCGTAAAGTTCGATACGCAGCCGGCCCGACGGAGCGCGTAGCGGATCCCGCTCCGCCTGCACTTGCTCTCCGATGAGGAAGCCTCTGCGCTCTAAAGCCCGAATCGTCTTGTCCGCGAGGGGTAATGCCTTTTTCAGGTAGGCCGCCGAAAGCGGCCGCTTGTCGAGCATCCGCAGGATCTCCACGGCCGGATCGTGGGGTGAGGCGTCGAGAACCAGTTGCCGTGCGGCATCGCGGCCTGCATCCGTGAGCGACCAGACCTTGCCATGGCGCACATCCGCCGCCAGCGGCAGCATACTACGCAACACTTCTCCGAGCGGGGCGCAATAATACCCGGCGATCCAGCGGGCCAGCGCGAGCAGTTCCGCATCCAGTACCGGTTCGGCATCGATCAACCGCAGCGCCTCGCGGATCGCGACGTCCGGCCGCTCGTCGTGACAGCGCAGCACCACGCCGGTCAGCTTGCGCGGGCCGAACGGAACGATGATGCGGCCGCCCGGTTGCACGCGGTGGCGGAGCGTTTCCGGAAGCGCGTATGTGAACGGCTGATCCAGCGGCACCGGGAGACTTACGTCGCAATACAGATACGATCCCTCGGGCATGGAAACTCCAGCATAACCGCTTACAATTGAATCGAGGGTGGACGTTGGAAAACCGCGAAATCGCGCGTGTTTTGTGGGAAACGGCCGATCTGATGGAGATCGCCGGCGAAGATTCTTTTCGCATTCGGAGCTACCGCAACGGCGCGACCGCTGTCGAAGGCCACCCCGAACGCATTGAAGACATCCTGCGTGATTTGAACCGGAAAGTCACCGACATTCCCGGTATCGGCAAAGGGCTGGCGACGGTGCTCGGGGAGATTATCGCCTCCGGGTCGTGCGAGCGTCGCGATTTGTTGTTGCAGAAATTTCCGCCGGCAGCGCTCGAGTTCCTTAAAATTCAGGGACTGGGACCAAAAGGCATCGCCCTCATTTTCGAACACTACCGCATCAACACCATCGACGAATTGGAGCGGCTTTGCCTGGAAGAGAAACTGCGCGTGCTGCCGCGTATGGGCGCCAAGTTGGAAGAGAAGGTCCTACGCTCGATCGCGCAATACCGGCAGCGCACCAGCCGGTACCTTTTGAGTTATGCCGAGGGTATCGCCGGCGAATTGACCAGCCTCTTCCGGGAGGTGCCGGGCGTGGAAGCGGTCACGCCCGCAGGCAGCCTGCGCCGCGGCCGCGAAACGGTAGGCGATCTGGACCTTCTCGTCACCGGACCAAATGCTATGGGCGCTCTGGAGCGGTTCATTGCGTATCCGCGCGTAGACGAAATCCTGGGGCGCGGCGAGAATAAGGCGAGCGCCCGAGTGGGGCATGAAGGCCTTCAGGTGGATGTCCGCGCGCTGCCGCGCGAGAGTTTCGGCGCCGCCATGCAGTATTTCACGGGTAGCAAGGACCACAACGTCGCTGTCCGCACCCGCGCTGTCCGGATGGGACTCAAGCTCAGCGAATACGGTCTCTACCGCGTCGAAGACGATACGAAGGTAGCGGGAGAAACGGAGTCCGGAATCTACGAGGCGCTGGGACTGCGGTGGATTCCGCCCGAGTTGCGGGAGAACTGCGGCGAGATCGAGGCCGCCGAACAGGACCGCCTACCGGAATTAGTGGAGCTGAAACACATCCGCGGCGACCTCCACATGCACACCACCGAGACCGATGGCCGCGCCTCGCTCGAAGAAATGGCGGAGGCTGCCCGCGAGCAGGGTTACGAATATATCGCCATCACCGACCATTCGAAGGCGCTGGCCATGGCCAACGGGCTGGACGAGACACGCGCCGTGGCATTTGCCAAGCAAGTGCGCGAGATCAATCGCAGGGGGCTCGGCATTCGCATCTTCTCAGGGCTGGAGTGTGACATATTGCGCGACGGCGCGCTCGACCTGGCCAACGACGCGCTGGCCGAGCTTGATCTCGTCATCGGAAGCGTGCACAGCCACATGAATCTGGAGCCCGGCGAGATGACCGACCGCCTGCTGCGCGCGCTGGAATGCCCTTCTCTGCGCATTCTGGGGCACCCCACTGGCCGCATGTTGCTGCATCGGGATCCTTACCCCTTCGATTTCGAACGCGTGGTGGATGAGGCCGTGCGGCGCGGAGTCTGGCTCGAGATCAACGCCAGCCCGGAACGTTTGGATCTCAGCTGGGCTATGATCCGCACGGCCAAATCGAGGGGCGCGCGGTTCACTATTTCAACGGACGCGCATCAACCGAAGCATCTCGCCAATATGCGTTACGGTGTGATCACCGCCCGGCGCGGGTGGCTGGCGCCTGCTGATATTATGAACACGCTGCCCGTCCGCACCTTTGCGGCTGCCTTGCAAAAGAAATCATGAAGATCGTTTCCTCCAAGGAAGTGTATAAGTGCAAACTGTTCCGCGTGACTGAAGACCGGGCCGTAGACGAGAAGAACGATTTCGAAATTGACCGGTCTGTAGTGCGCCACGTAGGGTCGGCCGTGATGATGGCTGTTGACGACAAGAAGCGCATACTGCTGGTCCGCCAATACCGCTTGCCCGCCGAAAAGAACCTGTGGGAGCTGCCGGCCGGACGGCTCGATCCTGGCGAAAAGCCCTTGCAGGCCGCGCGGCGCGAACTGGCGGAAGAAACCGGCTATCGCGCCCGCAACTGGGAGAAGCTGGCATCGTTTTGGGTGAGTCCCGGGTATGTGCAGGAACGCATGACCATCTTCCTGGCCACGGGTCTGACAGAAGGCAAGGCCACCCCTATGGATGATGAGCGGATCGAAGCCGGATGGTTTACGCGGAAAGAACTGGCCGCAATGATTCACTCGGGAAGAATCGAAGACGCCAAGACAATGATCGGATTCCTGCTGTGGGAGCGGCGGCGGTAAAGAGCCAGGAAGCGCCGTTCTTCAGCTCGCGGCCCCAGCCATCCATGACGGCAGTCAGCCCACCTCTGGTCCGCTACCCCACAAAGTACAACTTGTTCGCCGCCACCCGGCACATACGCAGCAGCAGGAAACCATCGCGGAAGCGGTTGATGTTGGTGGTCCCATACATCCGCTGTCGATAGCGCACCGGTATCTCGACGATCTTCAAATTCAGCTTGGCGGCGCCGAAGAGCAGATCGAAGTCTCCAAAGGGATCGAAGTCTCCGAAGTAAGACCGGCTGCGCTGAATCCGCTCATAATTCTCTCGCGAAAGCACCTTGGTTCCGCACAACGTATCCTTGACCAGTTGTCCCAGAAACCGGCTCAGCAGAAGCGCGAAGAATTTGTTGCCCAGTAGGTTTAGAAATCGCATGGCTTTTGGATCCATGGCATAAACGAGCCGGCATCCATTGACCAGATCGCCTTTGCCGGAGGCCACAGCTTCATAGAACTGCTCTAGGTCTTCAGGGTTCACGCTGAGATCGGCATCCAGAATCATGAAAATGTCGCCGCTGGCTTGGGAGAACCCCAATTCCACGGCGTCTCTTTTGCCGCGGCCCTGCTGCGCCAGCACGCGAATGTTGCGATCCGGAAACTGAGACTGGACTCTTCGGCACTCCGCCAGGGTGTTGTCAGTCGAGTGTCCCTCGACGAAGATCAACTCAGTGCGCGAGCCAAGGGACGGCAGCCTTCGGGCAACCTGCTCAATGTTACCTGCCTCGTTGCGGCAGGGGCAGATCACAGAAACCGAGGGTTGTTCGGGCGCAGGAAGGCCTAGGGACCTCGCAACAATCCAGTTGGTCAAGCAAAGGTGCCGTAGTACCGGCAGGTGAGCCAGATACCGGTTGCACAACCAACTAATGACCGGCATCCGGAGAGGAAGCATGATGTGCTTGTTGGTGGCAACGCTTTCGTAACCGGCGAGGTACAGGAGATTTACGATATCCTCCGTGGTCGTCCAGTTCAGCAGTGGTTGCGGATACTTAAGGCGCAACTTCTCGGCCATAATCAGAATCGGCTGCCAGGCGCGGCTGTAAGAATGAATGACCAGGCGAGTGCCCGAGTGGCAGTAATTCCGCAATCGCTGGAACACCAACTTGATGTCGAATAGAAATCCGGCCAAATCCGACAGAACAATGTAGTCGAACTTTTGATCGCCCAAATCGATCTCTTCGGCCGCCATATGGTGGAACGTCAGGCCCGGATGGTTGGCTTTTGCGATCCGAACCATTTCTCCTGAGATATCGATACCCACACCGACCGATGGGTCGAGTGCTGCCAGAAGGTCTCCCGTGCCGCACCCAACTTCCAGGATCCGGCATTGTGGCTGGCAGTAAAAACAGGCCAGGCGCTGAATGTTCGCGTGATACCCTCGGTTGCGGCGGCGCCAGCTACTTAACAGGGGAGCGTAGTGGTCAAAGAAATCGCGCCAGCTATCCAAATACTCAACCATATCGGCCGGTGGACGGGCGCCGCGCACTGTAACGGCCCATTCTCGATGCGTGGCTACTTGCGGCATTTCCGGAGACCATTGTAGCGGAGGTATTCGCGCGATCCGGCTGCATGGCTACTGTCAGCGAATATCCAGCTCGATGGAGGCGCCTTCCGAATAGCTTCGTCGATCTT
>PSRJ01000058.1 GCA_003175985.1 Terriglobia bacterium
CACCAAGCCGAGCAGCCGTCCCTTAAGGTTCTTGCCCTCGCGTATCACGGCTACGTCGATATCGGTCGTGCCGTTGGGCTGTCGCTTGAACGTGTAAGTGTGACCCGACGCGCCTCCCCACGCGTTGGAGTCGGTCGTCGTAAGGACCACGCGGTTGGGGTTGGACCAGTCGTAGTGCAGGCGTTCCCAGATCCCGCCCGAGCCTTCGGTGACATCGGCCTCCGACGGGCCGTGCTGATGCACCTTAAGGTACTCATCGGCGCTATTGCCAAACAGCTTTGAGCGGCCAGGCCCGAAGTCGGTGAGCCCGGCGATATACTGCTCGGGCGTCAACGTGGTTGTCTGGTGGAAGTGGATCTCTGCTTGTGACATTGTCGTTCTCCTTTTCGTGGAACTGCGGCAAGAGAATCGTGCACCCGGCCCTCCATTCGCAAACCGCTGAAAAGAAATACAGGGAACACAAGAATAAAGCCGCATTCTCAGCAAAATGTCGAAGATGACGCTATTTCGACGTGGGGCGCTTCTGCCTGTACTTATCGATGCCAAGCCGCTTGATCTTCGACTCCAGTGTCTGCCGGGGAATGCCGAGTTTCGCCGCCGGAAGGTCCCGCGATGCGGCCATGACTCTCCGCGAGAGCCGCTTCGATCAGAGAAACCCGACAGGCCGGCAGGTCTGAGCGCGCCCTTCGGCCATGCCGAATTACACCGTCTGCTCTGCTCCCTCGGCGCGCTCGCGAAGAACCCATTCGCGCACATAGGGAGGGCACTGGACCAATTCCACTCCCTCTTCTTCGCAGCGAATCAGGAAACGAATCACCGTGACGTCCACCAGGGTGACCTCGCTCAGGTCCAGGATTTTGCGGGCGCAGCCGTCGCTCATTGCCGATCGAATGCAGGCAATGCGATCCGACTGGATGCGGCCGCTGAGCATCAGCCGTGTGACGCCGCCATCGGAATCCTTTTCAATTCTCAACATTGCTTGACTTCCTCACCACGTCTACGCGCAAATCGCCTCAACCGGCGGCGAGTACGACGCCATACCTGCCGGCCGGTCTTGCACGAGATAAGTTGGGCCTGAGGGCCTGGCGCGCTGCCTCATAAGACTCCCATTGCCCCGCATCCGGGAGCGCGGGAATTGTCACAGGCTCCCCTTGATCGAAGCCGGCGAGAGCCGCATCGACCATATCCTCGGCGGACATCACGATTTCCGGCGGCAGTTGGTCCAGCGGTTTGCCCGCGATCTCCCACAGATCCGTGGCTGTCGCCCCGGGCAGCACGACCTGCACTTTGACTTCCGTGTTGGCCAGCTCATGCCGCAGGGACTGGCTGAATGCAAGCACAAAAGCTTTCGTGCCCCCATACACGCCATTGAGAAGCTCGGGAGCCAGCGCGACAACCGAGCCGATGTTAATGATGTCCCCGGCGGCGCGCTTCACGAATCCGGGTACTGCGGCGTAGGTGAGCCGAGTCAGGGCCTCCACATTGAGCGCGATCATCCGGCTCATCTCGGCCACGTCCGACTTCACCAACGGCGTCGTGGCGGCCACCCCGGCGTTGTTGACGAGCAGCGTGACTCGGGAGTCTTCGCGGAGGATTTGTTCCAGCCTGGCCAAATCGTTTCGATTGGTCAGATCGGCCGTTATGACTTCGATCTTGCGCTGCGTCTCATTGGCGAGTTTCTCGGCTAATTTGTCCATACGCCTCTTGTTCCGGGCAACCAGAAGCAAGTCGTATCCGCGCCGCGCCAGCCGATCGGCATAAACGGCGCCTATTCCTGAAGAAGCTCCGGTCACGACCGCGAGTCCTTTGGATTGTTGTGTCATGTGAGTGCTCCCTTCCGTTTCGACTTCTTTACCGGAATCGCGATTCCCACGTCCCGGCAGCATGGGGAGGTGCACTGCGGATACCATTCGTAAGCCGTTGAAGCGAATCGATTGACGCCGCCGAGACGGCGTTGCGTGCTCAGCAAAATGACGAACGTTCAGCAAACGCGGGGTTAGCCGTTCGATGCCTCGGACTGCCCCTCGTTTCTTTTCAGTCGATTTCGCATTGGCCGGTCAGATGCTTTTTAGGTGCACGGAAATTGAGACGCAACATTGAGAGAACCCTGGATCACTCTGGGCAACCGCAAAGGCTGTAACACGATCATAACCACGGTAGTCGCCAGATACCACATCTGGGGTATGGCCGCTCCCTTCTTAGGCGTGAGGAACAAAGTACCGGATCTCGTGATTCGCTCGATTTAGCACTAGTGCACACTAGCAACTGAAGAGAAAACAGCAGACGGTTGGGAAAGTAACTCACTATGACTCAATTGGCAGTAGGTAGGCTCAACGGTTCGAAAGCTGCGACGATCGACATGAAGCTGGAGGTAGTGGTCATCCCGGTTTCGGATGTCGATCGCGCTAAGGAGTTCTACGCGAGGCTGGGTTGGAGACTCGACGCTGACTTCGGATTCGATAACGGCTTCCGGGTTGTCCAGTTCACACCTCCCGGCTCCGGGTCCTCCATACAGTTCGGCACGATGGTTACCTCGGCCGCACCCGGCTCGGCCCAAAACTTGTACCTGGTTGTCTCCGATATTGAGGCCGCGCGCGAACAGCTCCTCGCTCACGGTGTCAATGTCAGCGAAGTGTTCCACCCAGCGGCGCCAGGCGCGCACCTCCAGCCCGACGGCTCGAGCACTCGGCTTAGCGGACCGGCGCCGGATCACACCAGCTACCGCTCCTACGCCACGTTCAAGGATCCGGACGATAACGGCTGGCTGCTGCAGGAGGTCACGACGCGGCTGCCCGGGCGCGTCGAGAGTGCCGGGACGGTGTTTGCCTCCGTGAACGATCTGGCCAGTGCCCTTCGCCGTGCGGCGGCCGCCCATGGCGAGCACGAAAAGCGCATCGGGCAGCATGACGCCAACTGGCCCGACTGGTACGCCGCTTATATGGTGGCGGAGCAGGCCGGCCAAACGTTGCCGCAGTAACAATTGTCTTCACTATTGGTGAATATGACTTAAACAAGAGGAGATTAGGCATGGAGAGAATGAGTATTCGCGTAACCGTGTTTGTTGGAGTGGCTGTTTTGGCGGTGGCGGCACTGGCGCTGGGTGTGCAGGACAAATACACCGTTAAAGTGCCAGGCGGACTTGCGTTTTCTGAGTTCCGGGGATACGAAGCATGGCAGGCCATTTCCGCCAGCTTGAACGGGCGCGTGATCGATGTGATCGTCGGCAATCCGGTGATGATCGACGCCTACCGGGCCGGTATTCCCGGTAACGGTAAACCTTTCCCGGACGGGGCGAAGATGGCCAAGATCCATTGGACCCAGAAAAAGAACGAGTTCTTCCCGCAAGCGACACAGCCGGACAAGTTGGTGAACGTGGACTTCATGGTGAAGGACAGCAAGCGGTTCGCGGACAGCGGCGGATGGGGATATGCTGTGTTCGATTACGACGCCGCGTCCGACGCGTTTAAGCCAGGCACCTCCGCTGGCACGCCCCCGCAGGGGAACGACGCCAGGTGCGGGTTCGCGTGCCACACGACGGCGAAGGCGAGAGACTACGTTTTCACCGATTACGGGAGAAGGTGAGTTTGAAAGAGCTACTTATGAAGAGAATGGTTTTCGCGCTGATTGCAGTTGCGGCAGTGGCCGGCGTAGTCGCTTACACCAGCCCAGCCTATGGAGAGGAGAACGAGGCCGCGCCCGCCTTCGTAGACAAAATTCCGCCAGGATACCGCGACTGGAAGTTGATCTCCGTGGCTCATGAAGAGGGCAACCTTCATAGTTTCGCTGCCGTTCTAGGCAATGATGTGGCGATCACAGCTTACCGCGAGGGGACACGCCCATTCCCTGACGGCGCAACAATCGCCGCTTTGCACTACAGTCACGCCCCATCGGACGAGAACAACAAGGCCTTTGGCCGGGCCCAATCTTTCGTGCCCGGCACCCCCACCAACATTCAGTTTATGGTCAAGGACTCGAAAAAGTACGCCGCAACGGGCGGCTGGGGATTCGCTCACTTCAAAGAAGGCAAACCTGGCGACGAGGCGTTGCTGAAAACCTGCTTCCCCTGCCACAATCAGGCCAAAGCCAGCGATCTTGTCTTCACGCGGTACGCGCCTTGATATTGAGGATCGCGGCAAACGCGCTAGTCGGGCGATGCCGCCAGGGGCGTTCGCAAAATTCATCGAACGCCATGCGTTACGAAAAGGCTGAGATCGACTGGAAAACACATGGCCCAATTGACCTATGAGAACGAGATCACGGGAGTTATTGTGATCGATCCGTATAACGATTTCATTTCCGAGGGCGGCAAAGTATGGGATCGCATAAAGGGTATCGCCGAGAGAAATCAGTGCGTTCTTCATATGATGCAGGTTCTCGAAGCTGCGCGAAAGACGGGTATCCGCGTTTTCTACGCGATGCATAGGCGCTATCGTCCTGGCGACTACGAGACTTGGAAGTACATCGCGCCGGTTCAAAGGTCGGCGTGGAAGTCGCAGGCGTTTGGTTATGGCACGTGGGGCGGCGAGATCCGCCCGGAGTTCGAACCGCAACCGGGCGATATCGTGGCATCGGAGCATTGGGGGTCCAGCGGCTTCGCTAATACGGATTTGGATCTGCAACTCAAGAGGCATGGCATCCAAAAGCTTATTGTTATGGGGCTCATCGCACACACCTGTGTAGAAGCCACCGTTCGCTATGCGGCCGAGCTTGGCTATGAGGTCACGATGGTAAAGGACGCAACTGCAAGTTACTCGGATGACCACATGCACGCCGCGCTTGAGATCAACATCCCGAATTACGCCAGTGCCGTCGTGAGCACGAGTGAGATCGTGGATACGCTCAGCGCGAACGAGACCGTCGGCGCACGGCGTTGATCTGCAAACTACCACCCCAAGCTCATTTCGATCTTCTCGCGGCCTTCCTGGTCCTGTGAGTTTGGTCGCCGTTTTCACAAAATTCCCGTACCTGCCTTTAACGCCTTATCGCCGGAAGAGCCGTGCTGATATCTCGTCATTTTGCTGAGGCGGCAGCATTGGCCTTAACATATAAGACATTTTATTTCAATAACTTATGGATGGATCTCCCAATGCATTCAAAAACAGTGACCGCGCAGAAAGGCCGGACAGAAATGGCAATCAAACAACCGATTTTCTCGCTGGCAATCCTGGCCGCCGGAGCACTGGTGGCCTTCGGCCAAACTGGCCCGGACTACGCTTCCGCCTACTCCATTACTACTCCAAAACCGATCAGTCCCGCGGAAGGAACTACTACTCCCAGTGCCCAGGCCACGCAGCGTCAGAATCCGTACCTGGGAAGCGTGCCGGCCAAATCCACGGGCACGCTCATCAAACTCTCCCTCCAAGATTCCCTCGCGCGTGGATTGCGCTACAACCTGGGTCTGGTTGAGTCGGAGCATGCCAGCAGCGATGTCCGCGCGGATCGGCTCCGAGCGTTGTCGGCGCTGTTACCCCAGGTTTCGGCCACGGCCAGGCAGGCCTACGAGAACATCAGCTACCAGGAAATCGGGCTGAAGCTTCCGGCGATCCCGGGGCTGCCGGCGCTCCCCGCGACCAGCGGCGGATTCGGCTATCAGGATGTACGGGTTGCCGCTTCTCAGAGGCTGTTCGACCCCCAACTTCGGCAGCGCTATCAAGCTCGCAAAGCCGACGAGCAGGCCTCGGCTCTTAGCGTGAAGGACGCGCGCGATGTCGTGGTGCTCGCGGTCGGTACCGCATACTTCCAGGTCGTCGCCAGCGCCGCACGGGTGGAGACGGCCAAAGCCCAAATGGCTGCGGCTCAGGAGTTCGATCAACTGACGGCGAATCGGGTGAAGAATGAAGTCTCGCCGGAAATCGAATCATTGCGCGCTCAGGTGGAAAGACAGTCGGCTGAACAGCACCTGACCAATGTCACCAATCAGTTGGAAATCGACAAGCTGACCTTTGCGCGGATTACCGGTCTCGCGATCGATCAGCAGTTCGAGCTTACGGATAAGCCGTCGGCGGTTCGGTTGGCCGAGATGACTCTCGAAGCCGCAACCACGGATGCGCTCAGCGGGCGAGCGGATCTGGCGAGCGCCCAAGCTGCCGTGCGGGCTGCGGAATCCACTCTCCGGGCCGAAAAGGCACAGCGGTTACCCGTTCTCTCGTTGAGCGCGAATTACGGCGGTGGTGGCAGAAATGTCGGCGGCTTGAGTCAGGTTTATGAAATCGCGGGCGCCATCTCGGTGCCGCTGTATACCGGTGGGAGGATCAGTGCCGATATCGGACAGGCCCAGGCAGACCTCGAACGCCGCCGCGCCGAATATGAGGACTTGCGCGGACGCATCGCCTACGACGTGCGCGTCGCCTGGTTGGACGCGACTGCCTCCAACTCCAGTGTCCAGGTTGCCGAGAAAAATCGCGCGCTCGCCGACCGCGCTCTGGAGCAATCGCGGGACCGGTATGTCAACGGCGTGACGAACTACCTGGAAGTGGTTCAGGCGCAGGAGGCGGTCGCCGCCGCCAACGAGAATACCATCCAAAGCTTGTATTCACTCGACGTTGCAACCATCTCTCTGGCGCGTGCCATGGGCGCCGCCGAGACCAGGCTGCCTCAGTTGCTGGGAGGAAAATAACATGACCAAAGAACTGGAAATGGAACAAACGGCTCTGGACCAATCTCCGAAGCCGCAACTGGTTGAATCCCATCTTCTGGCCCCGAGCATTCCCGCCCGGCGCAAACCGAGGATTTCACGCTGGCTGGCGCTGGTTGCCCTGCTGGTCATCGCCGTGGTCGGCACGCGATTCTGGCTGCAATCGATGGGTTTCGAGACTACCGACGACGCGCAGGTCGATGGTCATTTCGACTCAGTCAGTTCCCGCATTACCGGTACCGTCACGTATGTAAACCCCAAGGTGGAGAACAATCAGTTTGTGGGAGCCGGAACGCTCCTCGTCGAACTGGACCCGCGCGATTATGAAGCCGAATTGGATCACGCCAAGGCAGACCTTGACACCCGCAAGGCCGAGGCGCTGTCTTCCCAGGTCAACGTGCCCATTATCGACGCGGGCGCCTTCAGCCGTCTGCATGCTTCCGAAGCTGCCGCGCAGGAAGCCGTCGCGGCAGTGAGCGAGACCGAAGCGAATCTCACAGCAGCCCGGCACCGGCTACAGCAAGACCAAGCCACTGCGGAACGGGCCGAACGGGATCGCGTCCGCTACCAGGCGCTCGTCGAGAAGCATGAAATCTCACGGTCTGAATATGACGCCCGCCAGACGGAAGCCGTCTCCGCCGCGCAGGCGGTCGAGGCCGATCTTGCCGCCATCCAGTCGAGCCAACACAAGATCGCGCAGGCGAAAAGCCTGGTTGCTCAGCGAGAGGCAGAGGTTGAAGCGGCGCGGACGGCGCCCCAACAGATCGCGGACGCCAAGGCCAAAACGCAAACGGCTGGCGGTCACGTGGAGCAAGCTGCTGCGGACGTCCGCACGGCTCGGCTCAACCTCAGTTATACGAAGATCTATGCTCCGGTGAGCGGCATCGTAGGGCGGAAAACAGTGGAGCTCGGCCACCGAATCCAACCCGGCCAGGCTTTGATGATCCTGGTCCCGCTGGATGACGTTTGGATCACCGCCAACTTCAAAGAGACACAACTGAAGGGAATGAAGGCCGGCGAGCCGGTTCAGATTCACGTCGACACGCTCGATCGCGATTTTAGCGGCCATATCGAGAACATGCCCGGCGCTGCCGGACAGCTTTTCAGCCTGTTCCCGCCCGAGAACGCGACGGGAAATTATGTCAAAGTCGTGCAGCGGTTTCCGGTTCGCATTCGCATCAACCCAAATGAAGACCCGCAACACCTGCTGCGGCCGGGGATGTCCGTCGAGACGCGGGTGAAGGTCCGCTGAGGCTATTTCCGAGGAGGCAATATGACTGCCGATCGACCCGTCGTGAATCCATGGCTGATCGCGTTCACCGTTACGCTCGCCACCTTCATGGAGCTGCTGGATACTTCGATCGCCAACGTCGCCCTACCCTATATTGGAGGCGGCTTAGGACGAAGCTACGATGAAGTGACCTGGATATTGACGACATACCTGGTTGCGAACGCCGTAGTGTTGCCGATGTCCGCATGGCTCAGCCGCGTCTTCGGCCGAAAGAACTACTATCTCGGATGCGTGGCCCTGTTCACGCTCACGTCTCTGTTTTGCGGTCTCGCACCCACGCTGGGCATCATGCTTTCGAGCCGCGTGCTGCAAGGCATAGCCGGCGGCGGCCTCGCGCCGGTGGCTCAGGCGATCCTGGTCGATACATTCCCCGCGGTGAAACGCGCATCGGCATTCGCGCTGTACACGATCGTCATCGTTACGGCACCGGCGATTGGCCCTGTTCTGGGGGGCTGGATCACCGATAACTACAGTTGGCGCTGGATTTTCTTCATCAACATTCCAATTGGTATCTTGTCCTTGTTGCTGACCAGCAGGCTGATTCAGGATCCGCCGGCGTTTGACGCCGAGCGGGCGGCCGTGAGGCAGAGAGGCAGGCTGTCCGTCGATGGGATCGGCATTGCCCTAATTGCCCTGGCTTCCGCTACACTCGAGGTCGCGCTCGACCGCGGGCAGATCGAGGACTGGTTCGGCAGCACCTTCATCTGCTGGATGCTGGCATTGGCAGTATTCGGCTGGATCGCCACGGTGATTTGGGAAATGCGGACGAAGGAACCAGTGATCGACTTTCGATTATTGGCGAACCGTAACTTCGCCATAGCGAATGTATTGTTCTTTGTCTTCGGTCTCGGCCTGTTTGGCAGCACCACCTTGATTCCGCAGATTCTGCAATCGCTCTACGGCTACCGCGCCATCGATGCGGGACTGGTTCTCGGCCCGGGAGCATTAGTCATCACAGCGCTGGCCCCGATCGGAGCGCAACTGGTTCAACGCAGAATTGTCCACCCGCGATATCTCGTCATCTTTAGCTTCTCTGTGGTCGCTGCAGCCATGTGGCACTACAGCACCTTCACGCTGGCGACGGACTACCGGCACTACGTGCTGGCCAGGGCTTATCAGGGCCTCGGATACGGCTTCTTCTTCGTGTCTGTGAACATTATCGCGTACTCGCAATTGCGGCCGGATCAGAACAATCGGGCCTCGAGCCTGACGAATTTCTTCCGCAATTGGGGTGGCAGCTTCGGCATCGCGCTCATCACGACGGTCGCCGAGCGCCGGCAGCAATTCCACCAGGCGAATGTCGGCTCGGCGATCTCGGCGACATCGCAGCAATTCGCGGAACGCACGCGTGCTCTGGCGGATTACCTGGTCAGCAAGGGGTTCACCGGCCCGGACGCCGCCCTGGCCGCTCAAGGCAGCATCTTCAATCAACTCCAACATCAAGTGAGCCTGCTGGCTTTCATGGATTGCTTCCGCATCATCGCGTGGCTCACCTTGGCAACGATTCCGCTGCTTTTTGCGATTCGCAATTTCAAGCCCGCCGGGAAGCCTCCGGCCGCGCATTGAGTCACAAGCGCGGTGGACAGAACAGCCTCGGGGACGTTCAGGCCGCGGGAGCCAGCGCCGGTGGGACCGGCGCCAGTTCTCGCGACTCCCTCGCCGGACTGTGCGTGATGAGAAGGACAGGGCTCGCCATAAGGTCGAGCATTTCGAGCAGTGCAGGCGATATAGCCTGGGCGGGCATTCGTCGGAGGATTTCGACTGGATCCGAAAGGGGAGTCGTCGAGAGTTGTGGCTCGGCGCTGTCGGAGTTGGCCCGTGCCATCCCTCGGTGCGCCAAATGAATTCTTGTGGAACCCATGGTCCCAATATGCGCCATCTGCTCGCGAAACTCGTCCCGAGATGGAGGCTTTTTTCTTTACCCGCGCAGATCGAGAGGCCGGTAATGCCTTCGTGGTACGGGATAATGATCCTCGTCCTATACGTACTTGGAAGAGGTGAATATTCTCCGAATCGCCGACGGCGCTTGCGGCTCCTTCTCTCGGATCAGCGGCAACTGAATTACTATCGAAGGCCGTGTTTCCGGCAAGAGGGGAGGGGAATCCCGTTTTCGAAATGAGTACGTCATGCTGGTGCTGATCGCGCGTTCACTGGGCGAGCGGAAAAAGCCCTTGGCCGCGGAGCGCGAAAGAGAATGCCCAAACGGTAGCGTGGGTGGGCCAGCCGGATCGAGCCATTGATCGTGCGCCGCGCCGCCGCGAAAATCAAAATTGCATCGTACCCGAACGCTGCGAAGCGCTAACGCTGCGCCAGCGCCGCCTCCAGCTTGGCTAACCGCCGCTCGAGATCATCGATGTGTCGTTGCTGGGCGTTGATTTGGGCCTGCTGACTGTTCATTACATCGAGCGGCGAGGGCCCCTCCACCTGAGGTCTGAACCCATAAATCACGTTGTAGGTTCCCAAATGACCACTGGGATCAACATATACCGGATAGACAAATTGTCCCGTTAGATTGTTTCCGAAAATTCCGGCCGCATAGAACGCGCTGGCGACACCTTGTGTCCCAATCCGGATGACAGCGTTGTCACCGTTCGTTCCCGCGTTTCCGATGATGATGTTGTTCGCGCCGCCGGCCAACCCCTGGCCGCTGGCGTGCCCAATGGCGATGTTGTAATCGCCGTTGACCAGAGCCGCCAGCGCTCCCGCACCGATGGCCGTATTGCCGGTTCCGTTTTCCACTTGCAGCGCGCTGGACCCTATGGCGACGTTGTCGCCTCCCGCGGAATTGGTGAGCAACGCGTCAGCACCGACGGCCGTGTTGGCGCTTCCCGTTGAATTGAGATACATTGTCGAATCGCCGATCGCCACATTCTCATTGCCGGAAGTGTTGCTGAATAGAGCGTAGTAACCGCTGACAGTGTTGCTGTTCCCGCGGGTATTGGCCGCCAGTGCTGAGTATCCGCTGGCCGTATTGTTGCTGCCGGTCGTGTTTTGGAACAGCGCCTGGGAGCCGATGGCGGTGTTATTGGTGCCCGTGGTGTTTTGATCCGCCGCTCCATATCCGGTCGCGGTGTTGTTGTTCCCCGTGGTGTTGCTGAGTAGGGCGTCGCGGCCCACGGCGGTGTTGCCGGAGGCGATGGTGTTGCTGGATAGCGCCAGCGCGCCGATGGCTGTGTTGTCGCTGCCGGTGGTGTTGCTGAACAACGCGTGGAAACCGTCGCCAGTGTTGCGGTCCCCGTTGCTGTTCTTCAACGCCTCCTTTCCGGTGGCCGTGTTGGCGGCGCCGGCGGTATTGCTGCCGAGAGCCAGGGTGCCAATGGCCGTGTTATCGGAGCCAGTGCGGTTGGCGTTCAAGGCATAGGCGCCGTGAGCCGTGTTGGAATCTCCGGACGTGTCCAAGGAGAGCGCCTGGTAGCCAGTCGCGGTGTTGGAACTGGATGTGGGGCTCTGGAGCGCGGCGACGCCCACTCCCGTGTTGGCGCTGCCAGCGCCTCCCGGAGTGAGAATCCCAAAGCCGGCCGGTCCTTGGGGACCTTGAAGACCTTGTGGCCCGGCGGGTCCGGTAGCTCCCGCGGG
>PSRJ01000213.1 GCA_003175985.1 Terriglobia bacterium
GGGAAAGGCCTTGCCGCAACACCCGCGGCACGGGCGGACGAAATTGCTTACGATCCTGTGGATCGCGTTATCCTGATCGCCAACGACCGGGATACACCGCCTTTCATAACCTTCATCTCGCAACCCGATTACCGTGTCATCAAGACGCTCAATTATGACGGCAATTCGGCGCCACAATCCACGGGCGGAATCGAACAGCCCGTATGGGACGGACCGCTCGGAAAGTTTTATCTGGCCATCCCTGCCACCAGCGCCAATCCCAATGGAGAGGTCGATGAGATCGATCCGCAGGCCTTCCGCGTCACCAGGATTTTCCCAACGAATTGCATGGGCCCCGCGGGACTGGTTTTGGTTCCAGGCCAGCGGCTTGTGGCGAGTTGCGGCGATGTGATCGATATTGCAACCGGAAAGGTCTTGGTCACGGCCAAAGGAGCGGGAGGCGACGAAATCTGGTACAACGCGGGCGATCAGCGGGTTTACTTTGGCGGAGGCAGCGATCGGATCAGCGTGCCGGTCCTGGATGTGACGGGTGGCGCTTCCTCGGCAATGACTTCCCTCGTTGTGGGGCTGGTCGTGCCTGCTCCCGGCGTATCTCAGACGACCCATTCCGTGGCGGCGGATGATATCAACAATCAAGTATTCGTGCCGGTGGTTGGCGCGGGCGTGCAGATCTGGAGAAACGGCGCAACCCTGACGGCCACTCCGAATCCGATCCCCGTGACCGGCGGAAGCTCTCTGGGAGCGACCACGTTGACGTGGAATGCGCCGAACGCCGACACGATCGAGATTCACGTCGGCAGCCCGAGCGGCCCCACCTTTACGCGATGGGCTAACCGGGGATCGATGACGACAGGCACGTGGGTGGCCGAGGGCACCACATTTTATCTGCAAGATGTTTCCGGGGGTCTGCCGCTGACGGCGGCGAACACGGTGGCAACGCTTGTGATGCACGTGCAGCGGCAGTAGTCGCACGCGAACGTTGGCGCCGCCGCAACGTTCCGGCGTTGCGCGGCGTCAATGTTATGATTGCCCTAGCCGGTGAAGCGGTGTCGCGCGAAGAGGTTCTGGTCAAGCTCCGTGAAAGGATTGTGCTCTTCGCGGCATCTCATTTATCGAGGGACGCCGCCGAGGATCTGGCGCAGGAGGTGCTTTTGCTCCTGCACGAAAAATACACCCATCTGGATAGCCCGGAAGACCTGTTGCCTCTCTCGCTCCGCATCGTGCGCTTCAAGATGATGAGCCTGCGCCGGAAAGCGGTGCGGCGCGGCGAGTACAGCCAGGTGTCTATCGACGATATACCGCTGCCGGACCTGGAAGCCAGCCCGGCCGATTATGTCGAGCGAAAAGAAATGCGGGAAAGGCTGATTCGCGCCATGGGCCAGTTGGGCGAGCGCTGCCGCGAATTGATGCGCCTGAAGCTCCAGGGAAAGACGTTTCCCGAAATCCAGAAGATTCTGGGCGTGCGCGCGATTAACACGATCTACACGTGGGATCACCGCTGCCGCAAGCACCTGCTGGAGCTGATGGGCGGAGATTGGGAACGATGAGCCGGGAAGAGGCGGAAAGACTGCTGGGTGGATACGCCGCCGGGACCCTCACGGCGGCGGAACAGGAAGCCCTCTGTGCGGCCGCTCTCGACGATCAGCAGCTTTTTGAAGCTCTCGTCCGCGAGGAACCGCTCCGCGAACTGTTGCAGGATGCGGCGGCGCGCGCCCAACTCCTGGCGGCGCTCGACACGGTTCGCGAGCCCTGGTATTACCGTAAGGTCCCATGGAGTGTGATCGCGGCCGCCACCGCCGTAATCACCTTGACCTTCGTGGCCGTGGAATACTGGCCGCAGCGCCAGGCGCCTCCGATCACGGTCGTGGCCACGGCTCCGCTTCCGCAGTTCGAGCGGAGCCCGCTGCCGACAAATCTGAAACCGTTTCTTGCACTGCCGCAAAATCTTCCATTGAAAAAGTTTCCCGCATTGCCGATCGAACCTCCGCCGGCATTGCCTGCGCCGGCTGTGTCGGCAGCGCTGTCCAAGCAGCCGGCCGAACTCGACGCTCTCCTCCCATCGCCTGCCGCGGCCAGCGTAGAGGGAGCGGTGCGTGATGCGACACAAGCCGGCGTGAGCGGGGCTACCGTGACTCTGACCAACCAGGTGAACGCAGGCACGGTTCAGGCCCGCACCAACGAGCGAGGGGAATATCGCACACCTCCGGTTTCCGCGGGAGAGTACAGCCTGAGCATCGAGGCGCCGGGGTTCCAGCGATTCAATCAGTCCGGACTGGTTTTGCGGGCCGGCGAGTCACAGAAGAAAGACGCCGTGCTCGAACTCGGCACCGCCGCGGAATCGGTCCAGGTGGCTGCAGCCGCGCCTCCGCCCCCGGCACCCGCATTGAGGCGGACCTTTGAAGCGCTGGAGCGACGCCCTGCCGTTTCCGGGCTGCGCTACCAGGTCCTCGTAAAACAGCCGGCCGGCGGATTTGCAGAGGTCGACGCCGCGCGTGAACTCGACCGTAAAGATGAGGCGGTGATTCGCTTCGAATCTACCGAGGCGGGATACCTCTACGTCCTCGATCGCGATGCGCGGAACAACTGGCAGCTTCAGGCAAACCTGCGAATCACGCCGGCGGCGGCGGTGAACTTTCCGCAGACCGGCGCCGTGCGCGGCGAATCCGCGGGCTCCAGGGAATTCTTCGTTGTCTTTTCGCGCGTTCCGCTCAGCACCGCGACTCCGGAGTCCCTCGTTCCACCCCAGGCGGGCCTGGCCGGCGCCGCTCCCGGGCGCTCGACTTCCGGGCCAATCAACGTCGCGCAGCCCGATACTCAGCGGACCGGTTTCCCAATCACGCTAAGGTATAAGTAACCGGAGCACTCATTTGAAGAAAGCCGTTTGCCTGCTGAGCGGAGGCCTGGATTCTTCGACGTGTCTAGCCTGGGCGCGCCGTGGAGGGTACGCTTGTTACGCTCTGTCGTTCGATTACGGCCAGCGGCATAAGATCGAGCTGGAAGCCGCCGCGAAAGTTGCGGCCTGCCTGAGAGCGGAACGCCACATTGTCGCCAAAATCGCGCTCGACCAGTTCGGCGGATCGGCCTTGACCTCCGATATTGCCGTTCCGAAAGCACGTTCTCTCGAGGAAATGGGACACGGCATCCCTATCACCTACGTTCCCGCGCGCAACACCATCTTCCTTTCTTTTGCGCTGGCGTGGGCCGAGGTGCTGGAGAGTTCGGACGTGTTCATCGGGGTCAATGCGCTGGATTATTCCGGGTACCCCGATTGCCGGCCGGAGTTCATCGAGGCATTCGAACGCATGGCCAACCTGGCCACCAAGGCGGGTGTAGAAGGACGCACGCAGCTCCGCATCCACACTCCGCTGATCCGCCTGACCAAGGCCCAGATCGTGGCCCTTGCGCGAGATCTCAATGTGCCTTTCGCACTGACCTTCAGTTGCTACGACCCGGCGCCCGATGGAAGAGCCTGCGGCCAATGCGATGCCTGCCTGTTGCGGCGCAAGGGTTTTGAAGAGGCCGGGATTGAAGATCGCTGAGCTGTTTTATTCGGTACAGGGTGAAGGATCTCTGGTTGGCGTGCCTTCGTTCTTTATTCGGACCAGCGGCTGCAACCTGCGATGCGCCTGGTGCGATACGCCGTACACTTCCTGGCAGCCCGAGGGCGCCGATCTCCCGCTCGATCGCATCGTGGACGAGGTGAAGGCGCACCGGGTGCATCACGTCGTTGTGACCGGCGGCGAACCGATGATCGCTCCCGAGATTATCCCGTTGACCGAGCGTCTCCGCGCCTTGAACCTGCACATCACGATCGAAACCGCGGGCACGGTGTTCAAGCCCGTGGCCTGCGACCTGATGAGCATCAGCCCGAAGCTTTCCAACTCAACGCCGCGCGACCCTTGGGCCGGCCAGCACGAGCGGCTTCGCATCAATCCGGGTGTCCTGGCGGGGCTGATGGCAAAGTACGATTACCAGCTCAAGTTTGTGATCGAACACCAGCGGGATTTGGACGAGGTGCGGCTGCTGGTCGGGTCGCTCGAAGCGGATACCACCCGGGTTATTCTCATGCCCGAGGGCACGGATCGCGATGTGCTTCGCGAACGCGGGGTATGGCTGGCCGAGATCTGCAAGGCCGAAGGATACCGTTTCAGCCCGCGGCTGCACGTTGAACTCTACGGCAACCGGCGAGGCGTATAGAATGGCTGACGTGGACCTCAAAACCGCACTCTTCGCCGACCCGCACTGCCGCGAGCACCTCGCCGGCCGCAGCCATCCGGAGCGCCCCGAGCGCTACGACTCCGTAATTCACGGTCTGGAAAAGGCCAGTCTGCGGGACCGCCTCTTGCCGCTGAAGGAGCGCTCGGCATCCGATGAAGAACTCTTGCTCTGCCACACACAGGCGTACCTCGATATTGCCAGGCACGATGTTCGTGCCGGTTACCACCAACTGACCACTGGCGACACGGACATTACGCCGAATTCCTGGGATATCGCTCTCCGCGCCGCGGGCGGTGTGCTGAACGCGGTGGATGCCGTGGTTACGGGCAAGGCGCGCAACGCATTTTGCGCCGTGCGCCCGCCGGGCCATCACGCCACTCCCAACCGCGGCATGGGCTTCTGCCTGGTGAATAATATCGCGATCGGCGCCCGCTACGCGCAGCGCAAGCACGGCCTCCAACGCGTTCTCATCGTCGATTGGGATGTGCATCACGGCAACGGCACGCAGGATATCTACTACAGCGATCCCACGGTATTCTTCTTCAGCACGCACCAGTGGCCGCTCTACCCAGGCACCGGGCGCGCGGATGAGACCGGCGCCGGCCCAGCCAAGGGGACGAAGATGAATTTCCCCTTTCCCGCGGGCTCCGGACGCAAAGAGATCCTGGGCGCCGTGGAGAATTCACTGATGCCGGCGGCGGACCGCTTCAAGCCCGACCTGGTGATGATCTCCGCGGGTTTCGACTCGCGAGTGGACGATCTGCTCGGCTCGTTCACTTTGACTGACCGGGATTTTACCGACCTGACGGCGCGCGTCATGGAGATCGCGGCCCGGCACGCGGGGGGCCGTCTTGTTTCGGTGCTGGAAGGCGGCTACAACTTGAGCGGCCTGGCTTCCGCCGCCGCGGCGCATGTCGAAGCGCTGACGCGGCACTAGCAGCACCGAAGACCGACTAAATCGGCTCTACCTTCACCGCGGTTCCGTAACAGAGCACTTCCGTCACGCTCTGCATCACCTCGGTGGCGTCATATCGTACGCCGATTACCGCGTTGGCGCCCATCCCCGCTGCATGCTCGATCATGCGATCGAAGGCGTGCTGGCGGGTTTCTTCGCAGAGATTGGAGAACAGCGTGATGTCGCCTCCCACGAGGGTTTGCAGGCTCGCCCCGATCGTACCGAATACCGAACGGGAACGGACAATAATTCCACGGACAATTCCGTAGTTCTTCACCACCCGATAGCCGTCGAGCGTGAAGGCCGTAGTGACCAGCGAACGGTCGAAATACACAGGCTGCGTTTGGGACATAGTCTCATGTTATCTGCTCTGGCTCGCCGGTTATTGAGCCGATTCGGAGTGACGCTGCGTTACCGCGGCGCAGGCTTCTTCGCCCTCTTCTCGAGGAACTCGCGCATCTGCTGCATTGCCTTTTGGATGCGGCGCGCCTGCGCGTCGGGCTTCTGGTAGTAGAAGATGGCGAGCAGATATTGCCGGCGGTGCGAGGGCGGCATAAGCTTCCAACCCTCCCACGCGCGGGGATTCTTTGCGAACGCGATACGCAGCACCGGGGGTAATTCGCGCTCCGCGTCCATGGCCGCCAGGAGTTGTTCGGCGACCTGACGGGCGCGGCGCGCGCGAGCTTCGGCACTCTTCACTCCATCGATCCAGCCGGTGAGCCATTTCCGCGTGGAGTAGCTCAACTGATCGAACCAGCGGACAAGAGCCCGGTTTTCCGCGATCTCGCGGCGCAGCTCAGCGGGGACGGTGATGGTGCGCGGCTCGGTATCGGGCTCCAGGCGGAATCGCGCGGTTCCACCAACACGCACCTTGGCGCCGGTTTGCATCCGTTTGTTTACCAGCAACACATGCTGGCCGGTACCGGTGGGAAACAGCGATGTGCGAAAGGGAAAGCCATTGATTTCGCCCTTGACGCGCACTTGCCCGCGGGTTCCCCAGAGTTTGGCCGCATCGAAAGGAATGCGTACGATGACCCAGTTCAATCGCGAACGGGTGGTTTCCAGCGTGGCTTGGAAGGATTTCGCGCTGGATTTGACGGCCGGTTTCACGCTACGGTGCAGGCTGGCGCCTCGGGATTCATTCCTCGCTCGCCTGAGCGTTCTTGATTGTATCGCGTCCGCGGCGGGAGCTATTTCACAGGGGTCTGGACGCGCGGGGCGTTGGCCTTCCAGTAGAACTCGACGATGGTTTCCAACATGCGCGGCGGCATGGCGGTTCGCATCATACGGTGATAGAGGACCGGACCGAGCAGCATGTGGACCGCCAGTTCCACGTCCGTATCGCTGCCCAACTCGCCCGCGGCGGCGGCGCGCTCGATGAGGCGGATCAATCGCGTGCGCCTGGGCTGTTCAATCCGTTCGCCCCAGGCCTTGGCGAATTTGGGATTGCTGGAGGCATGTCCCAGGATCTTGGGCATGATGCGCATGAGAGCGCGAGGCCGCGGCGCTTCCGCCAGGTGGCGCAGCAGCTTGACGATTTCGGCGCGCACATCGCCGGTATCAGTCTCCACCGGAAGCCCGGACTGGAGATTGCCGATGGCTTCCAGGCAGAGAGCCTCTTTGTTCGTCCAGTGCTTATAGATGGTCGCCTTGCTCACGCCGGAGGCTTCCGAGATGGCATCGACACTGACGCCATCGACCCCACGGTCGGCGATCAGCTTCAGGGCAACGGTGAGCACTTCTTCGTGAGCGCGGACACTCGGCAGGCGGGGCATGGAAACGGCTCTCTCAGATCTGGATCTTGGAGAAAAGGCGGCCGCCGAGGGCCACCAGGAACACTGCCAGAGTGATCAGTACGGCGAGATCGACCGCAAACCCGAATTGCGGGCCGGTGCCGGACAGGGCGGCGCGCAATCCGTCTACACCGTAGGAAAACGGATCGATGCTGGCCACGATCTGCAGAGGACGGGGTACGTTTTTCAGCGGGAATAAGGCGCCCGACAAGAAAAACATAGGCATCACCATGAATTGGAGAATCAACTGGAACGCCTGAAAATCCTGGACCACGGAAGCCATGCTCGATCCGAACGCAGTGAACAGAAGCGCAATCAGAATCATGAAAACAGCGCCCAACACGGCTGCCCCCAGGCTGTTCACGCGGAAGCCGGCCAGCAGGCACACTGCAATTACGATAGAGCCTTGCATCACAGCCACCGTGGCGCCGCCGGCGGTCCTTCCGAGCATGATCAGGCGGCGGGGCACCGGGGCCACCAGGGTCTCCTTCAAGAATCCGAATTGCCGATCCCAAATCAGCTCGACGCCCGTGAACACGGCGGCGAACATGGTGGTCATCCCGATAATTCCGGGGGCCAGAAATTGCAAATAATCTCCGTGCCCGGCCTGGCTATAAATCTGCCTGAACCCGAACCCGAATGCCACCAGAAACAGCAAGGGCTGGCCCAAAGCGGCAACGATTCGCGTTCGCGAGCGCACGAAGCGTTTCACTTGTCTCAGCCAAAGTGCGTAGACGGCATTCACCGGCGGCCTCCTCTCCACAAGCGATTGGCCCGCCTCATCATGTCCATCGAAGAAACCCCCTCTTCCCGCATGGTGGAACCCGTCAGCGACAGGAAGGCCTGCTCCAAGGTCTCGGAATCCGTACGGGCTTTCAATTCTGAGGAAGTGCCTTGGGCCACGATCCTGCCGTGATCGATAACGGCGATTCGCCCGGCCACGCGGTCGGCCTCTTCCATGTAGTGCGTTGTCAAAAAGACCGTCACCCCTTCTTCCTGGTTCAACTTCTGTACGTGCGTCCAGAGGTGGTTTCTCGTTTGAGGGTCCAGGCCCAAAGTCGGCTCGTCGAGAAAAATGATCTGCGGTGTGTGCAGGAAACTCCGCGCGATTTCCACGCGCCGCTTCATCCCTCCCGAGAAGAACTTCAACGGATCGCCACGGCGGTCCCAAAGTTCAAACAGCCGGAGCAGCATTTCGATCCGGTGCGCCCGCGTTTTGCGCGGCACCTTATACAGCACGCAATGCAGGTCCATGTTCTCCCATGCCGTCAGCTCGTCATCGGTGCTGGCGTCTTGAAAGACGATGCCGAAGCGCTTGCGTACCTCGTCGGGTTGGGTCGCCGGATCCAAACCATCGACCTCCATATGGCCGCTGCTCGGCCGCAGGAGGGTGGTCAGCATCTTGATCGTGGTCGTTTTGCCGGCGCCGTTGGGCCCCAGGAAGGCGAAGATTTCGCCTTTCTCGACGTGGAACGAGATATCCTTCACGGCGGGGAAATCACCGTAGTTTTTGACCAGATTCCGGACCCGGATCATTGAATCTATACTAAACGGTTCAGTTTAGAATTACAATCGGGAGGAGTACTAGCGCCGCCGAAACCGCGTGTGTACTGGCACTTACCGGGCCGCGACTGTGCGGGAGCGGTATCAGGGGGGCCAGGCCTTTCGATTTTAATACTAAAGGTCCTTAAATTCCTCATTTGGAGCTACCATAAACATGGTATGCGGAATTCACAACAGTTACGGCGCGGGATGGCCGCAGTACTCGTATTCGGTGTGTTTGCGGGATTGAGTTATGCGCAGATCGGGCCACCAGCACCGGGAGGAAATGGCGCAGGACCGTACTGTGCCTTTCAAGCCCCACCCTTGCCTATCGTTCTCGCTGAGGGCGTCAGCGAGCGTGTTGGCGACATCGTCATCGTTTGTACCGCCGGTACGCCCCCGGCTGCCGGACAGGCGATTCCGCAGGTGAATATTACAGTATCGTTCCCCGGCTTCGTAACCAGCCGAATATTAGGAGATGGCGGTGTTTCCGAGGCCCTGCTTCTAATAGACGAGCCCAACTCCGGCCTGACGCCAATTGTTCCGGGATTCGGGCCGGCCGAACCGTTTACGGTGTGTAGCACTCCCTTTTCCGGTTGCGTGGCTTATGCGAATAGTCTCAATGTCGGAACCGGCATTTACGAAGTTGCCGTTCAAGGCTCCAGCGGACCGGCGGCAACCACGCCCGCACCCAATATTTACCAGGGCGTCGTGAACAGCAATCAGGTGACCTTCTTCGGAGTTCCGATACTGATGCCAGGTAGCGGGAATGTGGTCCGCGTCTTTCGCATCACGAATATCCGGATCAATGCGAACGGGATCTCCAGCGGCTTGCCGGGCGAATACGTTCCGCTGGAGGTTGGCGTCTCGGTTTCCAATGGCGGAGTCTTTCCTATTCAGACCCAGGTCCCGATCGTCGGTTTTCTGGAACCTGGGCTGACAGCCTCGGTAACGGGCACAGCCGCGTTCGGGCAGTGCGCTTCGCAAGGGAATGCGAACACGGCAGTGCAAGCCGCTGTGCTGAACTTTGGGGAACGATACGGTACTTCGTTTAGAACACGGGTGGATCCGTGGGTGCAAGGGCAAAATGGCGGTCAGGGAAATGCACAGATACAAACCAGGGCGGGTGCTTTTTATAGCGACGAGTCCGGTCTCACAATAAGTTCGACGAGTGCGCCCCCCGCCACGGCATACCCCAGCGGAGTCCCGTTCGGTGGAGCAGTTACTGGCTTGAGCGATTTCGGAACACGCTTCAGAGCCGTGTTCAATAACATACCAGCAGGGGTGCGCCTGTTTGTTTCGCTCTATAACGTAACGCGTGATATGAATAACGACGCAATCACCGGATCGGCTAACGGCGGCGTTCCGCCCGCGGCAACTTCCACGACGTCGTTTGCGGAGTTGGTGACGAGTGAGACCGTAAGCGACGGCAATACCTTCCCCGCCGCGACGCCGTCCGCAACAGTCGTGAACATCACTTCGCCCGACGGCACATTTGTGGTGCCGGTCGTGGAGATCACACCGGTCTCCGGCAGTTCGGCGACGAGCGTTTGGGAGGTATTGACCACCAACTTAGATACATCCGAAACGTTCGGGTTCGGAGTGTTCGTTTCCTACACCTCCAATACTCCGGCGACTGGCATAAGCACCGTGAACCTGAGTTTTGCTCCGGCCAGCACGGCCGCCTATGCCAGTACAGGCCCGATTCCGCGATTCTCCAGCACATCCACACCACAGAATGCATTTGGCATAGTGCCTTGCGGCAGCCCCGCCGTAGTCTCGGCGCTTCCCGCTTCCGGTTCGGGTTCCAGTCAGATCTTTACGGTAACCGCCTCCGACTCAGCGGGCACAGCTTCCATCAGCAGCATATCATTGCTAATCAACAGTGGCCTTTCAGGGTCAAATGCCTGCTGGGTTTTGTTCAACACCTTCGCCGGTACGCTGCAATTGGCGAACAACGCGGGCAGTGGGTTTTCGCCTCCTATTATTATTGGCAAACCGAAGTCTCTTACCAACAGTCAATGCACTGTAAGCGCAGGCGCAGCGTCAGTCAGCGCCAGCGGGAACAACCTCGTTGTCAATATACCGGTCAGCTTCGGGTTCAGCTTTGGCGGCGCCAAGAACTTATTTGTAATCGCCAACGACTATGGATCACAGAGCTCAGGGTGGCAGAGTACGGGTGTGTGGACCGTGCCTTTCTCCGGACCGCCCTCCCTTGTCTCGGCAGTGCCGAATTCGGGTTCTGGCTTCTCGCAGACATTCTCAGTTGCAGTTGCGGATGGGAGCGGCAGTGGAGCGATCAACTACGTCGCGTTCCTGATTAACACCGGACTGAATGGCGTCAACGGCTGTTGGGTCTTATTTAACAGCACCGCTAATACCCTGCAACTGGCCAATGACTCCGCCAGCGGGTTTTCGGCGCCAGCCATAGTTGGCGACTATACGACGCTATCCAACAGCCAATGCACTGTGGATCCCTCGATTGCCTCCACCAGCGTGAACGGCAACGTCCTCATCGTGAATCTTCCACTAAGTTTTGCCCGCGGTTTCGCCGGTGTCAAGAACAGCTTTGCCGTGGCTACCGACTTTGGAGGAGTGAGCAGCGGCTGGCGGACGACAGGCTCCTGGATGGTTCCTGCAGCAGGTCCCACCATAGTATCCGGAAATCCCTACAACGGGGCCGGGTCGTCTCACACCTTTGGAGTTACGGTATCGGTCCCAAGCACTCCTGTGACCGTTTCGTTTCTGGTCAACACCGGAATCGGTGGCGCCAATGCATGCTGGGTGCTATTTAATTCGGCGACGAATAGCTTGCAGCTTGCCAACGATGCGGGAAGCGGCTTTTCCGAGCCTGTTCTCATCGGGTCTCCGTCTTCTCTCTCAAACCGCCAATGTAGTGTGAGTGCCGGTCCGGCGTCCGTCGCGACCAGCGGTAATAACCTTATTGTCGCCTTCCCTGTCGGTTTCTCTTTTTCATTTGCAGGCACGAAAACACTGTTCGCCTATGTTAGCGACAGCGTCAACCGGAATAGCGGGTGGGTGACGATTGGGTCATGGATAGTCCCCTCGTTCGAACCCCCTACCGTGATTACGCCACTTCTCAACAGCGGGGTGGGCTCTTCGCATGTTTTCTCGGTGACAGCGAGTGATGGAAACGGCGCCAACGCCATCCGTTCGGTCTCCCTACTGATCGGGAGTTTTCCGCAGACCAGTAGGGTCTGCTGGGTGTCATACAATCACGCCAACAATACTTTGCAACTGGCCGACGACAGCGGTAATTTTGTGGCAGCTCCAATCGTGCTCGGAACGGCCTCTTCAATTTCCAACAGCCAGTGCACTGTGAGTGCGGCATCCGCGCTCGCGGTATCGAGTGGCGGCAACCTTACGGTTACTTTTCCGTTGAGCTTTCCTTTTGGTTGGATGGGTGGCAGTTTCGTAAATGCTATGGCCACCGATGCCGACGGGCTGAACAGCGGATGGCCATTGCAGGGCTACTGGTCTGTTCCCCTTTCCGGCCCTCCCACCGTCATGTCGGCTCTTCCCTTCACGGGCTCCGGATCGTCTCAGACCTTCGGTATTACGGTGGCCGACGGCGCCGGGGCCTCCGCGATCACCGCGGTCGCGCTGTTGCTCAATACGGGTGTCAACGGCGTTAACGGCTGCTGGGTGCTCTTCAATCGCACCGCTAACACTTTGCAACTGGCGAACGACGCCGCCACCGGCTTTTCGGCGCCGGTCACCGTGGGCGCGGCGGCCAGTGTTTCCAATAGCCAGTGCAGCCTGAGCGCCGGTTCGGCTTCGGTCACCAGCACGGGGACCAACCTCACGATCAGTTTCCCGCTGAGCTTTTCGTTCGCCTTCGCCGGGGCGAAGAGCATCTATGCGATCGCTTTCGATAACACCAACCAGAACAGCGGTTGGCAAACCGTGGGCTCCTGGACGGTACCCTCCTCCGGGGCGCCGGCGGTGTTGTCGACCACTCCGGCATCGGGGTCCGGGGTATTCCAGAGCTTCGCGGTCACGGTAGCGGATGGCAGCGGACCGGCGGCCATCAGTTATGTTTCGCTTCTGGTGGGCACGGGTATTAACGGCGCCAACGGCTGTTGGATTCTGTTCACGCGGGCGGCCAACACGTTGCAAGTGGCCAATGACGCCGCCACCGGTTTTTCGGCGCCGGTGAACATCGGCACGGTGGGAAATGTTTCCAACAGCCGGTGCAGCCTGAGCACGGGGTCGGCTTCGGTCACTACCAGCGGCAATACGCTGACGGTCACTCTGCCATTGAGTTTTTCCGTGAATTTTGCGGGGCTGAAGAGCATCTTTGTGCTCGCCGGCGATAACGCCAACCGCGATAGCGGCTGGATCAGCACGGGTACCTGGACGGTGCCCGCTTCGGGTCCGCCGGTGGTGGTCTCGTCTCTGCCAGCCGCCGGTTCCGGCTCGGCGCAGACCTTCGCGGTCACGGTAGCGGATGGCAGCGGACCGGCGGCCATCAGCTATGTTTCCTTCCTGGTAAACACCGGGATCTCAGGCACGGGCGGCTGCTGGGTGTTGTATAGCCGCGCAGGCAATACATTGCAGTTGGCGAATGACGCGGGCAGTGGTTTTTCGGCGCCCATCGTCATCGGCTCGGCCTCTTCGGTTTCGAACAGCCAGTGTACGGTGAGCGGTGAGGCGGCTTCGGCCGGCAGCAGCGGGGTGAATCTCACGATCAATATTCCGGTCAGTTTCGCGTTTGGCTTCGGCGGCGGCAAGAATATTTTTGTGTACGCCATCGATACCAACTCGCAAAACAGCGGCTGGCAGAGCTTCGGCTCGTGGACGGTTCCCTCTTTAGGTCCACCGGCCGTACTTTCGATGCTGCCCGCGTCCGGCTCAGGCTCGGCGCAGACCTTCGCGGTGACGGTGGCCGACGGCGGTGGGTTTAGCGCGATCAACTACATCTCATTCCTGATCAACAGCGGGCTGAACGGTGCGAATGGCTGTTGGGTTCTGTACAACCGGGCGGCGAACACGCTGCAACTGGCGAACGACGCCGCCACGGGTTTTTCGGCGCCTATGGCGGTAGGCGCCGGTTCCCAGCTTTCTAACGGGCAATGCACGCTGAGTACAGCTACGGCCTCGAGCGCGGCTGGAGGTTCGAATGTGACGGTCCGGCTGCCGCTAAGCTTTGCGGGAGGTTTCAGCGGTCCGAAGAACGTATTCGTTCTGACGGCGGACAACAGCGGGCAAACCAGCGGCTGGCAGGCGATGGGGAGTTGGACGGCGCCTTAATTCCTACTTCTCCCGCGCGGTCACGGGGCGGCGGGGTGCGCCGCCTCCAATTTGGGCTTCACCTACTGAACAGGAATATTGATCAAGTGGCCGGGGATCCAGGCAGCGGTCAACTGAGCGGCAGCCTGCCCCGATGCCGTACCGGCGGGGAGTTGGAAATCCACGCGGTACGCCTCCACCAGGCCGGGCCAACCGAGCGCGTTGACCACGGTTGCAGACGCACCGTTCACGGTGACGTACACAGGCGAGTTCACGAGGTGAGCGCCTTGCGCTATTGGCAAAAACGGCTGACCGGGATCCACGCCCGGACGCGTGGGCCCAAGCCCCGTACACAACGCGATCAGCGTCTCTCCTTTCCGCGCAGGTTTGGCTGCGGTCACCGGGGTGAAATCGGCATGATACACGGCTTCGATTTCGGGACGAAACGCGGGAGTCACCTGGCAGACGTTGTGGCGGATGGCAGGTTCCGGCTGCCCGCCCAGACTTCGGCGATTCGCGGGGTCTTCCGTGATGGAGGCCGTGCGCGCACCCACGTTGGCGATCAGACATTGACCGGTGGCGCCCACATAAGCTCCCGTTCCGCCTTGTACGGCGGCAGCCACGGCATAGTATCCGGCGGGAGATCCCGGCGGCGGCGCGGCAATGGCGAAACCCGAGGTATAAATCGTTCCCACGCGGATACCATCCGGCGTGATGAAGTCGATGCCCTGGGTGCCTATGGTGAACCAGTTTGAATCGGAAATCGCCTGCCCGGGCCGCGGCGAGGGTGAGAGTTGCAGCAGGCGGCCCTGGTTCAAGAACGTTCCCTTCATCGGCTGGCCGTTGACGGAAACGACATCGCTGATTTCCAGGTATGTGGCGAAGTTAGGATTCGAAAGTCCGTTGGGAGCGGGAGTGGCTGCCACGGGCCCGGGCAATGTTCCGAACTTCGTGTAATCCGCGTTGTCGGATACGTAGAGAGCGCCGTTGACGAGCGCGGCATCGACCGTCACAGGCGGCAGTTTTTGCGCGAACGCGGTCCAGGTGGCAACACAGATCGCGGCGCCGTACATATGGTGTCTTTTCATGTCGGATCTCCTTTTCAGTCCTCGGCAACCACGCTCACTTGAGGGTTATGGACCCGTCAAACGTACCGGCGACGGCGTTGAAGAAGCCATTGGGTCCGAGCGCCGAGGCGGCCAGCCCGATGCCCTTGTACGGATTGGTGAAGGTTCCAGTGGCTCCTTCAAAGCGGCCGGTCCCGCCGATCACCTGAAACGTGGCCTGCCCGGTACTGATGCCCACGCTGGGATTAAAGCAGTCGGTGCCGCTGCTAAGAGCCAGGAACAGTTGATCCTGCGTCGCGTGAAACGTCATCACAACAACGAATCCTTTGTATACGGACTGGATCCCGCTGCCGCCGCCGGGCTGGGTACACGAGGTGAAGGGGCTGGTGTATATCGCCTCAAACAGAGCCTGGCCGCTATAGCGGCCGTGCGTGCTATCTCCTGTGATCGTCACCGAGGCGCGAATAGCCCCGCTCGTGCCATTGAAAAGCGGTGTTGTGCTGAAGCCGAAATCGTCCTTGTTTACGGTGGTGGCTGAGAAAGTTGCGTGGAATGGTTGTGTCCCGGAGATGCGGGGGCTGGAGGCCTGGCTCTCCTGGGCGAATGCGGCGCCGCACAGCGCGCCGGCGCACACAACCACGATGGATAGTTGATGCATTTTCATTGTTGGAATCTCCTCTTCGGTTTGGATTTACTTAGGCCGTTCTATGCCTGCGTTCATCCCAATACCGGAAACCGGGCGAAAAAACTGGCATCCGGGCGAAAAGATTTTGTTAGGAGGCGGTTCAACTCTTCGCGGCCAGCGCGGTGCGCAGCCAAAGCCTGGCGAGTTTCCAGTCGCGCATCACTGTGTCGGGCGAGATCTTGAGCACAGCCGCAGTCTCTTCGACACTCAACCCGGCGAAAAACCGCAGTTCGACGATGCGGGCTTTACGAGGTTGAATCTGCGCAAGTGCTGTGAGCGCGTCGTCCAAGGCGATCACATCTCTCGCGCGGCGGGACGAAACATCCGGGATTTCGTCCAGGTTGACGCGAGGCGCGCCCCCGCCCCTCTTTGCTGCCACACGCCTCCGGGCGGCATCCAGCAGAATGCGCCGCATGATTTGAGCAGAACACGCGAAAAAGTGGGCGCGATCCTGCCAGTCCACCTGGTTGAGATCGATCAGACGGAGGTAAGCCTCGTGGACCAACGCCGTGGTTTGGACGGTTCGGCCCAAATGCTGGTTGTGCATGCATCGGCCAGCCAGCCGTCGCAGCTCCAGGTAGACACGGGGCGTCAGGCGCTCGAGCGCACCCGCATCGCCCTTGGCCCAGGCGCGCAGAAGCTGCGTGGTTTCCGAGGGCTGCGTTTGCGACATGACGTCTTGCGATTATATGATGCCCCGCGGCGCGTGCGGCGGAATAAGAAAATTCAGCCCCCCATTCCACTTTTCGCCTCGCGTTTGCGGTTTAGGAATGAAGCAGGCGCGAGGCCAGGCGCCGTTCACTACAATAATGTGGATCACGCAATGAGTCCCGCACGCCTGGAACAAATCGAGCAATTGTACCGCGCGGCTCTCGTCCGCGAGCCGGCGCAACGGGAAGCGCTTCTCGAAGAAGTTTGCGGCGATGACGAAGAACTGAAGCACCAGGTAGAGGCGTTGCTCAGAGACGATCCAGATGGCGATGATCTGCTGAACGGTCCGGCGACCGATCTGTTGGACGATCTTACAATGGAGCCTCTCGCAGCCGGAACACAACTGGGGTCTTACCGGATTGAGGGGCTTCTCGGCGCGGGCGGCATGGGTGAGGTCTACCTGGCGCATGATCTGCGTCTGGATCGCCGCGTCGCTATCAAGATTCTGCCAACGCGGCTCCTCGACGATGCGGTAGCCAGGGAGAGGTTGCGCCGGGAAGCTTTGGCGGCGGCGGCGCTCGATCATCCGTTTATCTGCAAAATCTTCGAAGTCGGCGAACATGACGGTGCGCTGTTTTGCGTCATGGAGTACGTTCGCGGCGAGACATTGTTTGCGCGGATGGGGGCCGGCCGCATGAACTTGCCCGAAGCCCTTCGAATCGCCGGCGAGATCGCCGAGGCGGTGGCAGAGGCACATGCAAACCACTTCATACATCGCGATCTGAAGCCCGGCAACATCATTCTGACGGTGCAGGGACACATCAAAGTATTGGATTTCGGTCTGGCCAAGCGCATAGAACCTCGGGCGGCGGGGTCAGACGAAGTTCCGCTGACCGGAAGCGGTATGGTTTCCGGCACTCCTCAGTACATGTCTCCCGAACAGGCCGCCTGCGGGGCCGTCGATCAGCGTTCCGACCTGTTCTCGTTCGGCATTATTCTCGCCGAACTGGTTACCGGCAGGCATCTCTTTCGGCGCAACTCTCCGCTGGAGACCGTAGCGGCGATTCTGCGGGACCCACCCGATCTTACGACAGACTCGGACGTGCCTCCCGGACTTCTGGTGCTGATCCGGCGGTTGCTGGCCAAATCACCCGAGGACCGCTACAGCACGATGTGTGATGTCCTCGCCGACATGGCCGCCATGCCGCTAGGGCAAGGCGGGTCCGCCGGCGCGCCGCGTGGTGGCGTGCGGATCACTTTGATCGGACGGGAGCAGGAGCGCGCCCGAATCATGCAGTCTCTCGATGCCGCGGTCGCAGGGCATGGTTCGCTGCTGCTGATCAGCGGTGAGCCCGGCATCGGCAAGACTTATCTCACGCGGGCCATCCTGGAAGAAGCCGTGCGCCGCGGATGTTTCACTGCCATTGGCCATTGCTACGAGGCTGAAGGCGCGCCGCCCTATGTGCCGTTTATCGAAATGCTCGAATACGGCGCACGAACGCTGCCGCGCGATACCTTCCGCCATGCGCTGGGCGATGCCGCGCCGGAAGTCGCCAAGCTGATGCCGCAACTGCGGCGAATCTTCCCGGATATTCCGCCGGCGATCGAACTGCCGCCGGAACAGCAGCGCCGGTATCTCTACAACGCTTACCGCGAGTTCGTGGAGCGAGCCTCCAAAGTGACGCCGCTGGTCGCAGTGTTTGAAGACCTGCATTGGGCCGACGAACCGACCCTGCTATTGCTGCGGCACCTGTTACAGTCGCTGGCGTCCATGCCTGTGTTGCTGCTCGGAAATTACCGCGACGTCGAGCTGGATGTCAACCGGCCGTTTGTCCGGACCCTGGAGTTCCTGCTGCGTGAAAAGCAGGCCACGCATCTTCCGCTGCGGCGTTTGCCCCTGGCGGGAACGGAAGAACTGCTCGCGACCTTGAGCGGGCAGGCGCCGCCTCCATCGGCGGCGCGCATCGTTTTCGACCACACGGAGGGCAACCCGTTCTTCGTCGAAGAAGTATTCCGGCATCTGTCGGACGAGGGCAGACTCTTCGACCAGCAGGGCGCATGGCGGCAAGGATTGCGTTCGGATCAGCTTCAGGTGCCCCAGGGCATTCGGTTAGTACTTGGTCGGCGCCTGGAGAGACTTCCGGAAGAAGCGCGCCGAGTTTTGACCACGGCGGCCGTGATCGGGCGCACCTTCAGCCTGCCGTTGCTTGAGGAGTTGGAGAGCGGGCGGCCCGATGCGGCGCTGGATGCCGTGGACCAGGCCGAACAGGCACACCTCGTGGAGTCCGAAAACACGGACCGGGAGCCGCGCTACCGATTCGTGCATGAGCTCATCAGGCAAACTCTTGCCACAGCAGTGTCATTGCCGCGCCGCCAGCGCTTGCACCTTCGCGTTGCCGACGCCATCGAGCGAGTCTATGCCTCCAGTGTTGACGCCCACGCGCCGGCTCTGGCGCACCATCGCTATCAGGCCGGCGCGGCAGCCGATAAAGAGAAGACAGTAATGTGGCTCGCTCGCGCGGGTAAGCAGGCGGCCGCCACTGCCGCATTCGAAGAGGCTCTTGGCCATCTGGATAATGCCCTTTCGCTGCTGGCCGGCGAGCAGAGCGCGCGCATGGCCGAGTTACACTCCGAGCGGGCAACGGTATTGCGAAGCCTCGGCCGCATGCCGGAAGCCATCGTGGCGTTCGAGCAGGCTCTCGCGCTCTTCACTGCAGCGGGCGAGGCCGGCCGTTTCGCGGAAATGTGTTTGCCCCTGGTGGAGATTTATTGGTGGACCGAACGGTTAGAGGAAGCGCGCGAGGTCTGCCGCCGCGGTCTGGAATCGCTCGGTTCCACCTTGTCACCCGCGCGCATCTTTCTTCTGTACGCAGTGGCGGGCATTTCGGCTCTAGCCAACGACATGGACACTGCCGGACTCTCCCTGATTGATGAAGTCGAAAGGCTTCCGGTCCCTCCACACCCCGCGGTGATTCGAGCCGCGGTCCGGTTTCAGACGTACACGAACTTCATCTGCGCGCAACTGGAGCCAGCCCACCAGGCGGGCTGCAAAGCCGAGCGCCTTTCGGAATCGGCCGGCGACCTGTGGGGGCAGGTGGACGTAGCCTGGATTCGCGCCCTTACGGCGGTCAATCTGGGCCGGATCGAGGAGGGCGTGTCCATCGCTCGCCAGGCCATACCGATTTCCGAACGAGTCGGCCACTGGGGAAACGCCTTTTTCTGCGAAGACATTCTCTATAACGGACGATTTGCGCGGGGAGATTTCGAGTGCGCCGCGGAAGCCGCCGCGGTGCTCGATCGGTATGAGCGGCTTCATTACGTTCCGTGGGGTGTCAAGTTTAAGGTTGATCTGGCCAATGTAGCCCGCGTCCAAGGCCGGATGGACGAGGCGATAGAATGGTGCCGCCGGGCAAAGACGCCGGTGCGGAATCATTGGGGCGGATATGCGCACGCGGCGCTCGCATTGACGCTTGCCCAATCCGGCGCTCCGGGAGTCTCGCAAGCACTCGAAGACGCTTTGCCCTTCGCACCGCGTGCCGGGCATCCTGCTCCATACGGGCGTTGGCCCACTCTGAATCTGATCATCGAAGCCTTGGCCATAGCCGGGAGGAACGAGGAAGCGGCTGCCCTGTATCCGGTTGCCGAGGACATGCTGGCCCTGGGCTACTCGATCATGTGGGCTGGCGCGGCACTGCCTCGCACAACCGTGGGGATTGCCGCCGCATTAGCGGGCCATTGGCCGCGGGCGGAAGAACATCATCAGGCCGCGGTCCGGCAGGCGGATACGTTGGATCTCAGAGTCTGTCAACCGATCTCCCGCTACTGGTACGCCGACATGCTGCTTGCCCGCGACGAAGCCGGCGACCGCGCACGCGCCTGCGGCCTGCTGAATGAAGCGCTGGTTCAGTGTGAATCGCTCGGCACTCCTCTATACTTCCGCCTGGCAGGCGAGAGGTTGGCGGGTGCCTGAGCCAGCGGCGGCCGTGCTCTCCTACTGACTCCGGCGCTGCCGCGGAGCGGCTGGCTGCGCCGCCTTTGGTTTGGGTTTCAATTGAAACAGGCTCTCCGCTTCGGCCTCGGGCAGATTCATGGAAATCTGCACCAGATTTCCACTCGAGGCCACCACCAGGGATTTGAGCAACGAAGCGGCCTGCGGATTCTTTTGCGCCTGCATCTGGCCCAGGTTCACGAAGAACTGAAGAATGTCGGAGATCTGCTTGGCGTTCGCGGCGGTGTCGGCCTGCAACTCTCCCGCGAGCGAGACGCCTTGCGTCGAGAGCTTCACACCGCCGCTCGCCTGCTGGATGGCCTGAAAGACACTAGCGGGAACGCTCGGCGCGTTTCCGCCGTTGCCCGGAATCTTGATCTCGGGAGGCGGAATCTCGGAAATGGCCCACGCGTCGTTGGCCACGCTCAATTGGTTTACTTTGACGAGCAGCGCGGCGGGCAGCGGCGCCGGGGCTGTCTGCCGGTCAATCGCTCCCTTAACGCTCGCGACGTCTCCAGCGATTGCGAGAGTGGAATTCAGAAAAGCGTACCCGCCCGGTTTTCTGGGCTCCTCCACAATCGTTACGCCTTTGTAGACCTCGGAAACGGCCCCGGCCGATTGTGCCGCCGCGTTGATCTTATCGGTGCTGAATATCCCGCGCGCCGCGGTGAGCGCGGGCGCATGGTTCTGGCTTCCGGTAGAGGCAATCACCAGTTCGCTGAGGTCGCGCGTGGGGTCGAAGCCGGTCTTCGCGATAAAGTCGCGGAGATGCTGATCCTGCGCCTGAAACTGCGCAATCAGGTATTGGCCAAAGGGCGATACTTTGGCCTGATCCACATTCACGCCCGCCAGCACCTTGGCATCGGGCATGACCAGGTTGAGCAGTTGCGGGTCGGCAGCCGGCAGCGCGGCCGTGCAAGCGATCACCAGCGTGACAAGCGCGGGAATCCGTAGCTTCATACCCATGAAGACGCCGTCCTAGAACTATTATTAACGCACTTCCGCAGTCTGCGCTCCCTTACGATCGCGGCTCGGTAAGTGCTTGAGGATCCAAAGGCACCGGGATCTGATCCACCACTTCGATGCCAAAGCCCTCCAACGCAACGATTTTTCGCGGATGGTTCGTCAAAAGCCGAATGGTGTGCAGCCCCAGATCGGAAAGGATCTGCGCTCCGATACCATGCTCATGCTGCAACTGCCGCTGGCCATCGGAACCCTGGTAGTGCATAAACTCCCGGTTGTGCGATGTCAGACGCCGGTCGCCCGCGGGATCGTGTTCGATGCGGAATCCGGGCCCGCTCTCGTGCAGGTACACCAGCACCCCGGCGCCTTCTTCGGCGATCATGCGGAGCGATTGGCGCATGAGGCGTCCGCAGTCGCAGGCGCTCGACCCGAACACGTCGCCGTAGATGCACCGCGAGTGCATGCGCACGAGCACGCTCTCCCGTCCGGCGACATCGCCGTGCACCAGCGCCACATGATATTCCGGATTCATGTCGCTCGAATAGGCCACCGTCCGGAACGTTCCTGCTTCGGTTTCGATACAGCCTTCCGCCATGCGGCGGATAAAGCGCTCGTGCTTCATGCGGTAGCGGATGAGTTCCGCTACGGAAATCATTTTCAGGCGGTGACGCCCGCAGAACTCCACAAGGTGGGGCACGCGCGCCATGGTGCCGTCCTCGTTCATGATTTCGCAGATGACTCCGGCGGGGGTAAGCCCGGCGAGGCGCGCCAGGTCCACGGAAGCTTCCGTCTGGCCGGCGCGCACCAGCACACCGCCTTCGCGGGCGCGCAAGGGAAACATGTGCCCGGGACGGGCCAGGTCCTGGGGCCGGCACGCGGGATCGATGGCCATACGGATGGTGCGTGTCCGGTCGGCCGCGGAAATGCCGGTCGTAGTTCCTTCGCGAGCATCGATCGATTCGCAAAAAGCGGTTCCGAAGTTGGAAGTGTTCTGCGCGCTGATCAATGGCAGGCGTAGCTGATCGCAGCGCTCCGCCGTCAGCGCCAGGCAGATCAGGCCCCGCCCGTGAGTGGCCATGAAATTAATGATTTCCGGTGTAACTTTCTCGGCTGCGATAGTCAGGTCGCCCTCGTTTTCCCGGTCTTCATCGTCCACCACGATCAGAATGCGCCCGGCGCGGATTTCCTCCACGGCTTCGGGAACCGTGACAAAGGGCATAATTCATTGTAACTATTGGTAATCGGCGTGCTCCAGCCAGCGCTCTAAGTTAATATGGGGCTGGAACGCTCATGTCGAGTCTGCTCCCATTTCTTTCTTCGCTGCCCACACTGACGCTGACCGCGGCCTTCGACATTATTATCGTGGCGTTCATCGTTTACCAGGCGCTCATGGTGGTGCGGGGCACACGGGCGGGGCATATCCTGCTGGGCATCCTCATCATGGTGACGCTTTACGGGATTGCGGTCTGGACCGGGCTGGAAGCGGTCCGATCATTGCTTTCGTTTATCGTTCCCTATCTTGGGCTGGCAATCATCGTACTGTTTCAGTCGGAAATCCGCCGCACGCTGGCGAGGATGGGCCGCAAGAGCTGGGTCAAGGCCGGATTCCGCGCCCCTGAGTCGATTCATGAGGTCGTCCTTGCTGTGGAACAACTTGCCGCTCAGAAGACCGGAGCGTTGATCGTGCTGGAGCGCGATATCGGCTTGCGGACATTCGTGGAAAGCGGTGTGCTGCTGGAAGCGCGCATCTCGCGCGATCTGCTGCTCTCGATCTTTCAGCCGGGGCTTCCGCTGCATGACGGGGCGGTAATCATTCAGAAGGACCGGATCGCCGCAGCCGCCTGCTTCCTGCCCTTGACCACCAATCCCACATTGTCGCGGGCGCTGGGAACGCGGCACCGCGCTGCCATCGGCATCACCGAGGAGACCGATTGCCTCGCTGTAGTGGTTTCGGAAGAAACCGGCCGCATCTCCATCGCCGGATTCGGTGAATTGCTCGCCGGCATCACCGTTCCCGAGCTGGTGGAACATATCAACAAGCATTTCGGTGTTCAGCGCGCTTTGGGACACTACGAGCATACGGAGTTTGTGCCGGCGCCCCACTCCCTGCCGGCTGACGAGCGGCATAGTTCCAGCGAAAGAGTGAATCAGTCATGAATCCACTCCGCAGGCTGCTGGGGCTGCTCACCCGGAACTTCGGATGGAAGCTGCTGTCTCTGGGGGCTGCCGTGGTGATCTGGGCGCTAGTGGCCAGCGAGCCGGAACTATCCACGTTTGAGAACGCCACACTGGAGTACCGCAACGTGCCGGACGAACTGGAAATCAGCAATTCACCCAGGACCCCGGTCACACTGGAGCTTCGCGGACCGGCTTTGGAATTGTCGCGCGAAGGGCGCCGGCCGGCGGTGGTCATTGACATGTCGGGAATGGGTCCGGGGCAGCACACATTTCCGATCAGCAGCCAGAACGTCAGCGTGGCCCGCGGAGTGCGGCTGGTGCGGGCC
>PSRJ01000157.1 GCA_003175985.1 Terriglobia bacterium
TCGGCATGGTTACCGGAGTGCCTAGATGCGCGGCGCGGAAGGCGGCATTTAACGCGATGTTGGCGATGTGCCCTCCCGTAACGTTCAGCCGGGCAAGCCGGTCGAAATCCAATGTGCCGACCGGAGTCGCGGCAGGAAACACCTTTTGCCAGATGGCCTTGCGCTCCGGTATGCCGGGGAACGGAAAATCCACGATAAAGCGCAGCCGGCGCACGAACGCCGGATCGAGGGCGCTCTTGGTGTTGGTCGCCAGGATGGCGAGGCCCCGGTACGACTCCATCCTCTGTAACAGGTAATTCACTTCGATGTTGGCGTAGCGGTCGTGGCTGTCTTTTACTTCGCTGCGCTTGCCGAACAACGCGTCGGCTTCGTCGAAGAAGAGAATCATCGCTCCCTCTTCAGCTGCATCGAAGAGCCGGCGCAGGTTCTTTTCCGTCTCGCCGATATACTTGCTCACCACCGACGAAAGATCCACTCGGTGCAGGCCTAGCCGCAGGTGATTCGCCAGGATCTCAGCGGCCATAGTTTTGCCCGTTCCGCTCGCGCCCGCAAACAGGGCGGTGATCCCGAGCCCGCGGCTGGTCTTTTCCGCGAATCCCCAATCCTGATAGACCTTGGAGCGCTGGCTCACCTGATCGGCGATCTCATGCAGAAGGCCGATTTCGAGGGCGGGGAGTACGATATCGTCCCATTTCGCTTTGGGCTCGATATGCTGCGCCAGCGCATCCAGCCGCGGCCGCGTAGCAGCCAGAGCGGTGTCCCATAAGCGTTGCTCCAGCGGCGCCGATGGCGGCTCCGCTGCCGCCTCGCCGGCGATTTGCCGGATTTGCGCGGCTCCCAGATCGAACTGCGCCGCCAGCCGCGACGGATTCTCGCCGGCCGCTTCGCCGAGCGCCTCCCGCCAGAGCGCGTATTGCTCGGCAGCGGTGGGTTTGCTGACTTCGATGGACAGCGCGCCTGCTGGCAATCCCGGCCACGCATCCCGTGCGTCCAAGAATGTCAAGCCCTGACTGCGAGAAAGCAGCAGAGTCACGGCCTGTCCGGCCGGGCTCTCGGGCTCGATATTGGAAGCATCCAGATAGAGCGCTCCCGGAAGCAACAGGCTCTCGCGCTGCCACAGCCGCGCAAACGATTCCATGTCAGCCGCCTGCGCGGGAAGCAGGTTGGCGGGCATGCGGTAAAGCCGCATCACCAGCGCGCTGACCACCGAGCTCGCCACCAGCTCCTTGGTAGGAGTATCGCCGCCCAGTAGCAGAATCGGCGAAACGGGCTCGCCCGGCTTGACTTGCCGCAAGCGGCCGAAAATCGTATCTTCGACATCCTTCTGCGAAGCCGGCTTCGTACCAAGTTCCTTCGGGGCTTCGAAAGGCGCGAGCATGGGCGCGAGCCGGTCATCCAAATAGTTCAGTCCCTTGAGGTAGTTCACGATGCGCTCATCGGCGCGGAGTTGGCTTGTGGTCAAGGGATGGCCGCCGGGCTGGTTAATCTCGATCAGGCGGCAATAACGCAGCGGGCGCTCCGGAGAGAGAGCCTCCCAGGAAGGTGAGTCAAACAGAGCGAGGGCCAGCGCAAAGGTCGGGTAGGCTCGGGCGCTGTCGCCTTGCGCTCTTGCGCAGAGACCGGCGATACCTGTATCGAGCTCCATGGCCGTGCACAGCAGGAGGATATCCTGCTCGAAAGCCGAGAGCCGTAGGCGCGTAGCCAGCGTGACCAGTGCCGGCGGCGGCGCCATGTCCGGGGCCGAGGCCAACGCTTTGGATTCGGTCTTAGGCGGTTCGATCGCTTGCGGAGTGGTGACCGTCGGTTTCGGCGTGATGGTTGCGCCCCGGTCTGGTGCGCGTCTCCCGAACCAGCGCCACATAGACCGCGTTTCCGGTTCGGGGTCGATCGCCGGTCGCGGCAGCTCGAGGGCGGGGATCGGACACTCAGGTTCCGCATGCCGTTCGTGGCCGGCGAGCTTGACCAACCGCGCGCGAATCCCCGCAATCGCCGCGGCCAGATAGCGTGTATTGTCTTCCTGCCACTTCGTCATGTCGATCATGTCACTGTCACCTTCTGCGTGGGGTCGAACACAGGCGGCGTCACCGTGCGGTCAACCAGCAGGCTGTCAACACCGTCCACTCGGAGCCGCACAAAATAGTCGCCCGCTGTAATCGGCCCAGATTGGAAAGTCAAAGTGCCGGTCTGTGCCGGATGCGCATCGGCCAATATCTCGCTCGATCCGAGCAGAAGCGATGCGCGCTGCTCTGCACGCACCTCAGGCGTGACGGTCGCCGTGTATGTAATATTGGAGGCCGCGGGCGCGCTCGCGGGAACGATGGTCATCACTGGAGCGATCGCCAGGGCAAGCTGGTTGGTGGTGCGCCGGAAGGAATCGCCCGGGCGCTGGACGGCGATGGAAACCGAATAGAAGCCCGCCGGCCACACTGCGGGCTGGTTGGGAATGGTCACGTTCACCTGCGTTGCGGTCGCATCCGGACCGGCCGGAACCGGGATCTCCACCGGGGCCGTCCATAGGGGATTATCGAAAATGACTCCCACATTGCTTCCATCCAGGCGGTCACCCAGAATCGAGATCTTGTCGCCCAGATGCGCGCTGGGATTCTGGTTGGGAATCAGGATTCCCGTCAGGTTGGGGAAGGGCGAGCGTAGATCGGGTTGTGAGGAAATACCCTGATCGCTCTTACCGCGCGTCAAGGTGGGTAGCGGCGTTGTGACAGCGCGAGTGCTTTCGATCAGGGCGACGGAAATTTCATAAGCCGCCGAAAGCCTGTACTGTGTGGCGAAACCCGTCCATAACTTGGAAATTTCATCGATCGAGAGCGGCTGGAGCGTGATACGAACACGCTCGAGTTGGCGGTCGAGGTCGGCGCGGGGCAGAGTCGCGGCCGTCGCATTCTGTATATCTTCCGAACTCAACACGGTGTGATCGTGGAGCACGCTCATGGCTTTTCCGAGAAGCTGGTGGCCGAACGGCTGAGTCGCATCGTTGTCCCGCCCGAAAGCGGTGAGCAGGTACCAGAGATTCAGCGGGAGCGGCGGCATGGAGGTCTCCCCCGGTTTGACTTGCCGCGGCATGTCACTGTTGCTCCACGCCGCGCTGCGGAGCACCTGGTACAGGAAAAGATTGAGCTGATTATTGGTGTTGTTCCCTCGCGCTTTGTCCAGGGGAAGAATCGTAACGGTAGTGTCGTTCAGGTCGGGATCGGCGGTCACTCCCGCAGTGAGGATCTGCTGGAGGGTAGTGGTGACGGCCGCGATTGCCAGCGAGTTGCTCATCGCGCGGCGTCCCTTTCCCGGCTGCGAAGATACTCGTCGAGGCTCATTACCGCGGATGTCTGCTTTTCGGCGCGGCTGCGGGGCGCATCGCTGACGGCCCGGACCTCGATGCGCCCGATCGAAACATGGATCACGGGTTCGGCCGGCGGTTCCGCAGGTGGAGGGGCCTGGGTTCGGAACTCGGGGCGTGCGACTGCGGGTGGAGCAGTAACCAGCGGCTGAACCAGCCGATCGCGGATGGACGCTTGCAGGGGCGGTTCGCCTGTAGTCTGCGATTCGCTGCGGCCCGGAGCCGCAACGCGGATCTCGCGCTCGCGAAGAATCTCGTGAATCTCGCGTGCCGATAATGTGGCGGGTTCGGCTGGCTGGCTCGCCGGAGCCCCTTCGCGCGCAGCAGTTCGGTCGCGGATCACGCGCTCGAGGGGTGTTGGTGCTGCATGTGTTTGCGGATTTGCGAACGCAGGAGGCGAAGCCGCGGGAGTACTTGGCGGCACCAGCGTATTCGATACCGAGTGTGACTCCCGGGAGTCCCGTGTCTCCCGGGGCGCCTCCCCTGCTCGGATGGTCTCTTTCGGTTGTGGAGCGCCCGCGGGACTACCTGGCCTTCGCCTGCGGACGGGCGCGGTTTCCGCCACAACTTCCTCTTGCTCTTCGAGAAGATCCGGACCGCTTTCCATCGGAGAGATGGGCGCCGGCGGCTCGAACATCGACGCGGCTCGCGGGCGCACCACGTCGAGAGGCGCCCGGCTTCGCGCTATCAAGGTGTGGAAGAAGTCACTCATGCCCCCACCATCTCCAGATAGCAGCGGCGCCGCACCGGACCCAGCGCGAGGATCTGATCCTCCGACCACCCGTAGGCACTCGCCAGCGCGTGGATCTCCCGTAGCGTGCGGATCGCAAAATCTTCGATCTCGCGCCACAGAAAGGAAACGATGTCGAACGGGACTCGCGCCTTAAATCCGCACTCCGGACACTCGATTGCCAGCCGGATGTCGGCCTGCGGATCCGCTTGCGCTACCGCTTCAATCGCCTGGCCGATGATTTCCTCGGAGAGCGCCACGGCTTCGACGGATGCGCCGGCGTGTTCGGCCCGATCGAGGCAGGCCCTAAACAATGCCTCCACAGCCTCGGTATTCCGGGCGGCAAGCGGCAGGATGCGAGCCAGATCGGCGCTGTTGGGAAGACGAAGCCGAAGTGTGTACTCGCCGATCGTGACTTCGACAAGCTCCTGCTCCGGGAGGGCGTCAACCCGCAAATCAGCGATCTGGAAATTCAACTCTACGGCCGCTTTGCACTTCTCGCACGACGTCACAGCGTTCACGGATGGCCCGAACGTACGCTCGCGCAGAGCAAGCAGCAAGGCGTCCCTGCGCCCGATCGGGAGACTTTCCAGTTGTTCCGTGGGACGATCCGGGAAGGCAGTGGCCAATAAGGTTGCCGCGCGGCCGAGCGGCATCTGTGCCAGCCCGCGCTCCCAGACATCGAGCAGGTCGGAAGCCAGCAAAGCGCGCATGGTCTACGCCGCAGGTACGGTGAAGCTCGGCTCCGTGGGTTCGGGAACGGTGATGTCGCGCTCCCAGCCTTCGTTCTCCAGCTTGATGTGCTGGATGGCAACGGCATTGGCATTCGCGTCCAAATCGGGCAGCGCCTGAAACTCCGAGACCCAGCATCGGTAGATTTTGTAAGCCAGCGCGAGTTGGCCGGCCTCGTTATAAACCTCGAGAATCAGGTCTTTGCGGAAGTCCTTCAGCGACACTTCCGAACCGGGAAGCACGTTCAACTGCCAGACCTTGTTCGCCCACTTCTCAAACTCGGTATCGTGCGTCACGCCGCGCTCCAGCATGATCGCGTCGTATTCAGTCCGGCCGGGAGACTTGCGGCTGCTCGATGGGTCACCGCCTTCGCGGTGCTTGACCACTTCTGTCGTACGCTTGAGCGCTCCGACTTTGCTGATGCCGGCCACATAGCGGCCATCCCACTTTACGCGGAACTTGAAGTTCTTATAAGGATCGAAACGTTGAGCGTTTACTGTGAATTCGGCCATAGGGCTCTCTCCTTAAGTTGCGATTTGCCCGGCGATCTGCTGGATCTGGATGATGACGAACTCCGCGGGTTTGAGCGGTGCGAAGCCGACTATGATGTTCACAATACCCAGGTTGATGTCGTTCTGTGTGGTCGTGTCTTTATCGCATTTCACGAAGTAGGCATCGCTTGGCGTCTGTCCCTGGAAAGCGCCTTTGCGGAACAGGTCATGCATGAAGGCCCCCACGTTCAAGCGAATCTGCGCCCAAAGCGGCTCATCGTTCGGTTCGAAGACCACCCACTGCGTCCCACGGAACAGGCTCTCTTCAATGAACAAGGCCACGCGCCGCACCGGAATGTATTTGTAGTCGTCCGCCATCTGGTCGGCGCCGTTCAGCGTGCGGGCCCCCCAGCAGACCGGCCCGTAGATGGGAAATACGCGCAGGCAGTTGATCGCCAGCGGATTGAGCACGCCGTTCTCCCCGTCCGTCAATTTGTATTCCAGCTTCTGAACTCCGCTCAGCGTCGCTTCCGTGCCGGCGGGCGCTTTCCATACTCCGCGTGTCCCGTCAATCCTGGCATAGAGCCCCGCCAACGTGCCGCTCGGCGCCGTGGCGCGCAGACGGAAGGAATTTAGCGGATCGGCGATATCAACATACGGGAAATAAAGTGCCGAATTACGGCTACGCAAGGTGGCATTGGCATCCAGCCAGTTCTTGATGCCATCCACGGAATTGATCCCGCTGGGCGGATCGAGGATATACATCGCACGGCGCTCGGTAGCGAGTTGAATCGCGTCGCTCGCCACCTGGACCACGTCGGTGTCCGGCAGGTTCACAGTCGCAGGAATGCACAGAATATTGAACAGGTCCACATCGACCAGCGCGTACATTCCGGTCTTTGCGCTCTGGCTGCCGATCAGGCCTCCCGTGATGCCGGCTGCATCTGTAGCCGCGTTCCATATACCATCGGATCCCGGTTGCGGATTGGCGCCCGGCAGCGCCTGAGCCTGAGCGGCATTGCCGCCTAAGGCGTATTGCTGCACATTCTGCCGGTTGGCAGCGTTAAGTCCGAGTTTCGTTGCCAGGCCGGAGCCGCCGTCGTTAAACGCAAGAAAGTCGTCGGGTTTGGCTGTCCCGGCGCGCGCCACCAGCCAGGTGACGGTGGACGAGCTTCCGGTAACGATCACCGTCGCATTCGCGAGTTGCTTATCGACCGCGCGAATCAGCGATTGCAGGGCGGACGCCAATCCGGAAAGCGTGGTCTGCGCGTCGGGAAGTCCGGCGGTCGTACCAAGTTTGGTAGCCCCCAGAAATACGTCCATCGTGTCGCCCTTAGCCACGGAGGTCGGGTCCGGATTTCCCTTGGTAATCGTGCCGGTCTGGGCAGGCCGCTTTCCCGTGACTCCGTTCGACAGCGCGATCAATTGCGACCCGTTCGTAACCACCTTGGCCGCGTCGTTGGGCTGCGCAGGATCAATGACCAGGTTACGGAACGACTCCGTGGTCACAACCTGCGTCTTGCCGTTCTGGACGGTGACCTCGGTAACCGTCATGTTGAAGAGTTTCGTCGGGTCGGTGGTCCCAAAGTCGACGTCGATGCGAATTTGGTTGCCCCACGCGCCAGGCGACTTCGCCGTCGCGGTCAAAACGGGGCTCCCGCCCGGCACATCCTCCATCGCGATCGCCGCCGCAACGGCTCCATTGCCCGAAGTCGAAGACGTCACCCGAACCACATACGCCTGGCTTCCACCATTCAAAAAGAACTGCTGAATGGCGTAGCTGGCTTCGCTGCGGGTATCGAGCCCCCCGAATGTCCGTTCGAAATCCGCCTGGCTCAGAACCTGAACCGCCTGGTTCATCGGGCCCTGTGGAAAGAAATCGACGAAGGCGCCGATCGAAGTGGCGACTCCGGTAATCGTGTGGACGCCGCTCGGGATCTCTTCGATATAGACACCCGGGTAGCTGACGGTTACTGGCATGAACCTGCTCCTTCCAAGATGCTCTGTGAAGTATAAGGGCGGGTTCGTTTCGAAAACAACAGAAAAAGCCCACACAAAACGGGGTGTCATTACAATCCGCGGCGCAGCTTGTGAAACTGCTTACAGTCCGTAAGACCAAACTCTAATTTATAAAAAGGCCTCTAATTGCCGATTCATCGGACGACACCACAACGACGTGCTGTAAATCCATCCGGAATCTGCCTTAGTGTGTTGACTTTGAGACTTGCCATTAATAGAATCGGAAGCGCCGAATGGAGGTCTGAATGAAGTATTGTCGTTTTGCGGTGACTGTTTTCGCACTAGCAATTGTTGTGATTCCGGGCGCCGCACAGACAAAAAAGAACTGGACGCCTCCACGCACGTCATATGGCGTGCCTGATCTTCAAGGCATCTGGAACAGTTCTACTTTGACTCCGTTTGAGCGGCCCAAAGAATACGCGGGCAAGGAATTCTTCACCCCGCAGGAAGCTGAGGCGTTTGCCAAGGAGGAACTGTATCGGGTTGACGGAGACCGCCGCGATGGCGGCGGGGGCGCCGACGTTGGCCGCGCCTATAACGAGTTTTGGCGCGATCGGGGGAAGCTTTCACCAGACCTTCGTACCTCGATGATTGTCGATCCACCGGATGGGCGTATCCCGCCGCTGACCCCGCAGGCTCAGAAACTGGTGGCCGAGCGCCGAGCCGCCAACCGCGGACATGATTTCGATGGTCCCGAGAACCGTTCGCTGGCGGAGCGCTGTATCCAGGTGAGAAATGCCGGGCCGCCGATGATTCCCACGAACTACAACTCGAACTACCAGATCGTTCAGTCTCCGGGGTACGTGGCTCTTTTGAGCGAGCAGATCCATGACGTTCGCGTCATACCCACTGACGGACGACCGCATGCTCCTTCCAGTGTGCGCCTCATCTCGGGAGATTCCGTAGGGCACTGGGAAGGCAACACGTTGGTCGTGGAAACCACTAATTTCACGGACCGGACGGCCTATGAGAACTCCGGCGAACACATGAAGCTGGTTGAACGGTTCACGCTCACCGGTCCGGAAACGCTCATGTACGAGTTTACGGTCAACGATCCGGAATCGTTTACTAAGCCCTGGACAGCGCGATACCCCATGATGCGAACTGAGGACAAGATCTTCGAATACGCGTGCCATGAGGGGAATTACGGTCTGTCGGGCTCACTATCGGGCGCTCGCGCCCAGGAAAAGGCCGCGGCCGCCAACCGCGGATCGAAGTAATTTCCCTCCTACCGGCGCTGTGATATCGACAAGGAAGGACATTCAGTTGAAACTCGGCTCGCTAATCCTATCGGCACTCGCCCTGCTAAGCTGCGCCGCGTTGGCGGCGGACATTGGCAGCCCTTCAGGCGTTCCCGAAATCGCGTTCGATTCGGTAGCCAACTTCCTGAAGCTGCCGCCGGACCTGCACCTGGGCGAACCCTCCGGAGTGGCTGTGAATTCGAAGAAACACGTCTTCGTCTTCAATCGCGGCAACTCGACCGGTCCCGCCTATGGCGCCACGGCCTCGCAGGTGCTGGAGTTTGGTCCCGACGGCAAATATATCCGCGAAATCGGCCATAACCTGTATGCCTGGTCGTTCGCCCATACCGTCCGCGTCGATAAAGAAGACAACCTTTGGGCCGTTGACAAAGGCTCGGACATGGTGATCAAGTTCAATCCCGAAGGCCGCGTAGCCATGGTATTTGGCCGGAAAAAGGAAGCATCCGATGAAGCCGGTCCCTGGACGCGCGTCAATCCGCCGCGGCCTGCCGTGGATGGCCAGTTCCGCCAGCCTACCGATGTCACCTGGGACCCGGCAGGTAACATCTTTATTAGCGACGGCTATATCAACTCACGCGTGGCCAAATACGATAAGGACGGGCACTGGGTAAAGTCTTGGGGTGACCGCGGGACGGAAGAAGGCAAGTTCAACCTGCCGCACAGTATCGCCGCCGACGCAAAGGGAAATATCTACGTCGCGGACCGCGAGAACAGCCGGATTCAGGTCTTCGATCATGACGGCAATTTCCTGAAGGTGATCAAGATCGATATTCCCGCGCCTCCCGATGCGCGGGTCTGGTACGGCAACGCGTTTACGCCGGCCAATCCGCCTCAAGGCTCCAGGCGCCCCGGTTCCCCATGGGCCATCTGCATCACACCTGGCCCCGGCACACAGTATCTGTACAGCGCCGACTCCTACCCGGGCCGCGTTTATAAGCTCTCGCTCGATGGCAAGGTGCTCGGAATGTTCGGGAGCACAGGGCGCCAGATCAAGGAATTCGGCTGGATTCATGAAATGGCCTGCCCGTCGGAGAACGAGATCTACGTCGCTGAGATCCTGAACTGGCGCGTTCAAAAGCTGTTGCTGCATCCCGGCAAATAGGCAGGGAGGTCACACATGAAATGGACGCTACTCTTCGCCGCTATCGCCCTGGTTACGGTGGGCGCATTGGAACGCAGCCGCGGCGCGGCCGGCGTGCCCCGATTTGAGCCCGATCCCTCCTGGCCGAAGCCGCTGCCCAACAACTGGATGCTCGGGAGCATCGGCGGAATCTTCGTCGATTCTCACGACCACATCTGGGTTGCCAACCGTCCTCGCAGTTTGCAAAAAAACGACAGGTACGCGGCGCTCAATCCCCCGGAGGGCGATTGCTGTGTGCCGGCGCCGCCGGTTTTGGAATATGACATGGCGGGCAACCTGGTCCAATCATGGGGCGGCCCCGGGCAGGGTTATGAGTGGCCCGACACGGAGCACGGCATCTTCGTCGATTCCAAGGAAAATGTCTGGATTGCCGGCAACGGCGGCAAGGATACCCAGATTCTGAAATTCACTAAGACGGGGAAATTCCTTCTACAAATCGGCCATCACGGAAAGACGGCAGGAAGCGGAGACACAGAGAATCTGAACCGGCCGGCGGGTATCGCCGTCTACGCGAAAACCAACGAGGTGTTCGTGGCCGATGGCTACGGCAACCGCCGTGTGATCGTGTTCGACGCTGACACCGGCGCCTACAAGCGACATTGGGGGGCCTATGGAAAACCGCCGGATGACAAGGCCTCCAACGCGCGCACTTTCGAAGGGCCGGGGCCGGCGCAGTTCAATACGCCGCACGGTATCCGCATCTCCAATGACGACCTGGTCTACCTGGGCGACCGGAGGAACAACCGCATTCAAGTGTTCCGGCCCGATGGCACGTTTGTTAAGGAAGGGTATGTCGAGCGGAAGACCATCGGAGAGGAAGGCACCACGTTCGATATCACGTTTTCGCCCGATAAACAGCAGCAGTTTCTTTATGTGCCGGATGGTGTCAACAAGAAAGTGCAGATCGTGAATCGCCAGACCCTGGAAGTAGTCGGTTGGTTCGGCGGGCACGGCGGCCGGGGCCCGGCGGAGTTTTATCACATTCACAGCATCTCCAGCGATTCCAAGGGCAACATCTATCTGGGGGAGTCCTTCGGCCAGCGAATCCTGAGGTGGAGTTACAAAGGTATGTGATCCACTGGCAGGTCGCGCGAACGAAGTATAATCGTGCGGTGGAGCAAAGAACCCGCGATGCCGGTCGGCGATGAGGCCGTCACAGCCGAAATCGAACGAATCCTGGAGAGCAACACCTTCCGCAACTCCGAGGCATTGCGGCGCCTGCTCCGGTTCCTTGCAGACAAAATGCTGTCGGGCGAGGCGGATCAACTAAAGGAATACTCCGTCGGTATCGATGCCCTGGGCAAACCGGCGACATACGATCCGCGCCATGATTCGACGGTTCGTATCCAGGTCGGAAGGCTACGGCAAAAGCTGGCCGAATACTATCGGACCGAGGGCAAAGACGATCAGTGGATGATCGATTTACCCAAGGGCCGTTTCAAGCTGACCTGCGAAGAGGTTCCCGCCATTGCAAAATCGGCTACGAACGGGGCCGACACAGTTGCTCTAGCGGATTCGGTCAAGCTGTTAGCGATTGAAGAAAAAACGGCGCCGGCGCGCCGCGCGACGATACTGATTGGCGCTGTCCTCCTGATTGCGGTGGTTTGGGGCGCCGTTGCCACCATTCAGCTCTGGCGCGCGCGGCAGGAAGCGGCCCCTTTCCGTGCGATGTGGACACCGGAACTGGAACTGCTCTGGAGGCCGTTCCTCGGTGCAAACCGGCCAATCATCGTATCTATCGCCGATCCTCCGTTCGTGCAGTTTAAAGGATACGGAGCGTACCGCGATCTGACACTGAACCGGTGGGAAGACATTATCAAATCCCCGGCGGTTACGAGCATTCGCAAGGCGCTCAACAATGCCGATCTCCAGCCCAACCTCTATTACGCGCCGATGGGTGAAGTAAACGCTTCATTCTTAATCGGTAAACTGCTGGGGCCGCGTGTGGCTGCGTTATCGTTGCTTCGCACCAGCGAGCTGAGTTTGCAGCAGCTTGCCAATAATAATGTGCTCTTCATTGGCGCGCCCGTGTTTTTTGAAAATCAGTTGAGCGGCCTGCCTGTGCAGCTCGACCTGGTGAATGCCAGGCCCGGCATTCATAACCTGCATCCGCGTGCGGGCGAGCCGGCCTTGCTGGTAGATCAGCTTCCGCAAGGATCCGCGGAAGACGGCGAAGTGCATGTCCTGGTAAGTCATGTTCCGGGTCCGTTGGGGACCGGTGAGGTGGAGACCTTCACCGCAAATCGGACGCCGGGGCGTCTCACGGCCGTCGAATGGTTCACGGATCCGAACTATGCCCGGCTGCTGGTCGCCAAGTTGAGACAGCCGAACGGCGAGATTCCCCGTTATTATCAGGTGGTGCTCAAAGTGAAATTCAAAGCCGGTGTCCCTACTGAGACGTCGTATGTACTTCATCACGACGTCAAGGTCATGGGACAACTCAGCGCGCCGGAGCCGTCCGGATCTCCAAACCGCCAATAATCGGGAGCCAGCATATGAGATACGTTGTCTTGATAGGGATTGCGTGCTGCGCATCAGGTCAGCAGAGGCCCACGCCGGACCCGCCGGAAAACCATCGGCCGCCGTTATTCTTTCGCGAAGCATGGAAACACTCGGGGACGCCGGAACATCCCATCAGTCAGGATTCAGTTGCCAGCCCCAACCTCGAACTTAAATTGTACGGAGATCCGCCCCGGCCCGATCCCGAGTTCGGAGGTATATGGGATAACAAGCGCCCGCAGCCTCTCGACGATCCGGCCCATACCTTCACTGGAACCTGCCGCAGACCGTGTGGGCTCACGCTCCGTGACAGAGAGAATTACGCGGATCTCAGCGGCCTTGGCAAAATCCAGTGGCGTGTGAAGGCAGAGGGATTTCACCAGCTTCGTCCTCTTCTCAAGCTGGCTGACGGCACATATCTTGTGGGAGATCATGCTGACGGTTACAGCCTGGATTGGCACATTGTCGAGTTCTCACTGGCCGATCTGCGATGGCGGCGTCTCGATCCCGAGAAAGTGGTAACGATGACCGGCGCCCAGGCAGGCTGGGTCGTCAATCCCGATTTGAGTAAAGTCGACGAGATCGGGTTTGTAGACCTGATGCCCGGGAGCGGCCACGGCAACGGTGGTTGGACAGATCTGGCATGGATGGAGGTCTACGGAAGGCCGGTGCCGCGCGCGACTAACAAGGAGAGCCGATGAGGCCCGTTTTGATCCTGACGCTCGCCGTGGCCACGCTCCAAGGGCAAACATCCAATCCGCTGAGCACTGAATTGCGAGTGGCCTATACCACCATTAAAACCAATCTCCTGAAAATGGCCGATAAGATGCCGGAAGACCGGTATCTATTTAAGCCGGTACCCGAGATCGAGACTTTTGGCCGCCGCGTTGCCCATATCGCCGATGCGAATTTCCGGACCTGTGCCGGTGTCCAAGGTGAGCGTAAGACATTGGGTGCAGCGCCGAAAACGGCTAAACCCGACCTTGTGGCTGCGCTAAAGGAGTCCTTCGCAAAGTGTGATAGCGCCTTCGAATCGCTGACCGATGCGACTGCGCTCGAACAGGTGAGCGGCGCCATCGGGAGTCCGCCGCTGCCCGGCGGGCAGACGCGCACGCGGCTCTCCACGCTTTGGCACGTCGTGCGCCATTCTAACGAGATGTATGGATATATGAGCGTGTATCTGCGGCTCAACGGAGTGGTCCCGCCCTCGAGCGCCCCGGATTAGAGACGCCTGGGGCATAGTACGGCTAGGTGGCGCTTCTGCAATCGGATCCCGGCTGCAACAAATCTGGGGTTATACTATGCCCAATGCGCCAAGGGTTGTGTCTGCTGATCGCGCTCAGCAGTCTACTCGTTGCGGCCGGCGATACGGATTGTCCGGCTTACCCATCTTCCCAGCGTGTGGCCGATGCCCAGCGGCGTGACCGTGCTCGTCAGTTCGCGAGTTTTTCCGCGCAGGCGCACGCCCGCCACACCCCGCTTGCGGCAACCGCCGTGCCCGCCAGCGCGAATTTCATCGACGATTTTGTCTTCGGTCGAATGGCGGCCGATGGCGTCACTCCCGCACAACCTGCCTCGGATGCCGATTTTCTGAGACGAGTCTCTTTGGATCTGACTGGCCGGATCCCCGCGCCAGAGCGTGTGGACGCCTTCCTGCAAGACTCAGATCCCGCTAAGCGCGCGAGATTGATCGACGACCTGATGGCGTCGGAGGCCTTCGTCGATAACTGGACTTTGTTTTACGCCAATCTTTTCCAGGTCACCAGCAATTATTACAACTACATCAGCATCAACGGCCGGAACAAGTTCAATGGCTATCTCCGCGAGTTCATCCAGAACGACCGCTCTTATCGCGACGTGGCTCGCGAATTGATCTCGGCTGCAGGCGATGCCACGGCCATTGGGCCTGTGAACTTCAGTGTCCGCTCCTATCAGCAAGGCGATCCCATTCAAGACTCGTGGGACAACCTGACCGATGCCATTACCGTCGCATTTCTGGGCACCAAGACAATCTGCATTTCCTGCCACGACGGGCGCGCCCATCTGGAACAGATCAACCTCTTCCTCTCTACTCACAAGCGGAACCAGTTTTGGCAGCAGGCCGCCTTTCTTTCGCGAACTCAGTTCGATATTCTTCCCCTGGACGCGTTCCACCAGCAGATGCGATCAATCGTGGCCGATCGCTCGACTGGGGGTTACAGCGCCGTTGTCAACGCCAATAACCCCGGCCAGCGCCCCGCACGTTTTGGTGGCCCGTATACGCCGGCATACATTTACACGGGCGAGGCACCCAAGGCAGACGCGTGGCGCTCGGAACTGGCGCGGATCGTAACCAACGACCGCCAATTTGCCCGCGCCGCTGTCAATTACCTCTGGCACCACATGTTTACCGTCGGAATCGTGGAACCGCCGGACGGATGGGATCTGGCGCGTATCGACCCCGCCAATCCTCCTGCCGATGGCTATGTCCAGCCAGCCAATCCCGCCCTGATAGAAGCATTGGCGACCGAGTTCATTCAGAGTAACTACAGCGTTCGGCATATGCTCCGGCTGATGGCGGCTTCCAACGCCTACCAGCTTTCGAGTAATTATGACGGCGGCTGGAATCCCGCCTACGAGCCTTATTTCGCCAAGCATTTCTCGCGGCGCTTGAGCGCCGAAGAGCTTTACGATGCCATCTCGGACGCCACCATGACGACCGTACCCTTATTTGTGGCGGGCTATGATCAACCGGTGTACCACGCCGGGCAATTGCCCGACCCGACCGAGCCGCGCAGCAATGGCCAGGTACAGAACTTCCTCGCGAATTTCGGGCGCGGAAATTATTGGACCGTGGCGCGCAATTCCAACAGTTCGCTGCTCCAGGTGCTGTACCTGATGAATGATTTCTTTATCAATTACCGTACCTTCGGCACGGGGAATGGAAGCTGGGATACACGCGTGGCGCTCCTGATGCAGTCAACACCGGATGATAAGTCCGCTGTCCGCCAGCTCTTTCTGGCGAGCTTGGGCAGGCCGCCGAGCGATGCGGAAGCGGCGGTCGCCATGAAAGGGCGCGCCACGTTGAGCCGCGACCAATGGCTCTCGGACGTCCAGTGGGCGCTCCTCAACAAGCTCGATTTCCTTTTTAACCACTAAACGGTGATATCGATGGTCTGCGGCTGCCAGTCTCCCGAACACAGATTCTCGCGACGCCGGTTTCTCTTCAACGCTGCCGCTTCTTCGGCTTTTCTTGGGCTTGCCCGCCGCGGAGATGCGGATGTGACCGCCACCGGCGCGCGGATGCGCAATACCGCGCGCGCCTGCATTTTCGTGCACCTGGTGGGCGCTCCCAGCCAGCTCGATACATTCGATCCCAAGGACGGACCGTGGAATCCGGCGGACGCCGGCCTGCAACAGTATCCCGGCGGACTGGTGCTCTCCCAAACGATGTTCCCCAATCTTTCCAAGATCTCCCGAGATCTGTGCGTGTTGCGGTCGGTGCGAAGTTGGGAAGCGGTTCACGAACGCGGGCAGTTCTATTCCCAAACCACCCACCCGGCGAATCCGGCGTTTTTGGCGGAAGTGCCGAATATCGGATCTGTCGTGGCCATGGAAAAAGGCAACACCGGGCGTGTGCCGCCGTTCTTGGCCCTGAATTCCGGCGGGACGGTTTTGCAAGGCGCGAAATTCCTGGGCGGCCGCGTCGAGCCTTTTACGGCCCCTTCAAACGCCGGCGGACTCACCACCCTCCAACATTCAGGGTTCAGCGCCCAGGCCAGCCAGCAGCGGTTTAATCAGCGTTTCAACCTCCTTCAAGATCTGGATGCGAATTTGCGTTCTGCCCCGTTCGATCCGGAGATGGGGAGCCACGCAGCCTTTTACACGGCAGCGCAACAGCTTATGTACGACGCTTCTATTGCGGCCGTCTTTCAGTTCACTTCCGACGAGGACAGCCGCTACGGCTCTACGGCATTCGGCCGGTCCTGTCTGGTGGCGCGCAATGCCATTCAGGCCAAGAACGGCACCGTGTTCATCAATCTGTTTACCACCGGTTGGGACACGCACCAGTCCATGTATGATCGCCGCTATACGCCCAACATGTACCAGCTCAATGGCGATCTGGACCGCGGCCTCGGGAACCTGGTGGCCGATCTGAAATCGAGCGGTGATTTCGACCGCACCCTCATCGTAGTTATGGGCGAGTTTGGGCGCTCGGCCGGCGAACTGAATCCGCGCGGCGGGCGCGATCACCACCGGGACTGCCAAAGTGTATTGCTGATGGGCGGCGGGGTACGGGGAGGCAAAGCCATCGGCGCCACCGATGCCATAGGCGACCAGATCGCCGATCCCGGTTGGTCGCAAAACCGGGTGATTGTGATGGAAGATATCGCCGCTACGATCTATTCGGCGCTGGGAATCGATTGGACCAAGTCCATTGCCGATACACCCTCCGGCCGCAAGTTCGAGTATGTGCCTTTCGCGACTGTGGGGACATACGTTCCCGTGGAGGAGGTTTTTGAGTAAGCGGCTGGCACTTCTGTGTTGCGCGACCGCCATCGCGTTCGCGCAGACTCCCGGCTCGATTTTCCTCAGTGCCGCTTCTTCACGCCTGGTCTGCGGCGCGCAGTTGCAGGTTGCCGCGCTAGTAGTGGACCGCGCGGGAAATGCCATCGGCAATGCGCCGCTCGCGTGGGCGTCGAGCGATAGCACGATCGCCTCGGTTGATTCCTCGGGAACGGTTACGGCCATTCTGCCGGGCATCATTACGATCACAGCAGCGTCTGGCGGCGTACGCGGGACTTTCCAACTGCAGACTGTGCCGCTGCGCATCGACGTCACTCCGGCCGACCGGCAACTCAAGATCGGTGATCAGGTGCAATACGCCGCGGCGGTTTTGGACATCAATCAGCAGCCGTTATCTGTGCCGGTAACCTGGCAGGTGTCCGGCGGTAACGGCGGGCGAACCTCGACGGCCGCGATCTCGAACTCCGGGCTGCTCACGGGCTATGCGAGTGCCAGCCTGATCATCACCGCGAGTGTCGTGTACACGAACGTCCCCGCAGCCTTCACCAACCAGTTCATGGGAATCACCACGGCGACGATTCTTCCGCCGGGGGACTACCGCCTGCGCCGTCTCCTCACCACGGACGACATGCGCCAGTCGTTCCGAATGCTTGGGCGGCGCGGTGGGATTGCCGTGAACGACAGCGAACAGTTGGTTACCGTCGCAGCGCTCGATGGTTTATCCGCTGGCGTGCTGCTCGCCGAACAGGGCAATTACCAGATCTTGGCATCCGGCGGCACCCCGACATTAAATCCCGGCGGCAATCTGATTGACTTTCAGGATCCCGTGATCAACAACCGTGGCAATGTACTGGTGCGCGCGGATGGCATGGGCAACGCCGGCGGCCTGCTGATGCTGGCGAAAAACCAGTTTCAATATCTGCTGACCGATGGCACGACTTCGGGCTACACCGATTTCGAAAACACCAACGTCAGCCGGTTTTCCCTAAACGACAACGGGGCGGTTGTGTTCCGGGCGAGTTACTTGCCGTCGGGATCGAGCACCCGCGCGACCGGTCTGTTCGATCTGCAGCGCGGTTCGGTCAACCTGGATGTCTCATCGCCTGGGACCACTTTGCCGGGGTTGAATGCCGGTTTCAATTTTGACGCGGATTTCGGCATGGATGGCCAGGGCGCGGTCTATTTCAGCGCCAGTGACGGAACAACCCGGGGCGTCTATCGGGTTGCGCCGGATGGCGCCATCGCGAAAGCTCTGAAGACGGGCGACGCGGCGGGCGGCGGCACCGTAAGGAACATCTTTCGCCTGGGAATCGGATTTTCGGGAGACCTGGCGATTGGTTGCGACCGGTCTGACGGAAGCACGCTTCTGCTACGTTTTCCCGGCGGGAACCTGGGTGCGGCCCCCAACGTTCTGCCCCTGAATGGCTTCAGCCAGATCTATTCGGTAAATGCAGCGGGCGTCCTGTTCCTCGGTGATGGCGGGCGGGGTTGGGGACTGTACGTTTGGCCGCCGAAGGCGGCTTCCGCCAATCTGGTTGTGCTTCAGGGGAGACCCGCGCCTGCGGGAGATGTGATCCTGGAGATTCAGGCAGCCGCGATGACCAGCGCGGGAGTGGTGTTCGCCAAGGTGCGCACGGCAGCACAGCCCCTCGAAATATTGCGGTTCGCTTCCGGGGGCCCCGCTGTAGCCCTCCAGAGCGGCGACCGGCTTTCGGTCTCAGCCAACCTCACTCTGCGCGGCGTTGTTCCCGGCGCCGCGAACGGAGACGCGCATCCGCTGATGGGCGGCTTTCAATCGAGCATTTTCCAGGTGAACGATACGGGACTCATGCCTCGGGTTCTGCTCGGCGACCGCCTCAATGTCGCGCCCTATTACGGCAACGTCGCGGTCAAGGCTCCCGATGGAACGCTTTATGTCGCCGCGGACGATAGCCTCTCCCGCGTGGGGCCGAACAGTAGCGAGTTAGTGCTCGGTTTTCCGCGCCGCGACACCGACGGAGTGATTCAGAACAGCCCTTCGACGCTCGCGGCTAACGATAACGGGCAGGTCGCTTGGGTGTCTTTCACGAATCAGAACCATTCCCGAGTCAGTATCGTCAGCGGCGGTAAGGTCCAGGTGCTGGCGTATGCCGGCGCGAATCCTCAGTACCGTACGGCCAGCCCGGCCGGCGGTTACTTCGCGAACTGGCAGGAAATCGCGATGGACAACTCGGGCCGCGTCATGGCCCGATTCACCGTCAATGGCGGTCCCTCGGGTTACTTTCTCTGGGCGAATGGCCAATGGAGCGCCGCCGCATTGTTCGGACAGACAAAAGTGAACGACCTGACCGTGGAGGGCGCTAACGAAGTGAAAGCCGGAGGCGGCAGTTTTTACGCCATCCTGACCCAGCGCGGCACTGCGGTCCTGGCGCAGTACACGGACAGCGGATGGAATCCGCTATTTAGCGGAGGACAGGCGCTGCCCAGCGGAGCCGCACTCAATTCCTTCCGGAATCTGGCGGTAAATCGGGCCGGTGAGGTGGCCTTTTCCGCAAATGCCGATGGGGGCTTTCCGGAAATCGTCGCGCTCGTTGGCGATACCGCGCGGCTGGTATTTGCCGGCGATCAACCGCTGACGGATGGCTCGTTTCTATTCAGCATTCCGCAGATCGATTTTCGTGACGACCGGCGTGTCTTCTTCCTGGCTTTCGACCTGATGGACCGCGTGAACCTGTATGTTGCGGAACCGCTTTACTGAGTACGTGGTGTCTCAATTATCGGCGCTCGACCGCTTCCTTACGGTCGCGGCTCGGTATGAGGGA
>PSRJ01000222.1 GCA_003175985.1 Terriglobia bacterium
TCGAATTCAAAACCGGCGCTGCGCGGCTTGTGATTGCGCGTGTACCACTTGTATGTTTCTTTCAAGCCGGTCTCGAATGGCGTCAGCTTCATTTTCAATACGCGGGTGACTTTGCCGATGTTTTCCGTGATCGGCGGAACATCCAGGTACTCACCGAAATAATATGGCTCGTCCATGACATTGCCGCCGGCCTGCACGATCAGGTCGCGTGGAACGCGCACCAATGTCGGCTCCACGCCTGCGGTCTTTGCGAGCTTTTCCACCAGCTCCGCCTGCGTTAGTGGTTTCGGGTCGCCGATGTTGAAGGCTTCTCCCACGGCGCGCGGCTCTGTTAAGGAGCGAACCATGGCGTGTGCCAGGTCCTGCACGTACACGAATTGCATCAGCCGGTGGCCGTCACCCGGTATGATTGCCGGACGTCCGGCCCGCAAGCGGTCCCAAAAGAACTGCTCGCGGTAAAAAGGATTGTTCGGGCCGTAGACAAAGGGCGGGCGGAAGGTGACTACGGGCAGGCCGGTTTGCGAGTGCATCCGGAACAGCAAACGCTCCGTGCTGGCTTTGTGGCGAACGTAGGGATTCGCGTGGTAATCGGGCGCCAGAGGATCGCTTTCTTTATGGTTGAGCCCGTCGCCGTAGGCCGCAACGCTCGACAGAAATATGTAGCGGGTCAGGCGGTCGCTATTGCAGGCGCGCACGGTGGCTTCCACCTGCGCCGCCGTGGTGCCGCGCTCCCAGTCGTAGACGTTGTCGTAGACGGCGTCGAACCGGCGGCCACCCAAGGCCTCCATCAGCGATTCGGCATCGTTGCGGTCACCCACCAGGTTCTCCACGCGCCGGCCAAATTCATGCTTGGCTTTGCGATGCAGAACCGCCACCTCGTGGCCCGCTTTTACCAACTCCTCCACCAGGAGTCGCCCGATAAAGAGCGTCCCCCCGATGACCAGTACTCTCATGCTTCTCCTAGGGCACTCTGACGCCGCCGCAGGCCGATCATTCTCTCCTGCAGCCCGCGTCTTCAAAAGATACAGCGATCAATCGTAATATTCCAGGCCCAAATGCGTGATCAGGTCCTCGCCCCGCATCCAGCGCAGCGTATTCTTCATCTTCATGAGCTGGATGAAAATGTCATGTTCGGGGTAAACCTCGGGCGCATGCATGGGCGCTTTGAAATAAAATGACAGCCATTCCTGCACACCGCGCATCCCGGCGCGCTGCGCCAGATCCATGAACAAAACGATGTCCAGGACCAGCGGCGCCGCCAGAATCGAATCGCGGCACAGGAAGTTCACCTTGATCTGCATGGGGTAGCCGAGCCACCCGAAAATATCGATATTGTCCCAACCCTCCTTGGCATCTCCGCGCGGCGGATAGTATTCGATCCGCACCTTGTGATAGAAGTCGCGGTACAGGTCGGGGTAGAGCTGGCCTTGCAGGATATATTCCAGCGCCGAGGATTTGCTGACCTCTTTCGATTTGAACGAACCGGGATCGTCCAGCACCTCGCCGTCGCGATTCCCCAGGATATTCGTCGAGAACCAGCCGCTCAAACCCAGCATGCGCGATTTCAAGCCGGGCGCGATCAGGGTCTTCATGAACGTCTGGCCGCTCTTGAAGTCCTTTCCGGAGATCGGCAGATTCATGTTTCGCGCCAGTTCCAGCAGCGCGGGCATATCCGTAGTCATGTGCGGCGCGCCGTTGGCGTACGGCACTCCCGATTTCAGAGCGGCATAAGCGTAGATCTGGCTGGGTGAGATCTCGGGATCGTTTTTCTGCAGCCCGCACTCGAAGTCCTTCAAAGTGGCATGCACAGGCGCGGCCTGGCGGAAGACCTCGGTAGAGCCGCACCAGATCATCGTGAGGCGCGAAACTCCGGTCTTTTCCTTGAATTGCCGGATGTCGTCCATGACCCTCTCGGCGTAATCCATCTTCGACCCGTTGGCCTTGATGTTCGGCCCGCGCAAGCGTTTGACGAACTCCTGGTCGAACACTGCCTTCATGGGCTTTACGGCCGAGAGCGGCTCTTTAAGCTGGTCCAGCAGGGTCATCTCCAGGACGCCGGCCTTGACCGCCGCTTCATAGGCATTGTCTTCGAAGATGTCCCAGCCGCCGATAACGATATCTTCCATGCGCGCCAGCGGCACGAAATCCCGGATCGCGGGGCTGCGCCCCTCAGTGCGCTTGCCCAAGCGGATAGTGCTTAGTTGGGTGACCGAACCAATGGGCTTCCCCAGCCCGCGTTTAATCGCCTCCAGTCCTGCCAGGAATGTGGTTGTTACCGCGCCCATCCCCGGAATCAAAACCCCCAACTTCCCTTCGGCGGGCGCAATTTGGACGGGCTCTTTGCTGGGCAAGATCAAGTCTCCTCTTACGGGATCAAACCGGTTGAAATGCTATAATACCAACTCCATGCGAGATCGCGCGACGTCTACGATTACGACTGTCGTAGTGGACGATGAGCAGTTAGCTTGCGACGAACTCGCCTATCTATTGAAAGACTTCCCGGAAGTAGAAGTGATCGCAACAGCTTCGAACGGTCTCGAGGCCGCCGACTTGATCCGCAAACTGGAGCCGGAGTTGGTGTTTCTCGATGTTCACATGCCGGGCCTGGATGGCATCGGGCTGGTACGAAGGCTCCAGGAGGGCGGGCAAGACACCACGCCGCATTTCATCTTTTTGACCGCCTACGAGCAGCATGCCGTGGAAGCCTTTCGCCTGGAAGCTCTGGATTACCTCCTGAAGCCTGTGGAAAAAGGACGCCTCGCGGAGACGATCGAGCGGGCGCGTCGCGTGCTTCAGGACAAGAAGGTCGCTCCGCCTGTTCCAGTTGGGTCCGGCGCCGGTGCAGCGGCGAAGCCCGCTCCGGCTCCGCGCAGCAAGCTGCTGGTACGTGCGAACAACCGCCACTTTATCGTGGACGCTAACGACGTGATCTACGCGACCATCGACGATGGGTTGATCACCCTGGTCACCACGAACCTGGAAGGTCAGTCGACGCATCGCACGATCGAGGATCTTCAGGCCAGCCTCGATCGGGATATGTTCTGGCGCGTGCACCGCTCCTACCTGGTCAACATTAACCGGATCAAGGAAGTGGTGCCCTGGTTCAAGTCCAGTTACCAGCTCCGGATGGATGACAAAAAGCACACCGAGATTCCGGTGAGCCGGGTGCAAACCCGACGGTTGCGGGAACTGTTCAAACTGTAGAACAGGCCTTTCAATTATCCCCGCCTTGAAATTTGACCACCACCGATACGCGGCGATTGCGCGGGTCGTTCGGATCGCCTCGATTGAGTAAGCGCTGATCGGCGAAGCCCCGCATCTCCACGACCTGCCCGGGCGGCAGGCCATAGGCGTGCAGCAGGCGGCGGGCCGCGTTCGCGCGATCGGCCGCCAGTTCCCAATTCCCGTAGCGGCCCGTAGTGCCGCCGCGGAATGGCCGCGCATCCGTGTGCCCTTCGATCACAACCGGATTGGGCATCCGTGCAAGTTCATGGGCCAGCACCCCTAGCAGGCGCTCTCCGGCCGGCGTGGGGGTCGGGTTACCGGTCACGAAGAACATGCCCTGTTCCGTTTCCAGAAGATCTATGCGAAGCCCATCCCCCGTAACACTGACCATGATGTTTTTTCGAAGCGTACCGAACTCGGGCAACTGCCGCAGGGCTTCCTCGATCCTCCTCTGCATCTCGTGAATGCTGTTTCTGTCCATCGCCAGGCCCTCGCCCGAGTTGGCCACGCCGGCGCCGAGTTTCCGCGTGTAGCCGCGCGGATCGCGGAAATATCCTTGCACGGATCTTTTGACCTGGCCGTTGGCGTTCATCATCCACAAGACGATGAACAGCGCCATCAGCGCCGTCACAAAATCGGCGTAAGCCACCTTCCAGGCGCCGCCCTTTCTCTTCTGCGGCCAATGAAGGCGAGCCCGCAAAGGAGCAGCGGCCGGCGTGTCAAGCGGGCTCGACGGCGGCATGTTCCTCCGGAGGTGAGGTGGCGGCAGGCAGCGGCGGAATTTTAGCGTCGCGGCGGATGGAGATTTCCATCTCGTTAAAAGTAGGCCGGCATTCTACAGGAATGGATCGCCGCCCGTACTCCACCGCGAGTATGGGCGACGATCCACGGGCAAAGGCCACAACTGCGGTACGCAGCACCTGGAGGTAATGTACCCGGCCCTCACCCAAACCCTCGAGCCGCGATGCCAGCGGCCCCACCACGCCGTAACACAACAGGATGCCCAGGAACGTGCCGACCAGCGCCGCAGCTACTTTTTCGCCAACGGTTTCCGGAGAGCTTCCGATCGATTGCATGGTGATCACCACGCCGAGGACGGCAGCTACGATTCCCAATCCCGGCAATGCATCGGCCACGGCGCTCAGGGCACTCACCGGTTCCTGGTTGCCGCGCCGCTGGACCTCCATATCGAGATCCATCAGGTGATCGAGTTCGTGCGGAGTCGTCACGCCGATCACCAGCATACGGAGCGAATCGCAAAGAAACTCGCGCGCCGGCAGATCTTTCAGCAGTTCGGGGTAATGAGAAAAAATGCGGCTCTTGGCTGGGTCTTCGACATCGGCTTCCAGACCGACGATGCCGGCTCGCTGCGCGTATACAAACACCTCGTACAGCATTCGCAGAGAACGAAGAAAAAAGCCGCGGCTTTGCCACGGAGGAAATATTATGACGCTGCAGGCGCTCCGCGTCATTCTCCAAATGACCGCGGGACGGTTGGCAATCAGGACGATGCCCAAAGCCGCACCGCAAACAATCAACAGCTCGGCCGGTTGCAGCAAAACATATGGATTGCCCTTTTCCACCACATAGCCGCCAAAGACTGCCGCGAAGACCAGCGCGATGCCAAGAAGGGCAAGCATACAAATAACTGCGGTGGATTCGATCCTCCAGCCTTCTTATCGGTATCGATGGCGAATGTATGAGCCGCCGGGCGGACATACCACTGGCGGGATGTTTCCCAACAGAGCAGCTTAAAACAAAACTACCGGTTGGAAGCCCTTCGTCACTTCTTCGCGAAACCATTTGCGGACGGCGAGCGTCGCCGCGTGGATCTCGTCATCGTGAGGACCAAGGCAGACCCGACAATCCCGCGTCTGGGTGCAGACCGCGATCACGTGGGGCTCGGCGTTGTCCGAAAAGGAAGGTGTAGATAGGGAATCGTTCATAGGTGCTTGACTGAAAATATCTTGCGTTCGCCCGCGCAGCAAGATGCACCTCAGCTAGGAGTCCGGCGTTATCCTTTAGTGCGCCGAGAATACTATCCCGCCGTCCCTCAGCGACCCGCGTCGTTCGTGGTGTCGACTACTTGGCCGGCTTCAACGCCGTAACAGGCGATGGCAGCCGCGATCCGACCGGTCCGGTGAACTCTTCCTTGGACCCGTCGTCGTAGTACTGAACGAATTTCCATACCAGACTGGAACCCTCTTTCGGATTCAGACCTAGCATGCCGAACTCCACGAATTCGTAAGGAGCCATCGTGCCGCTCCAAACCGCTCCGATGATTTTGCCCTTGTCATCTTTCTTGAATTCGATCTTCCACCCAGGCTTGAACTCGAAATCGTAGATGTTGACTTCCGCGGGGAACTCGCCCTCGATGCGAACGCAGGCGACCTGTTTCTCATTGGGCACTCGCATCGTGTATTTCTCGCGGGCGCCAAACGTGGACTCTGTCGGGTAGATGCGGATGTGGCTGAAGGCCAGGTGAGCGCCAAGCGTCATCACGAATCCGGCAAACATGAAGCGACGTGTCATAATCCCCTCCCGGGGACCCATAATATCTCAATTGAGCGATTGCAGAATCCGGCGATACTCGTAACTCCATGCCGTGGGGCGGTGCTAAGATCGCGGCATGGAAAAACCCGCCATTACCCGCCGGCAACTCGGGATGCTTGCGGCCGGGACAGTTGTGGCTGTGCCCTCGATGGCGCAGCGCGCCGGGAGTGCCAGTGCCTCCGGGGCGTCCCTCGACATCGCCGAGTGGAGTTATCGCTGGTACGGCGTCGAACACGCTACGTTGGCACGTGGGACTGTCTGCAACGGCATGCAGATGTATGTCGAGCACTGGATTCCCGCCCAGGTGCGGCATCCTTATCCCGTACTTCTGATTCACGGCGGTTACCGGCAGGGCAGTGACTGGATCAGCACTCCCGATGGCCGCCGCGGGTGGGCCACGCTCCTGCTCGAACAAGGGTACAAAGTCTACGTGCTTGATCGGCCGGGGCAAGGCCGCAATCCTTATCACCCTTGGGTCCACGGCGCCTTCGACCGCGAGGCGCCCGCATTCGAGCGGGCCGGCTGGCCCGGCAGCGGCGGCCTCAACGATCCCGCTACTGCTCAGTTCGTTGCCGCCATGGGACAGCCCATGGCCAACAACGCCATCACACGAAATCTCTGGCGTACGCGCGGCGGGATTCTGCTGGACGATATTGGGCCCTCGATCCTCATCACCCACGGCGACGGTATGCTCTTTGCGCTCGCGGCCGCGGAAGAGCGGCCGAACCTGGTGAAAGGCTTGGTCGCCCTGGAGCCGCCGCAGCAAGCTGCGGAAGAAGGCCGCACCGTGAAGGTCCCGGTCAATATCGTTAACGCTCCGGCGCCAATGCTCGCGCGGAATAACCGCGAGGCGCTCCAGCCCTTCCTGAGCTGGCTGGACGCCAAGGTCAACGTCAGCACGGCGATTGCTCCCGCCGCCGATCCCCACCCCAACCGCGAGTCGACCGCGCTCAAGCTTGACGACCAGGGCTGCTTCTGGGTGGGTGTGCAGCGCAAGCAGATGTCTTACGGAACGATCGCGCTCGGGCAAATGTATGTGCAGTACATGATTCCAGCGGAAAAGCGCTATCCATACCCGGTCGTAATGGTGCATGGGGGTGGCGGGCAGGGGACCCACATGATGGGCATCGGAGGCCGCCCCGGCTGGGTGCACTATTTCGTGCAGTCCGGCTACAGCGTCTATTGGGTGGACCGGCCCAGTTACGGCCGCTCGCCGTACCACCCCGATGCGCTAGGCCCGAGCCATCTCCCCAACGTTCCGCCCTTTGAAGGGCTGGTGCAGAGCACCGCGGTGTTCAACACGGCGCAGTGGCCCGGGCCGGGAGGTATGAGCGACCCGCTAGTAGACCAGTTCATGGCGTGCGAGTCAGGGAACGTTTCCGACGAAGCCTTTCACAGCCAGCTTGTGTGGCCCGGCGGCGCCGAACTTCTGGACCGCATTGGGCCATCGATCCTGTTTGTGCATGCCTTCGGCGGATTCTTCGCCTGGGGCGTGGCCGATCGGCGCCCCAACCTGGTGAAAGGCATCGTCTGCATGGAGATCAACGGGAACCCGTTCGCCGCCCAACTGCGCTGGGGCCTGACCGCGGGGCCGATGACTTACGATCCACCAGTGACCGAGCCGGCTGAGTTCCGGCTGGTGGACCAAACGCCGCCGGCCGACGCACCGCGCCCGTCCGTTCCGTACAAGTTGCAGGCGGAGCCCGCGCGCAAATGGAAGAACTTG
>PSRJ01000155.1 GCA_003175985.1 Terriglobia bacterium
GACTTCGATAGCTGGGACCGCTGCATCACGCGCGGCATGCCTGTCTCCATGCTCCCGCGCAACTATAACAATGGCGTCCGCATCATGCAGTCCCCGGGCTATGTGCTGATTGTTCTCGAAATGGCGCACGAGGTCCGTATCATTCCTACGGACGGACGCCCGCCCCTCGATCCATCCATCAAGGAATGGATGGGAGAATCACGAGGGCACTGGGAAGGTAATACGCTGGTGGTCGTCACGACCAACTTCAACGGGAAGACTGACCTGACCAATGCCGGCGTCCCGGGCTCGCCGCCATTGACCCCAGCATCGGAGCACGAGCGGATCACCGAACGCTTCACGCGAACGGACAACGATACGATTGAATTTCAAATGCGGGTCGAAGACCCGGATGTGATCGTCAGCCCGTTCACGGTAGAGTATCCGATGAAGTTGGACAATACTTACCAGATGTTCGAATATGCCTGCCACGAAGGGAACGAGGCCATCCGAGGTTACATCGTGAACAGCCGCTTCGAACGGGCACACCCCAAAACACCGAAATAGTTTCTCCGATTCGCGACTGTGACTCTGAGCCGCGACCGTAAGGGAGCGGGTCGCAGAGCGGGCTGGCGGTCAGTTCTTCTCTTCGCTGGACGAGCCGAGACTCAATTTGCGGCCGTCCGGGAACTCGATGCTGCGCGTGCTTCCGCGAAAAGCGGCATCCTTGGCTTGAAAGGCAGTGACCTTGATTTTCGTTCCAGTGGGCAGCGAGTTCCGGTTCCAGCCCAGGCGAAGCAATACCGAAGGAGATCCGCCTTCGAGCCGCCACCGTTCCACGGCGCCATCGGGCTTCGGGACGTCAATTACGAGCCAGGAATGAGGATTTACCCATTCGAACTCCACTACTTTCCCCTCGAGCGTGACCGGTTTACTCGAGTCGAACTCGGCGGAAAACGAATGGTGCGCCGCGACGGGCAACTCCGCCGCCATCAGCATGGCGGCACTTGCTACAAGTCTCAGCAGTTTGCGGTGCATGGGGCTGACTCTTATCCTTCTTAACCATTATTGCATGCAGTTTTCGAAGCTATCTCACGGTTTCGGTTGCAGCAGATCGTGATAGAGCAGCATATCGGTATAGGGAACGCACTTCAGCTCCAGCAGTTGTGCATCGTTGTCGATCAGGCGGTATAGCGGCATCTCGATGGTCCAGGGCCGCGAGAAAGTCTGCGGATCCTCGAGCGTGGCCTCATACCAGATATGGTTGGCGTCCAGCCTCTTGAATCGCTCCGTGACCTTTAGCTGATTGCTCGCAAAGTTTCCGGCGCGATCGAGCCACGACTTGCCATTTTGCGAATTAGTGGTAACCACGAGAACGTCGCCTTCCCAGGTTCCGCTCGACTTACCCATCCAGGAATCGACCGGCGCCTCGGTATGATCCTTCATATAAATGATCCGGTTCGTGGCGGCGAACGGGTACACCATGAGCAGATCGCCGTTGCCCTGGAAAATCTGGAACGGGCGATTCTGGTAGGTTACGCGCGGAACGCCCAGCATGTAACACTTGGCCTCCGGATCGGCCGCGGGCCATTGAGACCGGTTTTCGTCGCGTTTCTTGAGGGCTTCCGGCAGGTAGGGAATCGTGCCTCCTCCCTTGAGAGCGCTCTTTCCCGCCGGAATGACACCAATCGCCCCGAGCTGCCAAAAGTCTTTACCGAATCCTTCGACGGAGTGGCCTTCCAGATTCCAATAAGCCGTGTTCAGAGCCTGCCAGATACCGTTGAAGTTCGGATGCCCCGAAATCGTCGCCGGACGATCCAGTTGCTGCGCCAGCGCGGCGCTCCGAGCGGACAATACGATACCCGCCGCGGCAATCATGCGGAGGAATAGCCCGGCATTCCACCCGGCTTTGGACTTCCATTGAGTATGCCCCACGGTTATGAGATTTTAGCGCACCGGCGCCGGGCGGCTTACGGCAAGGAAATGATCCCCGCCCAAAACAAGATTCTGCCGTCGCCGGTTTCTACATCGTACTGGTGCGTGAAATCCAGCTTGCCGTCCGCGCGGATGTGAAACAACGTCAAGCGCGCCGGCACCACGTTCACGCGCGACCCATCGCGCACCAGCGCGGGCGACTGGTTCGCCACCGCCAGTACACTGCCACTGCCATCCAGTGCGAACGTGCGGGGTGTAAAGCCGCGCGTATCGGCGCTCTGGATCAATGTCGGTTCGCCGGTTTCCTGGTTAATGGAGAAGACCGCAATCGTGTTTTCACCGCCGGCAAATACGCGTTTCCCTTCGAATTCCACCGTGCCACCCGCGCGGTTCGCGACATAAATGAATCTGCCGTTCGGATGCACGTGAATCGAGGATGCGGCCTGGTTAGTCCGCGATTCGCGGGGATTCGCAACCGTGTCCTTGACGAATATGGGCGCATCGCTCAGCGTACCTTCGGCCATGCGGCGATAGACGTGGAGTTTATTCTGCCGCTCCAATGTGGCGTAGTCCCATTTGCCGGACGGATGAAACTCCAGGTGCCGGATCTGATAGTCGAAGCCCCCTTTCGGGGCGACTGTTTGCCGCTCCGATAACATTCCAGCGCGGTAGCTGAAGATTTTGAGTGCGCCCGGGTCTTCGGGCTTTGTCGCTGTCGGCCCATTCCCGCGAGTCACCAGGATTACGCTGCGGTTCGAGGGATCGACGCGCACCTGGTGGCCGTAGATTCCGAAATCGAGTTTCCCGGTCTGCTTCACTTCTTCACCGACTGTTCCGTCCGGCAGAATCCGGTGAACCGTCAAGCCGCTCGGCTCGTTGTGGGCAGTCACGACATGGGTGCCATCGATATCGGTCGTAATGTATATCGGACGGGACGGCAGCGCCGCCGGCTTGCCGTGCGGGGTGAGCGTTCCCGATACCGGATCCACTCGGTAGGCGCTGATGCCATGCGAATCACCCGCTGGCGTGGCGCCGCCCCTTGCGGAATAGCTGGCGCCGCCATTGCTCCAGGCGACATACAAGAACTTCTTTGAGGGATGCGTCCACGCCTCCTGTATGTTCGCCGGAAGAGAGACCGAGCGTCCCCGCGTGAGAGTGCCGTTTTCCAGGTCCACGTCATATTGGATGAGTTCGGACCCGACCGCGGCGTAGAGCACAGTGTGGCCTGCATTCGCAGGAAAACTGAGAAGCGTCAGACACAGGGCGGCAGCCGGAAGCCACGCCGCCCACAACCATCTCGGTGACATGCTTCGCGATCATATAACCCCGGGCAGAGCGATGCAAGCGACGTTCGCGAGCTGGGCGGCCGTCACTGCATCGCGCTTAGCGATTCCGCGATGCTGGGGTGGTTCCCGCCTTCAATATCTTTGCGGCGGAGCGAGTGGAAGGTCGTGAGCACCGCATTAGCCTTCGCCAGGGCAGCCACGCGTTCCGTGAAAGCCGGCAGTTTGGAACCGGGGATGGCGTACAAGGCCACATCCGGTGTCAAAATGTCGAGATATGCCCGTGCGCCGCAACAACCGAGGCTGAGCGCTGTGCGGCCGGTGTTCAGCGCTTGCGGCACTACGCCGCAAGCGGGCCGGCCAAGCGCTGGTGGCAGACCGTTCTCGAGTTGCTGCGAAGCCTCGGAAAGGATCAAAGTTTGATCCGCCTTCGCGAACAGGAGCACTACGTCGGGTGCAACCGGAAAGGAAGCCAGGGGGCCGTATACCACCACCTTGGCCTCGCGGTTGAGCACGGGGATGAACGGCATATCCTCGGGGCGGACGTAACCGAGGCTGCCGAATACGCGCAAGGCGTCTTCGAGATCGGTCTGCACGGCATTGTTCGATTCCAGGTGGTGCGTATAAATGCCGATGGCGCACAGATCGTGGTCCCGCGCTACGGTCGCAAACACCCGGTTGCCGGCTTCCTGCCAGAAGCGGCAGCCGGCCGGCGCCTGTCCCGAATAGGTTTCAACCCCGGGCGGAACAGCGTCGGTGAAGGCGATCGCCACGGGAGGCTGGCTAAGGCGCAGGGAATCTGTGAGGGTTCCTGCGAGAGTTTCGAGAGAATTCATGTGAATTCGATTATAGCGAGAGGCCTGCCATCCCGAACTGAGGAGGATGCTGAAAAAGGATCAAAAACCGCAGGCGCTTACCGAGCCGCGACCGTGAGGGAGCGGTCGTCTCACGGCTTTTTTCAGGTCCTCTTAGAAAATGAACTTCATCGCGAGCTGGATCACTCGATAGTCGCCCGCGCTCAAACCGCCGGTTCCGCTGATGTCGTTCGTGATCTGTCCGAAATTCGGGGCGTTCAACATGGCGGTGCCGCCGAAGCCTCCTCCGATCGGTCCGGCGCCGGGAGTGAACGGATTCAGGTGATTGGGCAGATTGAAAGCTTCCGCCCGGACTTGCAGAGTCTGGTGCTCTCTCACCGCAAAATTGCGTGAAACGGCCAGGTTCAACTGAAAGACACCCGGGCCCTTCAGGTTGTCAATTCCCAAATTCCCGTAGGAGCCCAAAGGGGCGGCCACGAAGGCGGACTTATTGAGCCACTGGCTCGGGGATTGATTGGGCGCATAGACGTCCGTGCTTACCAGATTCGGCGGTTGGTTTGCAATCGTGGTCAAAGCGCGATCCGAGCCGCTAAGCACGGTGAAGAACTGGGCCGACTTGATCTCCAGGTTGGGGGCGAATTGCCAGTCGCTGGCCAGGATGCGCAGCGCGCGGCCTGAAAACTTGGGCGTCGTCGCCACCACGCTGAGCTGGAACAGTTGCCGCAGATCGGTGCCGACACAGTTGCTCCGCCAAGCGCGGCGGTTTCCGGGGATTTCCACTCCGGCCGCGGTTGGATTCTGGTTCCACGGATCGCTGATGCAGTGCGACCAGGTGTAGTTCGCCAGCAGGTTTGTGCCGTGGCTCAGCCGTTTTCGCACGGAAAAGTTGAGGCCTTCATAGCTGGCGGTTCCGCCGTCGTCTACTATGCCCGAGCCGCCGTAATACTGCCCTTGCGCCGGGTTCTCCATATACAGCACGCGCCGCTGGTTCTGATTCGCGGTGGTGGAGCAGGTGGAGTAGCTCACCGGGCCGGTGACCGTGCGTAGTATGCAGGGCCCCAGGCCGAGGAATACCGCGGGATTGAGATTCACGCCGCTGACGAAATGAATCGTGCTGGTGCCGACATATTGCGCGCTCAACAGCCAGTCCTGCCCGACCTGTCTTTGAATCCCGATGTTCCACTGATTCACGTATGTCGGGTGGAAATCGGTCAGCGGCGAACTGACATAAGTACCGAAGGTCGGGAACGGAATGTTTGCGGCGGAATGGCCCAGGCCCTGCAGGCTGGCGAGAGTCGGCATGGGGTCCTGGCCCGCCGCCGTGAAGCCCGGCAGCCCCCCGTAGTTTGCCCACGGGTTGGTCAAATTCACGCCCGACAAGGTGACGGCGTTGCCGTAGGGCGGCCCGAACTGTTCCTGGCTGAGCGAGAGCATGCTCATGCGGTCCCCGAACAACCCATACGATGCGCGGATGACCATACGCCCATCCCCTTTGGGGTCGAAGGCCACTCCCACTCGCGGGAAGAACTTGTCCCACTTGGGGCAGTTGAAGCTGTTTCCGCAACTGTATTGAGGGTCACCCGAGAACACGACGCCGACCGGCGAGTTTTGATAAACGGTGCTGCGTAAGCCTTGCGTGAAATACGAGTGTTCGAAATGCTCATCCTGGGCGGTATACTTCTGGAAAACTGCCGTGTACGGCTCCCAGCGCACACCGTAATTCACCGTCAAACGCGACGTGGCTTTCCACGAATCCTGGAAATAGAGCGACTGGTAATATTGCCGGCTGTAAAAACCGTAAAGCGTGCCCTGCACAAATGTGGCGGGACGTCCGAGCATGAAATCGACCAACGGGAGGCCGCTGACCGATCCGTCGAAAGTCGGCGTACCGATGGCATTCGGGCCCGACTGGTAGTTCAACATCTGCCGGTATACGCTGCCGCCAAAGCCGAACTGGTGGGATCCCTTGACCCAGTTCAGATCCTCCACAATCGACCATAGCGGCCCATTGTGCGACTGGCCGGGAGCGGCGGAGACGCCGCCGATGGTCATCGCGCCGTTCACCGTAACGGCAATTACGTCGCCACCCAGCGGGGTAATATTTGCGCCGAGTTGGGGCCAGGTCCTGTAAACGTCCCGCACTTTTACGATGTTGGTGCGGTTGGCGCCCACCTTAAATGAGTTCACGACGTTGGGGCTCATCACCCAGGTATGTCCGAGCGCGATGCCATAGTCCAGATCGTTCAAGCCGAATTGGTTGATGGAGAGTGGATTCTTGCCGTCATACGTCGAGCTCTGATTCAGCTTGGCCAAAGTGAACCGTCCAAAAAGGGATTGCTGCGGGTTGATTTGCCAATCTACTTTTCCGGTGCCCAGGTCTTCATCCTGATTGTTCAATAGTCCGTAAACGGTATGGCCGCACGCATTGTCGGCCGTCGGCAAAGTCTTCGAGATATTCAGCGCGACCGGATTGAGCGAAGCAGCCGGAAGCATATTATTGGCGAATCCGAGCGAGGACGGCAAAGTCACATTGCCGTTGCAAGCGGCAAAACCCGTGAAATCGCCCTGCGCCATGGCTGCCGTGGGAATGAACGTTGTATTCTGAGCCGGATCAGAGCGCAGCGACGTCCGCTGGTACCCGCCGAAAACGAAGAGCCTGTCCCTCCGGACGGGACCGCCGACGGTGCCTCCAAACTGGTTGCGCTTCAGCGTGTCGCGCCTGGTGGCAAAAGCGTCGCGAGCGTTGAGATCGCCATTCCGCAGAAACTCGAACAAATCGCCGTGAAACTCGTTCGTGCCGGACTTGGTGATCGTATTCACGGTAGCCGTGGAATGATACCCGTACTGCGGCGGAACGCCGTTCCACTCGACCTTAAACTCCTGCACGGCGTCCGGAAAAGGCAGCGGCAGGCTGAGGTTGTTATAAGGATCCTGGTGAATGATGCCATCCAGCGCGTAGGCTACGGAATCGGGCGCGCCGCCCGCCACGGA
>PSRJ01000320.1 GCA_003175985.1 Terriglobia bacterium
CTGGCAGCCCGCCAGAGGCCGGGCCGATTACCAATCAGCCGCAGGCCATCACCCTGCCCACTGTGGGATCACTTAGCCTGCTCCTTCCCGAGCCAGTACCGCTCCAGAACCGGCAGGTCCCGGTTGTTCTCGCAGAGATGCTCGAGCAGTTCGGTGTCAGGCTGTAGGGAGAAGCGCATCGTGTCCGCCTTCCACGGCCGTGAGTACGCTTTCGAGTCGTCAATCGTGGCGTCGACCTCCATGTGGCCGAAGTTGACGCGGCGGAAGCGTTCGGTCGTGCGCAGTGCATCGGTATGCGGATGGCCGTTGTTATCGAGCCAACTGCCTTCCTTGAAGCCCGCCGTCTCCACGACGAACGTGTCGCCTTCCCACCGGCCAATCGAGTAGCCGTACCAAGTGGGGTCCGGATCAACAGGCAACGGCCGCCCGTCGGTGTGAATCTGCCGATATTTGTGGAATTCCTCGAACAGAAGAATCGTGACGCCGGGCATCTGCAAAATCTTGAAAGGGAGTCCCGCAACCGTCATGGCATCGGGCACCCCGTGAGGCATGCAGTACGTCTCGGGGCGATTCCAGCCTTGGGTCTCCACGCGATGTTTGTAGAGTTCCGCGGCCGCCGGCAGCATCGGCGCATCGGTACCTTGGGGCGCCAGGTTCTCGTTCCAGCGTGGGCTATCGGCGCGCCAGATACCAGACAAATCCGGCTTGCCGCCGGCTGTGCGCGGCATCGGGGCGTTCAGGTTCGGTTTGCCGTCAGGCGTCCGCGGGGTTCCAGGAATCGGGATCGAAAGCCACTGTGCGGCGGCCGTACCTGTCAGCGCGCAGAGCAAGAACGCCAGCGCAGCGACGGCACGGCAACGGGTTGGGATTCGAGCGATTCTCATCGTGTGACCCTCCACGTGGTTCCAGGATTCTTGCGTGAGGACATTATGTCACCCACATAACCGTGGTAGCCAGCGGTCCCGAAGCGCCGTTACTTACCCCGGAACAGCCGCGGGGCAAAATCATTCAGATGTCTGCGCCACGTCAGATACTCGTGCGACGTGCCGGGCGATTCGAAGTAGACGTGCTGCACGCCGATCTCACTCAACTTCTCGTGGAACGGCTTCAGGTATCGATAGTAAAGTTCCGCAGTGCCTGTGCCGACAAATAAAACCTTGAGCTGCGAATTGAGTATCCCGGGCTTCAGGAAGACGCCGCGGTTGGAGGTTTCCTGCTGAAAGTCTCGCGCGGGGAAGCCGCCGCTGAAATCGCCGATGTACGCGAACCTGTCGAGGTAGCCGAGGCCGATGATGAGCGCTTGGTTGGCGCCCATCGATAGGCCGGCGAATCGCGCGCGATTCCCGGTCCGGGCGGGTGCGGTAGCGCGCATCAATCATCGGAATCAGATCCTGAATCATGAGGTCCTCGAAGGCGGTCGGCTGGTTCGGGTCGGCGGCCTGCTGCCGGGTCTCGCCGGCCCGGCTGGCGTAGCCATTCTCCATAACGACCAGCATAGGCACGGCTTTTTTATCAGCCAGCAGGTTATCCATAATGAAATTCGCCTTGCCCATGCGCAGCCAGCTCGTTTCATCCTCACTCCCGCCGTGCTGCAGATAGAGCACCGGGTAGCGGGTGCTTGTCTGGCGATCGTAATCGGGCGGTGTATAGACGAAGGTCCGACGCCAGGTTCCAGTCACTTTGGAGTGGTACCAAATCTCTTGCACCGCTCCGTGGGGCACGTCGCGCGGAAGGTAGTAATCGACGCCATTCTCTGGCACTTCGACGCCGCTGGTGAGACGGTTGCCGTTGAAGTAGAGCTCGCTGCCGGGATCATCTACGGGAAAACCATCCACCAGGATGTGGTAGATGTGCAGGCCGGGAACGGCGGGCGGAATCGTGACGGACCAGACCCCGTCCTTGTCGCGTACCATGTCATACGGACCCTTCCCGAGGCCGTTGTCGACGGCGCCGGGCGTGGGCTGCACCTGGACATTGCGGGCTTCGGGCGCCTTCAGGCGGAACGTGACCCGGTTGTCGGGATAGACTCGCGGGTATTGGGAGCCGCGAAGGTTCGAGGGCGCCGGCCGGGAATCGTCGGCTGTTTGGGCGATCACGCAGGATGCCAGCAGCGGAAGCAGCAGGTGGGACAGCAGGCTCATTTTTTCCTAGGCGCGATCGATGGGCCGCATCTTAGGCTGCCGCAAAACCGGAGAACTGCCAAGTCTCATACGGTAGCGGACGTATCATACTGCTGATTGCGGGCTACTGAATGCTCGTTCGCCACGCCGGCACCGGCACGAACTTCTGAATCCGCTTTGCCTGCTCTACCTCGCCCGTGTAAATGTTTCCCCGGGTGTCAGTTCCTATGGCGTTGATCCAATGGAATTGGCCCGCATACTTCCCATTGCTTCCAAAGGACCCGAGCGTCTTGCCCATGGCGTGGTCGAGGATCCACACTTTGTTGTTGGTCTCGTCGGCTACATACATGTACTTCTGCTGCGGGTCTTTCGAGAACACCATTTTGTAAGTAGTCCCGCAAGGAGGCATCTTCGTATTGGGCGGAAGCCCGCCGCAATCGGGACCACGCGAGGGAGTGTTGGGCGAGACGGAGTAATCTTTGATCCATTTACCTTGCTTCGTGTAGATGGAGATCCGATCCTGGCCGCCCTCGCCGATATACACGAGACCATCTTTATCGAATTCGACGAAATGCAAGTCCGGCACGAAGTTCTTTTCTTCCGGAGGCGGCGCTCCGGTCCATAGATAAGGCGGAATCGCGTCGTTGGAAATCTCGCCGAGCGGCATCCCGTGACCGCCCCAGCCGGATTCCGGATCATCCAGATGCCCGTAAGATCGCGGCCGGGCGCCAAGGGTGTTTGACCATGAACAAAACCGGCAGTCGCAAGAGCAGCGATGATGGGCATGAGATTCCGTATCACAAGAATCTCCTATTCCTAGCTTAGCGGCGGGACGTTGCCATCTGGTCCCTCGAGTTTGCGGATCCAAAGCGTGTGCGGGTCATTCTTAGGCGCGTATCCACCGACACTCACGGCATCACCGGGTTTTAATGTGTACTTGGTCCACCCAGCCCGGTTCAATTTGTTGGGAGCTGTCAGTTCCCCCTGCCATTTCTTGGTTTCACCCCGTTTGTTTATTGCATTCGAAATAGGCCTGGACGTGAGGGTTGTTTCCCGGTGATTCGGACGTTCTCACGAAGGTGCATTTGGTTAGTAACGGTGAAGGTTGCCTGTGAAGGTTTCGACTTTGGACCGGCCGTCCTCAGTTACCCAATTGGTAAACGGCGTTATTGGAAACAGTCCGCCCAGTTAGTCACTTCAGCCTTGCGGCATACGTGGTCACCAATTCCTTCGTGCGCCCCCTGGTCATCGCCTCCGGGCACGCGAGGTATGCGGGAGTTGCTGCGGTTCCTCCCTCGTACAGATCGCGCTCCGCTGTGCAGTTTGCGTCACGAGACTGAATCCTCCACCCGTCCCCACGCGGAACGAACCCAATCCGGCCTCCCCGGCCCCCAAACCCTGTCCCACGGCTCCTCCTGGGTCCCCAGTCCCGCGGCTTCAACCCCAGGAACCCCCATCACCCGCCCATCGAAGCGTGCTCTATTTGCAGCCCGAAGGGCACAATCCAGGACAACTGCCGCTTCTGGCCCAAGAATTTGCCGCGCTTTCGCCCCCATGGACTTCGTCGGCCCGCGGATAGAGACTCGAGCCGCGGAAGCGGCAATGCGGCGGACAGGTATCATACCCCTGTTACGTGCCCTCCGGGAAATATGTATCCGGCTGATCTTCCAGTATTTGCTTACTGGCTTGAAATACTACCGTAGCTGACTGGCAGGAACATGTCGATCGAAATACGATACCCCGTACAATTGAGCGCGTGTGATCGATAGCAGTCTAAGGGTCACCCGATTTGGGATTTGGGTAAACTGCAAGGCTGTCTGACGATTCGTGTCTCCCGGAGCCAAAATGAATCCTCGTTCGATCGATTCGAGCACTTCCGCTGCGTGGTGGAACTGCAAACTGCTAATATGCGCCTTCTCCATTGGTGCTGTGCTGCTTAGGGCCCAATCGGCCGGGTCCGTTGTCGGAACAGCAACCGATTCCTCCGGCGGTAGTTTCCCGGCAGCTTCGGTCTCCCTCACCAACTTGGGGACCTCGGAGCGCCGCTCCAGCGTGACGGATTCGAACGGCAACTACCAGTTCGTCAGCGTGGTGCCCGGGACCTACAGGATCGAGATCCAAAAAGAAGGCTTTAAGCGCTTCTTTGCCGAGGTCGCGGTCCGGGTCGATACCACGTTGCGCATCGACGCGGTAATGCAGGTCGGAGACGTCACTCAGTTGGTTGAGGTGAGTAGCCAGGTGCCACTCCTCCAGACGGATTCCGCATCACTGGGCCAAGTGGTGGAAGGCAGGCAAGTGGAAGAAATGCCGCTCAACGGCCGCAACGTCATGAATCTCGTTTCCCTCGCCCCCGGCGTCATCATTCAGGGAGGTGCCGGCGGCAGTCCGCTCAACAACCAGGCCGCTTCCGGGAACTTCACCAATCCGCAGGGTTGGGGGAATTATCAGATCGGCGGCGGCCAGTCCGGCATGAGTGCCCAGGTTCTGGACGGCGTGTCGATCAACTCGACTTTCCGTAATTCCCCCGTTCTGGTGCCCACCCAAGACCTCATTCAGGAGTTCCGAGTTGCCAGCAACAATGTCAGTGCCGAGTTTGGCGGCTTTTCGGGCGGCGTGATCAGCCTAAGCTCGAAGTCCGGCACAAATGGCTTCCATGGATCGGCGTACGAGTACTTCCGCAATACGGTTTTGAACGCCAACAACTTCTTCAACAACTCAACGGGGCAGCCGGTTGCGCCGTTCAAGCAGCACCAGTTTGGCGGCACCGTGGGCGGCCCTGTGAGGAAGGATAAAACTTTCTTTTTTTTTAGTTACGAACGCTATACCCACCGGCAAGGCCTGCCTCTCCTCTTTTTCGTGCCCACTCCGGCACAGTTGGCCGGCAACTTCGCGAGCGGGAAGACGATTTACGATCCCTTGACTACCTGCGGTCTTTCGGGCACTCCGGCTTGCGCGCCTGGAGCGCCGACCCGCACGCCGTTCTCGAACAACATCATTCCCGCCACCCGCATCGATTCCTTTGCCGATGCCATGATCAACAAGATTAAGATTTTGGCCCCGCCGAACACCAACGTCCCCGGCGGAAATTTCACCAACAACTCGGCTACGGGCGGCTGGTCGAACCAGTTTTCCATCCGGGGGGACCATAACCTCAGCGACCGGCAAAGGTTGTTCGTCCGCTATACCCACTGGGATACCTGGACGATGAGCCAGAACCTGTTCAACAACACGCCCAACCAGGGACAGGGGAGCAAACAACCCACCGCCGCCCACGATGCCGTCGTCGGCGACACCGTCACCTTAAGCCCGACAACCCAGGCCGATTTCCGGCTCGCCTTCCATCGCCTTTACTTCCAGCTCACGCCCAGCAGTTATGGAATGGATATCTCCCCGATAGGCCCCGCCTATGCGAAGCTCCAGCCGCAACTCTCCTCCACCCAACTGCCCGGAATTGACTTGCCCGGTTACGAATGGCGTACCTTCCTGGGCATCGGCCAGGTAATCAGCCCCAGCACCAACAACGAGTTCCTGTTCTACGGCAATCTGACCAAAACCACCGGCCGTCACACCATCAAGGTTGGCGCTGATGTGCGCAACGATTTCTTCGCCTACATTCAGGCCAACGAGGCCGCCGGCGCCTTCAGCTATACCAACGCTTACACGGGGCTGAACGGGCAGGCCGGCGACCCCAATGGGAACCCTATCGCCTCCTTCCTCCTGGGTTATCCTTCGCAGGGCCTGCTGCAGGTTTACAGCAACACCAACCAGAGAGATTGGTGGCAGGGATTTTACGTCAACGACACTTTCCAGGTGACCCGCAAGCTTACTCTGAACCTTGGCCTCCGATGGGAACTGCCGGCCGTGTGGCGCATCGGCCACGATAGTGGAACCGTGCTACAGCTCGGAGCGTCCGATCCTCTGGCGAAAACCACTGGCCTGCCGCTGAAAGGGCAGTTGGCTCTGGTCAATTCCGATCTCTATCCGGACCGCCATGTCCAGAACAGAAACTTCCACCTGTTCTCGCCGCGCGTCGGGATCGCCTACCGTCTGAATGACAAAACGGTTATCCGCACTGGCTTCGCGCGCTCTTATCTGCCCACCAGCATCTCGCTCGGCGTGTCGGGCTCTTCTTCGCCCGTCAACGTCGCGCTCACCACCATGAATTCCGGTCTTGGATTCCTCCCGGGCGATACCACGAGTAATCCCTTTCCGAACGGGATATTGACGCCGCTGGGACGCAATCCTGCCTATGTCAACAATGTCGAAGGCAACAGCATTTCGGGCAGCCTTCCCGACTCACCGTTCCCCCATTCCGATCAGTGGAACTTCAGCATCGGACGGCAGCTCACGGCCAATTCCAGCCTCGATGTTTCCTATAGTGGGAACAAGGGAACTCATCTTCCCAGCTTTAATGGCGGTGTCAATATGAATGCGCTGCCCGATCAGTACCTGTCGCTGGGCTCCGCGCTGCTCAATCAGGTGCCCAACCCCTTCTACGGCAAGCTCCCCGCGCTGGCGAACTCCCGGCTCACGGGTCCCACCATTCAAGCCGGCATGCTCCTGAAGCCCTACCCGCAGTACATCAACGTCACGAATTCTGCGTCGTATCAGGGCAACTCCATTTACAACTCGCTCCAGGCGAAGTTCCAGCAGCGCTTCAAAAGCGGTGGCACGATTCTCGTTTCCTATGCCTGGTCCAAACTGATCGGCAACGCGGATGGGCTCTTCGGGTTCCTCGAGTCGCAGGTCGGAGCCGTTCAGGATCCCAATAACCTCCAGGCCGAACGCTCCTTGACCAGCTTCGACGTGCCGCAGCGCCTGTCAGCGAGCTACGTCATCGATCTGCCAGTCGGAAAAGGGAAGCGCTTCCTCAACGATGTCAACGGTGTGACGGACAAGCTCCTCTCAGGATGGGGCTTCAATGGCATTACCACCTTTCAGTCGGGTTACCCTCTTCAGATCACCGCCCAGGGCAATAACCTGAGTTCGTTCTTCGGCGCGGGCACCATCCGACCCAATTTCGTTTACGGATGCGACCAGAAGAGGTCCGGTTCTGCGCAGGCCCGCCTGAACGAATGGTTCAACATCAACTGTTTCACCCAGCCGGGACCGTTCAGCTTCGGCAACATGGGCCGAACGGACGGGGCGCTGCGCGGATCGGGAATTAACAACTTTGACCTTGCGATGTTCAAGCGAACCACTATCACGGAACAGGTCAGGCTGGAGTTCCGGGCCGAGTGTTTCAACGTCGCCAATCGCGTGCAGTTCGGGTTCCCGAATACCAGTCTGAACCCGTCGCAGCTCGGTACGTCGGCCAATCTGTTCGGAAAGGTTACGTCGACGCTCAACCAGCCTCGTCTCTTCCAGTTGGCTCTGCGGCTCAGTTTCTGAAGGAGATCGAATGAAAACGTTTCTTTGCCTCACCCTGCTCGCGCGCCTCTCAGCCCAGATGCTGCCGCAGGCGCCCCCCGAACAAGTTGGCCTTTCCAAACAGCGGCTCGACTTGATCAAGCCGCATCTGGAACAATACGTTGCGGAGAACCGCGTGGCGGGAGGGATTGCTCTGATCGCGCGGCGGGGAAGGGTCGCCTATTATGAGACCTTCGGCATGATGGACAAGGAATCTCGCAAACCGATGCCGAAGGATGCGATTTTTCGCATCTACTCGATGACGAAGCCGATTATCACCGTTGCGGCGCTAACCCTCTACGAAGAGGGCAAGTTCTCGATGCTCGATCCGGTATCGAAATACCTGCCCGAATTCGCCGATATGAAGGTTGCCATTCCGGCATCCAACTCAGTTCCGTGGCACGCCGTTCCCGCAAATCGGCCCATTACGGTGCTGGATTTGATGCGACACACATCGGGCATGAACAATCAGGGCCCGAAGGATGCGAAAGGTGACTCGATATTCCAGAAGCTGGATTACAAATCGCATATTCTGGCGGACGGCATCAAGCTGATGGCATCGGCGCCTTTGGTCCATCAGCCGGCCGTTGGTTTCGATTACAGCCCCGGCCCGGACGTTGTGGGACGGCTGATTGAAGTCTGGTCGGGAATGCCATTGGACAAGTACCTCGACGAGCGCGTCTTCAAGCCTCTGCGCATGACCGATACGGGTTTTTGGGTTCCAGAAGAGAAGTGGGGCCGCTTGACCACGCTGTACGACCGGGGGCCGAACGACACCATCGTGCGCGCGACAGGCGATCCACAGGATGGTTACAAGAAAAGGCCGATCTATTTTTCGGGCGCGGGCGGACTGGCATCGACGACGCCGGATTATCTGCGATTCGCTCAGATGCTGCTCAACTGCGGTCAACTGGATGGCGTGCGTATCCTGAGTCCGAAAACCATCGAACTGATGTCCTCGGACCTGCTCGGCGATCTGCCCGTGCTTGGCGGACCGATGCTGCCTGGATACGGGTTCGGCTTGACGGTAGCGGTGAATCGCGGACCGGCGAGGACCGCATCCATCGGATCGGCCGGCGAGTATTACTGGGAAGGTGCGGCGTCGTCGATCTTCTTTGTCGATCCGAAAGAGCAACTGCTTACCGTGTTCATGATTCAGAAGCGGCAGGGAGTTGCCATCAGCCGCGAGTACAAGCGGATGGTCTACCAATCGATCGTAGATTGATGGTGTGGGGCAGGTTGTTAACCTGCAGCCGATTGGCAATCGGCTCCGGCGGTGGCAAGAAACCGCCGCGCAGGATGAAAAGAGGCACATATGGCCATTACGGCTCAAGCGATCGTACGCCAGATTCAACAGAAGCTGGGACCTGGTTGGAAGGACACGCCGGTGGACACTTTTCTGGCAGGAGAGCCGGACAACCAAGTCACAGGCATCGTGACCACCTTCGCCCCCAGCCTGGAGGTTTTGCGTAAGGCGGTGGCGAGCGGGAAAAACATGATCATCAGCCGGGAATCGCCTTTCTGGGCGCGCGCCGCGGCTCAGGCGCGTCCGGGAACCGGCGGTACCGGACCTGACGGCGCCCGCGGCGGCGGCCCAGGCCGTGGGCCGAGCCGGCAAGCCATGGATAACGATCCCGTCTATCGCAAGAAGCGCGATTACATCGCCGCCAATAATCTCATTGTGTACCGGTTGTTCGAGAACTGGAACGCACGCCAGCCGGACCCGCAACTGCAAGGTCTGGCCAAGGCGCTGGCCTGGGAGAAGTACTACAAGGCTTCTGGCGGCCAACCATGGAGCACAAACAACGGGTTTTTCGCGATTCCCCCAGCGACCCTTAGGGAGACCGCGCACAGCATTAAAAAGACGCTGAAGATGAAAAGCATCCGGGTGGGCGGCGACCCCGACATTCGAGTGACGAAAGCGGCCCTATCGCACGGCATGTATTGGCTTGCCGACCTGCAAAAGCTTTTGGCGGAACCGGGCGTCGACCTCGTTGTTGTCGGAGAGCCGCAATGGGAGAACGAGCTGAGCCTTTACAATTTCGATCTCCAGGCGGCCGGTCAGAAGAAGGGTATGATCGTCCTGGGCCAGCAGGTTTCCGAAGAACCCGGCTGCGGCGAAATGGCCGCCTGGCTCAAGTTGTTGATCAGGGAAGTGCCGGTGGAGTGGATTCCCGCGGGGGAACCGGCGTGGATGCCGTATTAGACCTAAACGGAGAATACGATGAGCAGAGTATCCAGAAGACAGTTCGCGCAGATCGCCGGCTTCGCTCTCGCGCCCGGCCACTTCGCATTGGCCCAGCGCGGAAAACTCACCGCCGGAGAAGTCGTCGACCGCATCAAGAAAAAGCTCGCGATCCCCTGGAATGATTCCACCTATCGTGACACGTTCAAAATCAACGGTCCGGACTGGGTGGTGACGGGAATCGCGACCTCCTTTGGCGGCAATCTCAGAGTGCTGCAGCTCGCCCAAAAGGCCGGCCTGAACATGATCATTCCTCACGAGCCGACGTT
>PSRJ01000335.1 GCA_003175985.1 Terriglobia bacterium
AAGTGGGCCGCGACCGTGGTGGCCGGCATCTACACGACTTTCGTTTTGCTGATGAGCTGGATTCTGCCGCTGTTTCCGGCGGAGCCTAAGCTCGGACCGGTGCTTTATCCAACTACCCAGTTCACGCCACCGGAGTTTCCGCTCCTGCTGATCGTGCCTGCCTTTGTTCTGGACCTGCTCTGGGCGCGGACGGCGCGCTGGGGCCTCTGGAAACAATCGCTGGTTTCGGCCGCGGTGTTCCTGCTGGTGTTTGCGGCGGTGCAATGGCCCTTTGCCGATTTTCTGATGTCGCCGGCCGCTCGCAACTGGTTCTTCGGGACGAAGTATTTCGGTTACAATACCAACCCGGTGGGACGCTACGCGCAATATCAATTCCTGCCCCTCGGAACGCCAGCCGATTTTTGGCGGGAGGCGGGTTTGGCCTTTCTCATCTCTACAGTGATGATTCGCGTGGGCCTGGGTTACGGGGCACGGCTGGGAAGCATTCGGAGGTAGGATGAAGCTGCTGGCGGCGCTGCTTTGTTCGATTCCCCTCTTCGCGCATGTCGGCAGTCCCGATGTTTTCTACGAAGGTGAGGCGGGGCCCTACCGGCTCCTTATCACCATACGCCCGCCGGAAGTGATTCCCGGAGTCGCGCAGATTGAGATCCGCGCCGCATCATCCGATGTCCGCCAGGTCCGCATTGTGCCGCTGCGCATCACCGGACCGGGGGCACGGCTGGCGCCCGCCCCGGACGTGGCGCAGCCCTCGAAGGACGATCCGAAATTCTATACCGGCTCTCTCTGGCTGATGAATCCGGGCTCGTGGCAAGTGCGGGTCCAGGTAGATGGCGCGCAGGGGCCGGGCACAGTCTCGGTTCCCGTGCCCGCGGCTTCCACTCGCATGCTACCGATGCAGGGTGTTCTCGTTGCCACGCTCATCCCGCTGGGGCTGCTGCTGTTCTTCGGATTGGTGAGCATCGCCGGAGCGGCCGGCCGCGAAGCGCAACTGGAACCCGGAGTGCAGCCCGATGCGCAACGCGTTCGGCGCGCGCGCATCACTATGGTCGTGACAGGCGTCCTGTTGACCGGCGTGGTGTGGCTCGGCAATCAATGGTGGAGTTCGGAAGCGGGAACCTTTCAGGACCGGATCTTCAAACCGTTGCGGTTAGAGGCTGAGTTGGAGCATGGCGACCGGCTGGCATTACGCCTGAACGATCCGGGGTGGCTGAACCGCAGCACCGACGACCTGATCCCCGACCACAATCATCTGATGCACCTCTACGTGATTCGCATCCCGCAGATGGACCTGGTGTGGCATCTGCATCCGGAACGGACCGGCGATGCGCGCTTCGTCCAATCGCTGCCGGCGATGCCGGGCGGACGATATGCGCTGTACGGCGATATCGTTCACGCGACGGGGTTTCCCGAAACGGCGACGGCGGAACTCGACCTGCCCGCGATCGCGGGGCAGCCGCTGGCAGGGGACGATGCCGGAGGCGCGGGGCGTCCTTTGGCGCAAGCAGATTACAATTCCCTTGTAGCGCCACTTTCGGAGGGATACCAAATGATCTGGGAACGCGGTACCGTTTCGTATCGCGCGCGGCAGCCCTACGAGTTTCGATTTCGCGTGCAGGATGCCAGCGGAAGGCCCGCGGCGGATATGGAACTCTACATGGGCATGCAAGGGCATGCGGCGTTCGTGGCTGCGGATCGAACGGTCTTCGCCCACGTGCATCCCTCAGGCTCCGTGCCAATGGCGGCGCTGAGCCTGCTTCCGGAGGCCAATCCTCATGCCGGCCACACGATGACGCACGAGGGGTTACCGGCCGAGGTGTCGTTCCCCTACGGCTTCCCGAAAGCGGGCGCCTACCGTATCTTCGTGCAGGTGAAACGAGCAGGGAAAGTAGAGACAGGGACCTTCGACGCGCGCGTGGAGAACTGACGCTTGGCATCCAACAAAGAGAAGAGCGTGCTGATCACCGGGGCGGGACGAGGGATCGGCAAGCGCCTGGCGCTGGGCTTCGCGCAGGCCGGCGCACGAGTGGCGCTGCTGGCGCGGAGCCAGGCCGAACTCGATTTGGCCAAACTGGAAATCGAACAGGCCGGCGGCAAGGCACTAAGCCTTCGCGCCGATGTCCGTGACCCGGGACAGATGACCGCGGCCGTGGGAACCATGCTTGCCGCCTTTGGCGGTTTGGACGTTTTGATCGGCGCCGCGGGCATTCAGGGACCGATCGGTCCCCTGCTGACCACGCCGCCGAAGGCTTGGAGCGAAACCATCGAAACCAACCTGATTGGCGCGGTGAATGCCTGCCGGGCCGCGCTGCCGCCAATGATCGAGAAGCGTTCGGGCAAAATCATCCTATTGAGTGGCGGGGGCTCGGCGTATTCGCGGCCGAACTTCAGCGCCTACGCCGCATCGAAAGCGGCAGTCCTGCGGTTCGTCGAATGCCTGGCCGATGAAGTCCGCGATCATAACGTGCAGGTGAATTCCATGGCGCCCGGGGCCGCCTATTCGCACATGACCGACGAAGTGTTGCACGCGGGCGAGGAGCGCGCCGGGCACAAAGAGATCGAAGACGCCGAGAGAGTGCGCATCACCGGCGGCATGGCGCCCGAAAAACAGGTACAGCTTGCGCTGTTTCTGGCCTCGGAGCGTTCGAACCACATCAGCGGCCGCCTGATCCACGTGAACGACGACTGGAAGCGCTTCGAGCAGGAAAACATCAAGCCGGAACTGTTCACGCTGCGGCGCGTGCAGAAGATCTGAGGCGGCGCTGTCTACGTAGAGGCCGGGCGGAGGGATCATCCTTGTCTTCGAGCCGCTTTTTCCCGTATCTTTTAGGATATGGAAGTGCACCTCACCCCGGAGACTGAGAAGAAGCTCAAGGAATTGTCAGCACAGAGCGGACGGGGCACCGACGACGTTATCGAAGACGCCGTGGCAGGATACTTCAAAAGCGGCCGAGTGAAACCCATCGACGGCGAGGAAGCATTTGCCCGCCTCATCGCGAAAACTGAAGCTGAGCGTAACCCACCGGCATGAATCACTGAAGTTTTTGACGCGACAACCCAAGCGGCCGACACCCGGACCTCACTTCCCCGCGCCAGCAGCTCAGTTACAATATTTCTGTTGACAAGCGTAAAGCTACAGGCTACAGTCTGCCGATGAAGATACGCAGCTTCACCCACAAGGGCCTCAAACGGCTTTACGAGGACGGCAACGCGAAAGGCGTTTCGCCGGATACCGTGGACAAGCTGCGGAAGATGTTTTTCTTTCTCGACACGATGCAGGAGGCCGAGGAATTGCGGACGCTGGCAAGCTGGAAGGTTCACACGTTGACCGGCGACCGCAAAGGCACATGGAGTTTGAACGTGACGCGCAATTGCCGTTTGACGTTCACCATCAACGACGAGCCCGAAATCTGCGACGTGAATTTAGAGGATTACCACTAGCAAAAGGGAGTACGAACAATGCCCATGAAGAACCCGCCGCACCCCGGCGATTTCATACGAACGGAGATCATAGAACCGGCTGGCCTGACCGTCACCGCCGCCGCGACCGCGTTACAGGTATCGCGCCCTGCCCTGTCCAGCTTGCTCAACAGCAAGGCCGATCTATCCGGCGACATGGCGCTACGCATCGAGAAGGCTTTCGGCGTGAAGATGGAAACCCTTATGCGGATGCAATCGGCCTTCGACATTGCCAAGACCCGCAGCCGGGAGAAGGAAATCCGCGTGCGGCGCTTTCATCCCCGCGCCGAGGTGCACTCATAAACAGGCCCAGCGTCTTTGCGTGCTTGGGCTGCGGCCTTGAGGCGGGCTTTTTCGGCTTTAGCCTGATTTTTGTGCTTGCGCCGCCTGAAGCGCAGCTACACAGTTTGGGTTCTTTAAACAGTCAACCAGAATGGCGGCTTGCTGATTACCCAACTCCACTCCGCGTTGGTACGCATCCGTAACCGTGCTCCGAGACGACAACACGGATGCAGCAGCGAATAACGCAAGGACGGCCAGCTTCATTTTCGCAGCGCAATCCCCCGCGTAATGGCGGCGATCCTCTGAGCTGGGAATAGTCCTCGGGCTACAACCCCTTGTCCGTCAGAAACGCGACCAGGTCCACCACGCGGCAGGAGTAGCCCCACTCGTTGTCGTACCAGGAGACGACTTTGACGAGATCGCCGTCCAGCACCTTGGTCATTTCCCCGTCGACAATCGAGCTGTTGGAATTGTGCATCATATCGCTCGAAACCACCGGGTCCTCGGTGTAGGCGAGAATTCCTTTCAGCGGGCCGCTGGCGGCCGCTTTCAGGGCTCCGTTCACCTCTTCGGTCGTGGTGGATTTACCCAGCACCGCGACCAGATCGACAACTGAAACGTTCGGCGTAGGCACACGCATCGCGTACCCGTCCAATTTGCCCTTCAGCTCGGGCATCACCAGCCCGATCGCTTTGGCGGCCCCGGTCGTGGTGGGGATCATGTTGATGGCCGCAGCACGGGCGCGGCGCAAGTCTTTGTGGGGAAAATCGAGAACGTTTTGATCGTTGGTGTAGCTGTGGATCGTGGTCATCGACCCTTTTTGAATCGTGAACTTGTCGTGCAGAACTTTGACTACAGGCGCCAGACAATTGGTGGTGCACGAGGCGTTGGAGACGATATTGTGCTTTTTGGCGTCGTACATCCCGTCGTTGACACCCAGCACGATGGTCACATCCTCGTTCTTGGCGGGAGCTGAGATGACGACCTTTTTCACGGTTCCACGAATATGTTTGCAGGCCTCTTTGGCGTCAGTGAATTTTCCGGTGGACTCGATCACAATCTGGGCGCCGACCGAATTCCAGTCGAGCTGCGCGGGATCTTTGGTGGCGAATACCTTGATCTTTTTCCCGCCGACAGTGATCGAGTCGGCATCCGAAGTAACTTCGGCATCGAGCCTGCCGAGCACGGAGTCGTACTTTAACAAGTGCGCCAGTGTCTTGGTGTCCGTAAGATCGTTTACGGCGACAAATTCGATGTCGTTCCTGTCCAGACCTGCGCGAACCACGTTCCGGCCTATGCGGCCAAAGCCGTTAATGCCAACTTTTACAGCCATTCTTTCTCCTGAAAACTAAAGAATAACAGACTTTGAAATGCGATTTCGCCGGGAACTCCCCGAAGGGTTATTCCACTGCGACGACAGGCACGACGGGGCCGGTGGCGGGGCTGCTTACATTGCCCACTCGCAAGGTGATGGGCAGGGCATCGCCCTTCATGTGGTCTCCGGGGACATAGAGATTGATCTGATACAGCCCGGCGTAACCGGGGGCCAGGCCGCTCCACTCGACCACGATGGCAGCTTGTTTGTAACTCGGGTTGCCGAAGAATACTTGCACCGGGCCGGTCACTGCCAACGGATTCGAAGGCGAGGGTGCGCCGCCCGTCACTGTGCCTCCGGTGGTCGGACCGAGGCCCACAGCGTACAAGGTGAGGCGCCGGTCGCGCGTAGTCGGATTGTCCTTATTCACCGGGCGGCCTTCTTCGTCAAATAAAGCGGCTTGGCCGTTGGCATCTACCAGGATGGCTGGCGCGTACTTGGAGACGGTCAATTGCTGAGGGGGTGCGGCCGTGTTTCTGGCAATCGAACGCACGATGAGCGGATATGTTCCCGCAGCCAGTTCCGGTGGAATTTGAGCGTTGATCTGCGTCGGGCTGGTAGCGAATAAGGGAAGCGCCACGTTGTTGAGCGTGACGCAGGTTCCCCCCAGAGCCAGCGGCAGCGGGGCCGAACTGGCGGATTCGCTCGATGCCAGATTCTGTCCAAAGATCGCCAGCAGCCCGTTGGAGGCCACCGGCAATTGATAGCTGGCGAGGTTCACTGCGCCTTTTTGCGCCGGCTGAGGCCGGTCTGCCGCGGCCACCGGAGACAGGGGAATAATACTCAAGCCGCTGGTCGTGATCACATATGCGGTAGCGGCGGCGGCGTCAATCGCCATGGTGCGCCCGCTGATCGTGGCGCGGGCAGCGCCGGTCACCTGCGTGATCGGGCCTTCCAGCGCATTGGCCTGCAACATCGGAGCGCCGGTCGTGGCGTCCATCACCAGAATGACCGGGGGGGTAGTGGGCTGGGCATTCGCCGCAGCCACCGGCGGGGGAGAGAAGATCGCGACGTTGTTGTTGCCCATGGGAGCCACTGCCGAGACGAGCCGGCCGGCCGCTCCGCCGCCAACGGGAACCAGCGCCTGGTTCAACACGGTTCCATTCATCGAATAATACTGGCCTCTCGGACCGGCCGCTACCGGCCCGATGTAACCGGCGGCATTCGCCGCGCCCACCTGGCGCCCGGCCACCCAATCGTCGGCGCTGGCATCGTAAAGGTAACCCATGCCGGTGGCCGTGGCGAGCAGAATGTACTCGCCGCCCGGAGTCGCGGTCATCGCGGCGGCGTTCGGCGTCGGAATGGGATTCGGCACACCAGCGTTGTTCTGTCCGAAGATCCGGCTCGGCGGCCGGGGCGAGGCGGTGTTGCCCACGACTCTCCAGAGGGTGCCGTTGCTCATCAGAACCTGCGGTCCGCTGAGGCCCGCGGCAATCGCCCTCGGGCTGGCCAGCGCCGCATTGGAGTTGAACGGAATCGGAGGGAAGCTGATCCGCCCCACGGTCTGCATCTGTTCGGGATCGACGACGCTGATCGTCTCACCGCCGGAGTTCGCCACGTATAAGGTATTGCCGTCAGCCGTGAGCGCCATGGAGATGGGCATCTGGCCGACTTTGATGGGAGCGAGGAAGCTGCGCTGCCGAATATCGTACACCTCGATGCGATTGAGACCCACATTGGCGATGTAGAGGCGCTGCCGCGGCTGGTCGAAGAGGAGGTCCGGAAACGCTTCGCCGGTAGCGCCGCCGATCGGCAAAGGCAGGATGGTTCCGCGCGCTTCGGCGTCGCGGCTGTTCTCGTAAACGCGAACGCGATTGGGCAGGTTGATGGCTTCCGGGGCTTGCACCAGAAAATCGTGCGGCGGCGAAATCGTCCCCAAGCCGCGCGCCGCGGCGGCGTTGTAGCTGAACATGACCTGCGGGCTGGCCCCTTGGACCAGGCGCACCGCCGGCGCGGTCGCGGGCGCGGACTGATTCGGCTGCCCCGCGATCTGCAGCAGTTGGGCACTGGCGGTCACGCGGCTTCCGCTCGGGTTGTTCACAGTTAACGCGGCGGATGAGGTCTGTGAAGTGACGCCGCACTGGTCCTTCGTGAGCAGGATCGTATTGGAGGCGGGCAGCGCTACGGGACTGCGTGTGATGGTGCCGGCCGGGATAATCATGAATCCCGAATCCGAGAGAGCATAAATATTAGCTCCATCGGCGCTGATGACCATCTTGCCAGCCAGGTTTTCCGGCAACTCCACTCCCAGCCGCACCAGCAGATTGTCGGGATCGGCGAGCATGAGCTGGCTGACATTGGCCGGCGCAGGCGGATTCTGGATTGGAGAGATGTCGAAGGCCGCGTATAAGGCCTGCCCGTCGGGAGAAAAAACGCCGCCGCCCTGGTTGGATTGCAGGTTGAAATTGGTTGCGGTGGTGATGGGGTACGGTGCGTTGGCCATGTTGGCTTGCGCCAGCACCTGCAGCGTCACCGCATCGAAAAGATTGGGGCCGGCCATAAAGCGCGTGCCGTCATCGGAGACGGAAAGCGCGGCGGAAGTACCCGCAACGCTGCGCGAACGCAGCACTGTATTGGAGCTGGTTTCGTAAACGAAAACCGCCACGGCGGCCGCCGAGATGGCGTTGATCCCCACGATCGTAGCGCCGTCACGTGTCGCCACCAATTGGCTGTGCGTTGCCAGAAACGGGCGGCCGGAGGGCGGAGGCAGCGTTGGCGGCGTGGACGCCGGGGGAGCCACCGGTATGCTGGCCAGCACCTGGCTGGCATTCGGAGAAGGATCGTAGAGCAGCAGGACATTGGCGGTTCCATTCGTGCCGTTGCCGCTGGTGGAAATCAGAACCCGCCCGTCGCCGCCCACGGCCACCCCTTCCGGCCTGGAGGGCAAGCCCGCACGCGCGACGACGCCCGGTCCATCCAGGTCGATCACATCCAATGCGGAGCTGTCGTAGCAGGCTACATAAAGGAACTTGCGGTCGCGCGAGAGAGCGGCGGCGAGAGGAGTCGCATCAGTCTGGATTGGCGTGAGAAACCGCTGCTGCTGGATGGAATAAATCTGGACAAGACTCTGCAACGGCGAGGTCAAATAGATCCGGCCGCGGCTCTCATCGAGGACGATGTCGGCGGAGCCGCCAATCAATGGAACGGTTCGTCCAAAGGTGGCGGCATGCGCGGAGAGACCGAGCAGAATTGCCGGCGCCAGGCGGAACGCCCCGCTGAGGGTCCCCGTGGTCATGGTTTCTGAATCGTGACGACGACTCGGTTGCTCTGCTGCGCCGTAGCGAGCGAACGGACCTGAACTACATTCAGCCCCGGCCGGATGCTGGCGGGTATTTGCGCCGAGATTTGACCGGCCGACGTCGAGAGCAAAGGCAGCGCGACGCCATCCACCAGCACGCAGGAGCCGCCGAGAACCGTGGGCGGCGGAAGAGTATCGGCGGTTGCGGTCGCAGCGAGACTCGTCCCGTTGATGTTGATAAACGATCCGGGCTTAAAATTCGCGCTGCCATCGCTCGCATTCACCACGCTATTGGTGGCGGCGATGGCTGGCTGCGTGGACGTGTTTGCGGGCGTGAGGGGTACGACGCTCAAACCGGAAACCGTGACCGCGTAAACCGTACCCTTGGAATCGACCACCATGTGGCGGGACGGAATGTTAACGCGGGTCGTGCCGAACTCCGAGAACACCGGGTTTTCCGGCATGCGGGCCGCCATGGCCGTGGCGCCCGTGCGTGTATCCACGGCTTCCAGCGTGGTGTGGATATCGTCGCTGGTCGCGGCGGTGAGATTATTACGGACGGCCGTGGTCATGCGCAGAAATAGATTTTGATCGACGGCTGAAACCGCGGCTACGTTTCGCAATCCGGTGCTGGTGACGCCGACCGTCGGGAACTGGCCCGGCTGTGTCGGAAACGTTATAGTCACCTGTCCGGGGCTGGCGGCGCCGCCAATCGCAGAGAGCCCCTGGTTCGTTACCAGGCCGTTCGCCAGCAGGAAGTTTCCCCGGGGCGCCACACCCAGCGGCCCATAGTAGCCTATGATGGCGTTGCCGCCTGGTATTCCGGGGCCGACTACGTTGTTCGTGGTTCCAAAGAGGCGGCTGGAAAGAGTGTAGGCATCGCGCAGACCGTCGTACAGGTACACCATTCCGGTGCTGCCCAGCAGCACGCCATAGCTGCCGTCATCGGACGTCAGCATGGTGCGGGCGGGCCCCGCGATCGCCGTTTGCTGCCCCTGTGCGTTCACGCCCGTAACCGAAGTTCCCACCCGAGGCACGGCCTGGTTGCCCACGACCCTCCACAAATTGCCGTCGCTGCGTACCATCTGGAGACCGCTGAGGCCGATCGATAATCCCTGCACCGAGGTCACGTTGGTGGCCGTCCGCGGAATGGGCGGGAACTGGATGTAACCGGTCACTTGCTGCTGATCGAGGTCCACCGTGGCAACGGTTTCGCTTCCGGTATTGGCAACATACAGGGTCGAGCCATCCAAGCCCATGGCCATCTGGTGCGGGAGCTGGCCAACGGCGATCGGCGCCTGAAACGCCATCTTCTTCGTATCGAACACCTCGATCCGGTTGTAGCCGGAGTTAGTGATGTACACGCGGTTGCGCGCTTCATCCAGAGCGATGTCCTGCAAACCTTCGAAAGCGGCGGCCGTGGAATTGGGAGCCGTCGGAATGGGGTAGACGATGCCGCGCATGGTGGAATCGCGGTAGTTCATGAAGACGCGAATGCTTGGCGGAATATTGATGGCGTTCGAGGAGACCAGCGAAACGTTGACCGCGTTGCCTTGGTTGTTGGAACCGCCGCCGGTATAAAGATTGGTCCCGGGAGTCCGGATCACGGCCGAGCGTCCCGGATCCATGGTGAACATCACATTAGCAGGCGCTAGACCGCTCGACGCGGTGACTACCAGCGCCGCGGACCCGCCCGAGATGTTAGTGGGCACCGCGAAGGTGAGGGTTCCGCCGCCGATATTGTTGATGCGCACCGCGGCCTGCGCTATGCCGAGATTGCAATCGTCCTGCGCCAGGAAGACGGTGGTCGTGTCGGGCATCAGGATCGGGTAATCGTAAAGCTTGCCGATCGGCAGGTGGACGATGCCGGACGAGGAGAGCGCCCAGATATCGTTGCCATCGGAAGTGATCACCATTCTGCCGAGCACATTTTCGGGAAGATTGATTCCGAGCCGGATGGTGAGAGTGCGCTGGTCGGAGATCAGCAGCGTGGAGGCTTGCGGCGCCGCCGGCGGATTGGTGTTCGGCGCAACATTGAAAACGCTGTAGAGCGTCTTGCCGTCGGGCGAGAAAACGCTGCCGCCCTGGTTGGTGGCGGTATTGATGCCGGACATGGGGAACGGCGCATTGGCGTTACTTTGTTGCCCGATTACGTTGAGCGTGGAGGAGTCGTAGAGCGTTGCGCCGGCCATGAAGCTCGCGCCATCCGGCGCCATCGAAAGCGTGCTCGAAGACTGGCTGACCAGCGTGCGGCTCAGCAGCATGGTTCCCGAAGCGGCCTCGTAAACATACGCGACGACCTGGTTGCCGGCCGTGTTGATGGCAGTAGCGCTGACTCCGATGATGTACCGGCCGTTGGGGGTGCGCTGCAAGCGCCCGTTGAACTGGGTCACAGCCCGCGCCGAGATTGGCGCCAGGGCGGCCGGCGTCGGAGCAGGCGGCGGAAAGGCTACCGGCAGCACCTGGTTTGCGGCGGTCTGGTTGCCATCGAAGACCACCAGTGTGTTCGCCGCGTTGTTCGTTCCCGATCCATCGGTGCAAATGAGGACCCGGCCGTCAGCGCCGACTTCCACGCCTTCTGGCTTGGCGGGTAACGCGACGGTGTTGATTACGTCGCCGAGTGTAGGCCCCGTGAGGCTGACCACGCTCAACGAGGAGCTATCGTGATTGGTCACATAAAGGAACGCGTTGTCGATCGACAGGGCCGCAGCCAGGGGCGCCTGTCCGACGCCGATCGATCCGATGACCGCCTGCGCCGCGTAGTCATAGACGTCTACGCGATTGCCGGGCGAGTTCACCAGATACAGCCGCTGGCGGCTCTCATCGAGCACGATATCGCTGGGGGTGCCACCGAGTGGAATCACTGTTCCAAACGTGGCGCTGGTTTGCGCGAGCAGAGTTCGCGCAATAAGGACACAGAGAAATGTACTAAGCCTCAGACCAGGCACGGATTGCAATCAGACCTCTCTCTATGGTATATAAGGAAACCATTCTTTATTTCAACCTGATTTTTTGCGGCGCGAGGCACGAGCTGCCCATAGTACTTTTTCCTCTGAAATAGTGGAACCCTGGCGGCAAACCGGGTGAATATACTCTTAATGAGCGGTCGCGTGGCACGAACCAACAATTGGGCGGCGGTCGCATGCGCGCTTCTGTGCGCGTCGTGCACGCATCAATTGCAGACGGCATCGAGAGCGGTCTCGCAGCCCACCGTTGGCGCCGTGAAGACGCGCCGCGTCGAGAACGCCGCGGATGGGGGTGAGGGCAACCTCGAATTGCGCGCCCTGCGGAAACGGCTGGCCGCCCATGCCGACGATTTAGACGCGCGCCTCGCTCTCGCGCGGTACTACACGGAGCATGGATGGCCCGACCTGGGACTGGAGCACTACCGCTTCGCCTCCGCCCGCTTTCCCGATTCGATCGAAGCGGCCAAGAACCTGGCGAAAGCGCTGCGGGAAATGGGCGAAACCGAACAGGCGCTCCGCGTCGTCCAACAGAACCTGGAACAACACGCGGGCGGGAGTTGGGAATTGCGATCGCTGGAAGGCATTCTGGAAGACGAACAGGGGCACCTGGCCGAGGCCGAGGCGGCGCATCGGGCCGCCGTGGCTCTGAATCCCGGGCGCAGCGCTCTGCACAACAACCTGGGATACAACCTGCTGTTGCAGGGCAAAACTGAGGGAGCGGCGGCGGAGTTCCACCGGGCCCTGGAACTCGATCCACATGCGCAGATTGCCCGCAACAATCTGGGCGCGGCTTTGGCGGCGCAATCGCACTCCGGCGAGGCTCTCTCGGAATGGCAGCATTCCAGTGACGCGGCGGCAGCGCACAATAATCTGGCCGTGGTCCTGATGGAACAGAGCCGCTATGCCGAAGCGCGCGCCGAATTGGAAGCGGCGCTGGGATTGCGCCGCAACTTCGCGGAAGCGCTGGCCAACCTCAAGCTGGTGGCCGAGAAGGAGGGCCAGCCCGCCACGGTTTCTGTGAAGCGCACAGCTTCTGAAAAGCGCACCGCTCGAAAACGGGGAAAGGGAGCGGGGCTGGCCGCCAGCGTGACCGCCGCGGCCGGAGGGAAGTAAGGGAACAATTATGAAGGAATTCTTGATTCGGTTCATTCGGGATGAGCAAGGCCAGGACCTGGTAGAGTACGCGCTGATTGTAGCGGCCGTTGGCCTGGCTCTGATCACCACGGTGAACACGCTTTCGCAAGCGGTGGTCAGCCTATATTCCAGCATCACGCAAGGCTTGGCGAGCATTGGCGCCGGCGGGGTTTAAGACCGGCCTGATTGCTGTCCCGCCAAAAGCGGCGGGAGCCTGGCCGCGGTTCTTGCTGCCGAACATGGCGGCAATGCTGGCGGCCGCGGCCCTCGTGTACTGTCTCTTTTTATATGGCGCCGGGTCGCAGTTCTTCCGTGACTCGGACACCGGCTGGCACATTCGCAACGGCGAATGGATCGCCGCGCACGGCGCTTTGCCACAGGGCGATCCCTATTCGTTTTCCGTGGCTGGCCAGCGCTGGTACGCCTGGGAATGGGGATCGGACGTGGTCATGGGCCTGGCGCACCGCGTGGATGGACTGCGCGGTGTGGCGTCGCTGTTCGCAATAGTGGTTTTCGCCTCCACCTGGTTGTGCTGCCGCCTGCATTTCGCAGCGGGCGGCGATTTCTTTCTGACCGCTCTCCTCATGCCGTTGACCGTTACGGCGGCTGGCTTGCACTGGCTGGCGCGGCCACACCTGCTGAGTTGGCTTTTCCTCCTGGCGGCGCTGCTCTATGCCGAACGGGCTCCTTTACGATTTGGTGTCAAGGAATTGGCGATCGTCGCCGCGGGGACTGCGGTGTGGGCCAACATGCACGCGAGCTTTCTGATGGCTCCTGCAATCGCGCTGATCTACGCCAAAGCGCACCTGTTGCGCCCGTTCCTCTGGCGTCTCGATCGCGGAGTAGAAATGGCCAGGGCACGCTGGTTCCTGAAGGCGGCCGTGGCCGCGGCGTGCGGCAGCCTCCTGAATCCCTACGGCTGGCGTCTTTGGCAGCATATCTTCGCGTACCTGGGCAACGACGAGCTAACGTCGCGCATCGCCGAATTTCAATCGTTCAATTTCCATGCCAACGATGCACGGCAGGTGGCGCTGGTCATGATACTGGCTTTGGCCGGCGGGGTATTGGCGCTTAGTCAGAAAAAACTCGCGCACTTCGCTCTCTCGATGCTTTTCGTTTGGGCAGCGCTGCGCTCGGCGCGCGTGATTCCCATGGTGGCCTTGCTGGTTCTGCCGCTTGCAAATGGGGCGTTGACCGAAGCGCTGCGCAACACATCGGGCCTGCGGCCGCGCTTGAGCGCCCTGCTCGATTCGGCCCTCCGCTATTCCTGGCGTCTGCGCCGGATCGACCGGGACCTGGGCGGCGCTGCGTTTTGCTGCCTTACACTACTGTTCTGCCTGTCCGTAATGCGCCTTCCGGCGCTTTCCAAGCAGATCGGCTTTCCTCAGGACCGCTTCCCGGTACGCGCGGCGAATGCGGTCGAGAAACTCCCGCCCGATGCGCGCTTGCTTGCACCGGATAGTTATGGCGGCTACCTGATTTATCGCTTTCAAGGCTCCCGCAAGGTCTATTTCGACGGCCGCAGCGATCTGTACGGCGCCGCGTTCATGAAGCAATACCTGACGCTCATCGAAGCGCGGCCCGGCTGGCAGGAGACCGTCCGTTCTTTCCGGTTCACCCACGCTTTGTTGCCCAAGGACTCGGCCCTGCGGGCTGTCCTGGAACAGGCCGGCTGGGTCGCAATTCACCAGGACGACGTAGCGATACTGTTGGAGGCCCGTTAAATGGACCGTCGCAGGGTTTTGCTGATCTTCGGCGCTGCCTGGCTTTCGGCCGCGCTGCTTACCTGGTTTCTCTATTCCTCCGCCAGGGCCCCGCGCGTCGAGAAGACGGTCGCCATTGTGGCTGCGGCGCGCGACCTGCCCGCCGGCACCAGGCTCCGTAAGGAAGATCTCAAGACGGTCAAGGTTCCGGAAAGAGATCTCCCCAAGACCGCGCTGCTGGATCCCAAGCAGGCACTGGACCGCCCGCTGCTGTTCCCGGTGAACGCCAATGAACCAGTCACCGGAACTAAGATCGGCAGCGCCACCGGCGTGGAGGGACTGCCGGCCGCCATCGACATCGGTAAGCGCGCGATTTCCGTGCCGATCACCGATAGCAGCGGCGTTTCCGGATTGATCCAGCCGCGCGCGCACGTCGACGTGCTGTTTACGCGGCCCGGATCGCTTGCGGAAGCTGTCACCACGACAATCCTCGAAGACGTGATCGTGTTGGCCATCGGCCGCACGACCGAAGGGACAAACTCGACGACCACACCGGCGGCTAATGCCCAGCCCCGGCCTCCCGCGCAATCCGCCACCTTATTAGTGACACCGGAGCAGAGCCGCAAGCTCGAACTGGCCAAGAACGAAGGCAAGATCAGCCTGGCCTTGCGGAACCCGCTCGACCATACAGTGGCGTCCGACTCGAGCGCGACGACCTCGCAATCTCTCTACGCGGGACTGCCCTTGCCAAAGAAGGCGGGCGATGAGCGCCCGAAGCCTCCTCAGATCATCGTGCAAAAGGCGCCCGAGCCGAAAGAACCCCCAAAGCCCAAGAGAGTAGTCGATGTTTTCCGCGGTGACAAACACATTCAGGAAAGTTTCTGATGACAATTCGCGCCCTGTTCTTCTCTCTACTGTTCGTGTTCGGCGCTGTGGCCGCGGATACGCCGGCCGTACGCAATCTTTCGCTGGTGGTCGGCAAAGGGGAATTGTTACAGTTCGACCGCGATGTCAACCGCGTAGTGATCGCGGAGCCTAAGATCGCCGACGCCGTGATCGTTTCCCCACGCGACGTGATGGTAAACGCCAAAGGCGCGGGCCAGACCACGCTGGTGATCTGGGAAATGGACGAAGCGCCGGTGCGCTACGACGTCACCGTGTTGAGCGACATCACCGAACTCGAGCGCTTGCAAAGCACGCTCGCCGCGGAGCTTCGCTCCGCGCTGCCGGGCGCGGAGATCGCTTTCAGCGGGAATGCCGAAACGATTGTGCTCACCGGAAAAGCGGGCACTGCCGATCAGGCCAGGCAGGCAGAGGCCATTGCCTCCACCCACACGAAAAAAGTCGTCGACCTGCTTCAAGTGGGCGAGCGCCGGCAAATTCTTTTACAGGTCAAGTTCGCCAGTGTGGACCGGACCGCGCTTTCGCAGTTCGGCTTCAATCTGTTCAGCCGCAATCCGACTACGCTGGGGCTCACGTCCACGCAGCAGTTCCAGCCCCCGCTCTTCTCGCAGTTGCAGTTTGAAAACCAGAACCTTCAGAACACCAACCTCAATATATCGAACCTCCTGAACCTGTTTATTTTCCGGCCCGATTTGGATTTGGGCGCCACCATTCAGGCGCTGGAACAACAAAACCTGCTGCAAATTCTGGCGGAGCCCAACATGATTGTCGCTGAAGGTTCGGAAGCGAGTTTTCTGGCGGGTGGGGAGTTTCCGTATCCCACGATCACTACGACCCCGACCGGGGCCGGCGTCGCGCCGGTGGTCAGCGTACAGTTCAAGAAATTCGGGGTGCAGCTCGATTTCACTCCGACGCAAACGGCATCGGGTGCGATCAACTTGAAGGTGAAGCCGGAGGTCACGGCCCTCGACTACAACAACGCCGTAACTCTGGAGGGTTTCCTGATTCCCGCGATTTCGGCGCGCTCGGCGGAGACCGAAGTGGTGCTGAAGGATGGCGAGAGCTTCGCGATCGCGGGACTCATTGACAACCGCGTCACGCAGATTTTGAACAAGGTGAAAGGGCTGGGAGATATACCGGTCCTGGGGAACCTCTTCCGCAGCCACACGACGCAAAAGACGTCGGACGAGCTGCTGGTGGTGGTGACGCCGCGCTTTGTCAAGCCGTTGGCGCCCGGCGAGAATGCGGCGCTGCCGGAACCGGTGCAGCCCTTCCTGCCGACGGTGGCCGAAGAGAAAGCAGCGAAGGAGAGTAAGAAAAAAGAAAAAGGCGCCAAGAAGAATTCCTCCGGAAAGCCGGAGTTTGTCGGACCGAGGGGGCATGAGGTTCCGAAGTAACATTTCCACCGTGGGGCGGGCAATCCTGCCCGCAGCCGGCCTTCCGGCCGGCTGGACCCGCTGGAAAAGGCTGTCCCACAATCAGCACGGGGCCGCGGCGATTCAGCTTCTGGTGATCCTTGTGCCTGTACTGTTCGGCCTGATCGGTTTCGCAGTCGACCTCGGCATTCTCTATTCCATTAAAGGCGAACTGAAGGCCGGGGCCAGCGCGATGGCGCTCGCGGCGGCGCAACAACTGATCGGCACAGATACGGCGACGAGCGCGGCAGATGCCTCCGTGCAGGTGACCGGAAACCGTTACTATTTCCGGGGCTTTCCGATCGGGCAGACGACCGGCACCGCCAACAGCACGATCCAGGGGCCGTATTATTACGGAACCGCAGCCGATGCGCTTGCCACATCGGGCGGCGGCGATGCCGGCAGCTCGCTGGCGAAGTATGCACGCGTGACCGTCACCGGGCAAACGCAATTGTTGTTTTGGAGTTTTCTGCCGCTGGTGAACGGGGGGCGGGATGTGACTGTGCTGGCAACGGCGGTCGCCGGGATCAGCGCGCCGCTTTGCCAGGCCTGCGGAATTGAGCCGTTGGCGGTAGCCGCGATCAATCAGGGCGATCAGGCCGACTTCGGATTCGTCACCGGCACGAAGTATTCCTTCACGTACCTGTGCACCGTGACACAGGGTGTGACGCTGCCGCCGCCGCTGCCGGGAGCGTCGGTAGAGTTGAGTTATCTGCTGCTCAACCGGCTCGATGCGAACGCCGTGACTTTTCCGGACGAAGGCTCACAGGCTTTCCAGGATGGCGCGGGAGGGCTGCCGGGCAATACCAGCAGCGCGCAGGCCTGTCTCCGCATCAATAATTCCGAAGTGATCTGGGCAAGCGCCGTGGTGAACCAGTGCAGCGCGATGCAAGTGGCCCCGGTGGTCACAGATGTTCTGTGCGGGCTGGATACACGCTTCGAAACGGCCACGCCCTCGGCATGCAGCAACATTCCGCAGGTCGATGTGCTATCGACGATTTACCAGCCCGACACCGACCCCAACGATTACGACACGTACGCAAACTACGCGGGTACGGGACGCCGTATCATCACGGTTCCCATCGTGGACACTCTGAGCAATACCGGCAGCATGACGGTGCTCGCGTTCCGCCAGTTCCTAGTCATTCCCACCCAGGGGGCAACCAACCTTAACCCCGGCGACCCATATGGCCGGTTTGTCGGGTTATATCTCGGCAGTGTCGCGCCGCTGAAGCAGGGGCGATTCGATGGATGCCAGCAGACGTCAGGGCCGGGCAAGGTGGTGCTCCACCAATGAAGAGAAGGCGCGGAGGAGCGCTGGTGGAAGCGGCCATGTTTTTGCCGATCGTGCTTGCTTTGTTGCTCGGCACAGTCGAACTGGCGCGGGTCACTTATACCTACTACATGCTGCAAAAGATGATGTACAACCTGGCGCGGTATCTGGGAACGCAGCAGGGAGTCAATTTTTGCGATAACCAGGATGCCAGCGTGCAGGCCGCCATCAATTACGCGCTGACCGGTACGACCGATTCTTCCGACAACCCGATCGTTCCCGGGTTGACACCGGGCATGTTCCAGGTGAACCAGGAACGCTTCGACGCGAACGCCCAGCAACTGGTGGCCTGCGACTGCTCGGCAACCGGCTGCGACGCGGCGGAAGGCGGACTGCCTCCGGGATTCATTGTGGTTTCGCTGACCGATGGTTATCCGGTGCGGCCGCTTTTTTGGGGGTTCAGCATCAGTTCGTTCGCGCTGCGGCCGACGGTGAGGGTACCTTATGGGGGCACGTAACAAGGTGATGTTACTGAGCCGCGCGCGTCAGCAAGCGGTTGCTTCCGGCCAGGCCAGCGTCGAATTTGTCCTGGCATTTGCCGGTGTACTGCTGCCGGCCACTTTCGGGCTCATCTTCGTTTCGCAGCTCCTGTGGGTGTGGCACAGCGTCAACGACTTCACGCGCCAGGGCGCAGCTTACGCGGCTACGCACTGTTGGCAAAGTTCCGCTGCCAATGTCACCGAATTCATGCGCTCGAATGTGCCGCCCATGGTTGACCGCAACCAATTCGTGAGCGGCCCTGCGCAGATCACCGTCAGCTATTTTGCGAAGGATCCCGACAGCGGCCAGCTCACTCCGTTCACGTGCGATGGCGAGTGCAGCCCCGATTGCATTCCCGACGCCGTGCGAGTCAGCGTCACCGGATTTGAGTACGGCACATTCGTCAGCTCGCTCGGTTTGCCGGCGGTCCCGATCCCCGATTTTCAAACATCGCTGCCCATGGAAAGCGCTGGCTGCGATCCGGAGCAAGGGAGCTGCCTGCCTTAGAATGAAGGTTCACTCATGCCCATCTCGTTATTGATTGCCTCGTCCGATGAGCATTTTCGGGAAACGGTCCGCGAGAGCCTGGTCAACATCGGCAATGCGAGGATTGTCTCCGAGTACCCCGAAGTATCTTCCAATCTCTATATCCGCGTCTTGCAGGACCTGGAACGGAATCCCGAAGCCGGTTTGATCGTGGACCTGGCAAGCGATCCGGACGCTTCGTTGAAAGCCCTGGAAAAAGTGAAGCAGGCGGCGCCCGAGATTTATGTGATCGCCTCCAACTACCATGCCGACGGCGAAACTGTAATCGCCAGCCTGCGCGCGGGCGCCAGCGATTTTCTGATACAGCCGCTCAAGCGCGTGGAGTTCCGCGATGCCATGGCGCGCCTGGAACGAACGCCGCGGCGGGCGGTCTCGGGAGCCAGCAGGCTCGGCAAGATCTATAGCTTTCTCGGCGCGAAAGGAGGCGTGGGTGTCACCACGCTGGCTGTGAACTTCGCCGCCATCATGGCGCAAAACAAGCAGCAGACCGTCCTGGTGGACCTGGATTTCACGGCCAACGATTGCGCCATGCAGACCGGAAGTTCCCCTCAACACACTCTTCAGGAAGTGGGTGAGAATCTGGGCCGCATGGATCAGGCGCTGTTCGAAGGCCTGGTGGTGCGTGATCCGCTTGGGTTCTTTCTGGTAGGCCCGCCCGACCAGGTGGAGCACCGGATCCCGTTCACGGAATCCATGTTCCGCGAGTTCGCTAGTTTCCTGGTGGAGAAATACGATTCCGTCGTGATCGATGCCGGCCGTTGGGTGGTGGACGAGGTGGTCCTTGCGGCACTGCAGAGTTCCAGCACCATTTTTCTGGTAATCACGCAGCAATTCCCCTCCATACGCAACGCGCAGCGCTATATCGCCGCGCTCATGCGGCTGGGCTTCAATCAGGATCAGCTCAAGCTGGTGGTGAACGAATATCAGAAGAAACCCGACGCAAGCCTGGCCACGCTCGAACAAATCCAGCAGACGCTCAACCAGCCGGTGTTTTACGGAATCCCCGGGTCGCCGGCGGCACTGGCTGCCGTGAATCGAGGCCGCCCGGTGGCCGCGGCGGCGCGCAACGGTGCGGGCGACCTGGAACGGGCGCTGCGCGGATTCGTGAATAAGGCCACGGGAGCGAAAGCGAGCGTCACCGCCAAGTAAGGACCGTTGAAATCCTCATGTCGTCGCGCACTATTCCAAGACCGGCCAGCGGCAGCGAACGATGGTTCGGCATCAAATCCCAGATCCACTCGAAACTGCTCAACTCGTTATCCCCCGATCAGCTCAAATCGCTGAGCAAGGAGGGCGTCCGCGAGCAGATTGGCGGGGTGGTGGAACGGTTGATTGCCGACGACCAGATCCCCATGACCGTGGCCGAACGCGAACGGCTGATCGAAGAGGTGTTGGACGAAGTCTTCGGCCTCGGACCGCTGGAGCCGCTGCTGAAAGACCCTACGGTCGCCGACATCCTGGTCAACGGGTTCGATAACGTCTACGTGGAGCGCGCTGGAAGACTGGTGGAGACCAATGTCCGCTTCAAGGACCAGGCGCATTTGCGGATGATCATCGACCGGATCGTATCCAACATCGGACGCCGCATTGACGATTCGTCCCCCATCGTGGATGCGCGCCTGTCGGACGGTTCCCGCGTCTGCGCGGTCATTCCGCCGCTGTCGCTTATCGGTCCCGTGGTCTCGATCCGGCGCTTTGGCAAACGGCTGCTCACCACTGCCGACCTGCTGAAGAACGAGACGCTCACCGCGGGCATGCTCGATTTTCTTTCCGGATGCGTCGAGGCGCGGCTCAATATCGTCATTGCCGGCGGCTCCGGTTCGGGTAAAACCACTCTGCTCAATACCCTCTCCCGCTTCATTCCGGAAGACGAGCGCGTGGTCACCATAGAAGACGCAGCCGAGCTGCAATTGCAGCAGCCGCACGTGGTCCGGCTCGAAACACGGCCGGTGAATATTGAAGGCGCCGGCGCCATCGGCCAGCGCGATCTGGTGATCAATGCCCTACGTATGCGGCCCGACCGCATCATAGTCGGGGAGTGCCGCGGGCCCGAGGCGTTCGACATGATGCAGGCCATGAACACGGGACACGATGGCTCCATGACGACGACGCATGCCAGCTCCCCGCGGGATGCCTTCACGCGCCTGGAGACGATGGTGATGATGGCCAGCCAGAATGTGCCCGATCACGTGATCCGGCAGATGCTCGCATCGGCCATCCAGGTCGTGGTCCATTGCGCGCGGCTGGGTGACGGCACGCGCAAGATCTCCGCGATTTCGGAAATTCTCAGCGCCGAAGGCGGGCACCTGGACATGCAGGATATTTTCGTCCTCGAGCGCACCGGCGTGGGGCCGCGCGGCCAGGTGATGGGCAAGTTCGCGGCGACAGGCGTCCGGCCGCATTGCCTGGACCGGTTGAAGGCCTACGGAATCCATCTTCCCGCGTCGGTGTTCGCCGGCGAGCAGGTGTTAAAAGGATAACCTGTGTTCCTCCTGCTGACCTTCCTGATCTTTACGGGCGCCCTGGGAGGGGCGGCATACTACGTGTGGAGCGTGCCCCAGCAGCACGCGCACGATGTTTTGGCCGGCCGCCTGCGCGATCTGCGCCTGGCTGGAGGCGTGCGCAGCCGCGGAGCGACCGATCTTGTACGCCATGAGCAGCGGGGACGTCTGGCGTTTTTCGGCGACTTCGTGGCGTGGATCGGCGTCTTACGAAGGCTGCAGGAGTTCATCGATCAGGCCGACCTGAAGTACCGCGCCACAGAGGTCTTCGCACTCTGCGTCATTATCACGGTGCTGGTGTACATCACGTTCGGCCTCATCGGTCTGGCGCTGATCATCCTGCGGGCGGGTGTGGCTCTTGCCGTAGGAGCGCTTCCGGTGGTTTACATCATGCGCGTGCGCCGGCAGCGGCTGCGCAAATTCGAAGAAAACCTGCCGGATGCCATCGACCTGTTCAACCGCTCGATGAAGGCCGGACACAACATCCACGCCGGGCTCGAGACGATCGCGCAAGAGACCTTCGACCCGGTGCGCATGGAATTCCGCAAGGTAGTGGAGGAACTGGCCCTGGGCTCGCCCATTGAACAGGCGCTGCACGGCCTGGGCCGGCGTGTTCCGCTGGTGGACCTGAAGTTTTTCATCACGGGTCTCATTCTGCAGCGGCAGACGGGCGCCAACATGGTGCAGGTGCTCGAGAACCTGGTGCTGCTGGTGCGCGAACGGCTCAATCTCAACGCCAAGATCAAGGCTTCTACCGCGCAGCAGCGCTTCTCCGCGGGATTGCTGTGTTCCCTGCCCGTGGTCGTGGGATTCGGCTTCTGGATTCTCAAGCCGGAGTACATCCGGCTGCTGTATACCGACCCCACCGGGCAGAAGTTTCTTACGTACGCGATCATTTCTGAGTTCGTCGGGATTCTGGTGATTCGCAAGATTGCCAATCCGAGGTTCTGATGCTCATCGCCGTCATCTACTTCGTGCTGATGTTCGCGACTGTGGCGGCGCTGCTGTGGTCGGGCTTCGAGCTGTTTCGCGAGCAGGAAGACCCACTGGGCGATCGGCTCGAGGAACTGCACGCCCACGCCATGGCGACGGCCGTGCGCACGCAGCGCCGGCGCGGCGGAGGCATTCTCAACAATGTCCTCTATATCATCAGCCTGGTCCCCGGTGGGGACGGCTGGCTGCACGATACGGAACGCGAACTCGCCCAGGCGGGCGTGCGGCGCAGGCAGGCGTTGGCCTATTATGCGATCTTCCAGATAGCGTTTTTCGCGATCCTGGTGGGCACGATGGCTTACTTGCAGCGCAACAACGAGCTGACCGCGAAATTCGGCGGCATGGTCTCGGCGCTCCTGCTGGGGTGGCTGCTGCCACAACAGGTATTGCACCGGCTGGTGCGGCGCTACCGGCGGAAACTCCAGGATGCGCTGCCCGATACGGTGGATTTGCTGGGCATTGTCCTCGGCACCGGGCTGGCGCTCGACCAGGCTATGCTGCGCGTGAGCGAGGAGATGGAATACATTTACCCCGAGCTGGCCGGCGAATTTGCGACGGTCGTGATGCAGGTGAAAGCGGGCCAGGAACGCTCCAAGTCGTTTCAGCAACTGGTGCGACGCACGGGAATCGAGGACATCAAGTCGCTCTCGGCCATGATTGTCCAGAGCGAGCGCTTCGGCACCAGTCTTTCGCAGGCTTTGAAGGTTTATGCCGACTCGCTGCGCACGCGCCGCCGGCTGCGCGCGGAAGCGGCCGTTGCCAAGGCGGGAGTGAAAATGCTGTTCCCGATCGTGCTGTTCATCCTGCCGGCGCTGTTTGTGATTACGCTGGTCCCGGGCGTGATCACCGTACTCCGCGACTTGAGTCAGGGTCTGGGTCCGCCACGATAGCACGGGCGGCAGTAGAGCGGGCTAGAATTCGTCTTCCTGCTGTTTCTTCTTGCCCTTACGGCGCATGAGAATAATTCCGATCAGGGCAAGACAGAGGATGCCCGCGACGAGCTGCACCACATTCTGCGGCGTCATTGCGCCCAAGTATACACCAATTTCGGGCCATTTTGCCTGCGAACCGCCACGGCCGCGCGGCCAATGCTCGCTATCGAAAGTAAACTCCTGCTGAGATTACATAACTCTTACAAAACGCTGGTGCAATCCCTGCTAGGTTGGGAATGACCCGCCACTTTCCGGAGCCACCTTGACCACTGAAATTGTCAACATACACGACCGGCAGAAACTGAACTGGACTGTTACCTCCATCCTGGCGCTTCTCCACATCGGGGCCGTTGCTGCCCTGTTCTTCTTTAGTTGGCGCGCGCTTGCTGTCTCCGCATTTTTGTTGTGGATGGCTACGGGCCTGGGCATCAGCATGGGATACCACCGGCTGCATACGCACCGCTCCTACAAAGTGCCGCTGGCTCTGGAATACTTCTTCGCGATCTGCGGCGCATTGACTCTCGAGGGCGGGCCGATTTTCTGGGTGGCGACACATCGTATCCACCACCAGAAATCGGACCAGCCCGGCGATCCGCACTCCCCGCGGGATGGAGCGTGGTGGGCGCACATGGGCTGGATCCTGATGGGAGAATCCAAGCACAACAACACCCGGGTGCTGGCCAAGTACGCGCCCGACCTGGCGAAACATCGGTTCTACGTCTGGCTTAACGATTATCATTGGACGCTTTCGGTGGTACTTGGAATTCTGTTGCTCTGGGCTGGCGGACTCCCGATGCTGCTGTGGGCCGGATGCCTGCGCATCGTCGTCGGTCTGCACGGCACCTGGCTCATTAACTCGGCCACGCATATGTGGGGCTCGCGCCGCTTCGAGACGCGCGATGACTCGCGGAATTCGTGGTGGATCGCGCTACTCACATTCGGCGAAGGCTGGCATAACAATCATCATGCCCACCCGACATCGGCGCGTCACGGCCTCACCTGGTACGAGATCGACCACTCGTGGATTCTGATCAAATGCCTCAAGTGGCTGGGCATTGCCAAAGCCGTGAAAGTTGCGAGGATCACCAGCGCCGTGAGTGAGCAGGAAGCTGCGTAGCCGCCTGCCGTCGGCGGTGTTCAACCGGCCGAGAACCATGAGCTTTGGAGTTCGAGAGCACGATCATGCCAGGAGGCCAAATCGCATTACCGCCCGAGATCGCCGGAACCGCTCCCTGACGGTCGCGGCTCAGAATCGCTACTGAGCCGCGCGCGTAAGCAAGCGGTTTACGGGCGCAGGATAATGCCTGAGAATTACGACGCACTACGCTGGCACCGCCGTCCTCTGTGTCACAGTTATAATCGAATTGTGCGAATTGGTTGCATCCTGCTGGCATTAGCCGCTCTGGCGGCCTGCAATCGCGGGAATCAGAGCAAGGACGCGATCCGGCAGGGCGTGCTGGATCACCTTTCCGGCCGTAGTCTCAATCTGGCCTCCATGGATGTCGATGTCAGTTCCGTCCAGTTCAGCGGCGATAAAGCCGACGCTACGGTCCTGTTTGTCCCGAAGGGAGGGAATCCTTCCCAGGGTATGACTCTGCATTACCAGATGCAGCAGAAATCGGGACGGTGGGAGGTAGTGGGTGTCCAGGATGCCGGGCACGCCGGCAATGTCAATCCCGGTTCTGCGAACCCGCACGAAGGCGCACCTGACGCCGGCGCGCCGCATGGCGCCATGCCTTCGCCCGAGGATCTTCCGCCCGCCAAGAAATGAAGCAAGTCGCCATCCTCGGTGGAGGTCCGGCGGGAGCCTTCGCCGCGGAGAAACTGGCAGCGGCCGGTTTGCGTGTGCGGGTCTTCGATGAAAAGCTGGCTTGGGAAAAACCGTGCGGAGGCGGCCTCACTTTCAAGGCCTACCATCAATATCCTTTTCTGATCGATAACGCCACTCCCAAACGCTTCGTCACCGAGACTGTTCTGGCTGCTCCCAAGGCCGGGGAAGTGAACCTGAAGCTCGACGATCCGCTGGTGATTTACTCCCGGCTGGATCTCAATCGCATGCTGCTCGAGCGCGCCGAGCGCGCCGGCGCTCAGCTCGAAAAGGCACACGTTGTTGCCGCTAACTGGACCGGCTCCCGCTGGCAGGTGCGAACAAACGCCGGAGTCGCGGAAGCCGACTTCTGCATCGCCGCCACAGGCGCCCGCAATCCGCTGCGCAACGTGGGGACGCAGCTCACTAACAACGATCTGATGGCGGCGCTGGGCTATTATGTGCCGGGAGAGCAGTCCCGAATCGATATCCAATTCCTGCCGCACCTGGAAGGCTACATCTGGATCTTCCCCCGCTGCGGCCATCTCTCCGTCGGGATCTGCGGTAAAGGGGAACCGGCCAGTTCGTTGCGGAAGCGCCTCGAGCGCTTTATCAGCGAGCGCGGACTCTCCTTGCAGGGCGCGCGTTTCTACAGTCATCTGCTGCCGTCGCTCGCTTCGACATCGTGGCGCGAAAACCGCGTAGCGGGCGAAGGCTGGATGGCGGTGGGAGATGCCGCAGGCCTGGTCGATCCCATCACGGGAGAGGGCCTTTACTATGCCATACGCTCGGCCGATCTGGCGGCGCGCGCACTGCTCTCCGAGGTCAGCGGCCTTACCGAAAAGATTGGCCAGTACCGGCGTTCGCTCCAACGCGATTTTGCTTCCGACCTGGAGTTCGGTTCGCGCCTCGCCAGGCGTATCTTCCACGGCCGGTTTCTGTTCGGCTCCGTCCCTTCGCGCATGGTGCAGTTCACGCGGCGGAGTCCGCGGTTTTCAGTCATCATCCAGGACCTGTTCGCGGGACGCCAGCAGTACGCCGAATTGAAACGGCGGCTGCTCAAGAACCTTAACGGCAGTCTCTATGAGATCGGAATGAGCTTCGGGTTCAGCCGCCTGGTGCCGGGGAAGACGGGATAGCAATGAACCGCTCGAAGTCCGAACAACTGTTCCGCCGGGCGCAGGAATTGATTCCGGGGGGCGTCAATTCTCCCGTGCGGGCGTTTCGCAGCGTTGGCGGCAATCCTCCGTTCATTGCTCGAGGCGAAGGATCGCATATCTTTGATGCCGATGGCAACGAATACATCGACTACGTAGGCTCCTGGGGTCCGCTGCTCTTGGGGCACCGTCATCCTGCGATACTCGCCGCCCTGGAGCAGGCGCTTACCGTGGGAACGAGTTTCGGGGCCCCCACGGAGCAGGAAGTCGAAATGGCGGCGGCGATCTGCGAAGCGGTGCCCTCCATCGAAATGGTGCGCCTGGTCAACTCGGGCACGGAAGCCACCATGGCGGCGATCCGCGTGGCCCGCGGATTCACGGGACGCGATCTCATTATCAAGTTCGAAGGGTGCTATCACGGCCATGTCGATTCCTTGCTGGTGAAGGCGGGCTCCGGCCTGGCGACGCTCGGCATTGCCGATACGCAGGGGGTGCCCCAAGCGTTTTGCGATACGACGGTCGCCCTGCCCTACAACGATGCCGAAGCTGTGGAAACGGCGTTTCGGCAGCACAGTGGCCGGATCGCGGCTGTCATCGTGGAGCCGGTAGTCGGTAATATGGGCTGCGTACAGCCCCTGCCCGGATACCTGGAGGCCTTGCGTGAAATCACGGCGCGCCACGGGGCGCTCCTGATTTTCGATGAAGTGATGACCGGTTTCCGCGTGGCGTTCGGCGGTGCGCAGCAGCGCTACGGCATCCGGCCCGATCTGACCACTCTCGGCAAGGTGATCGGCGGGGGCCTGCCGGTTGGCGCTTACGGCGGCCGCAGAGACATCATGAGCAAGGTCGCACCCGCGGGGCCCATTTACCAGGCCGGTACGCTTTCCGGGAATCCGCTGGCCGTAGCCGCAGGATTGGCCATGTTGCGATACCTCAAGGCGCATCCCGAGATATATACGCAACTGGAGGCGCGGGCCACCGTGCTTTGCGCAGCCGTCCCGGAGGGGATTACGCTCAACCGGGTGGGCTCGATGTTCACATTCTTCTTTACCGGCGGGCCGGTCACGGATTACGAATCCGCCAAAAGATCGGATACCGCGCGATTCGGCCGGTTCTTCCAGGCCATGCTGGAGCGGGGCATTTATTTGGCGCCATCGCAGTTCGAGGCGGCTTTCCTCTCGGCCGCGCATACGGAAGAGGACCTGCGCCGCACTGTGGAGGCTGCGCGCGAAGCCTTCAGTGCCTGATGCCGCGCAGCAGACGCCGCGCCGAATAGGTAACGATTCCGAAGAAGACCGCGAAGCTGACCAGGATTACAGTGAGCTGCCTCCGCGGAGATAGCTGCGTCACCTGCGGCTGCCGGCCCAGGCTGAAATCGAGCGTTACCCGAAGGCGCACCATGGCGGCCTGCCGGTCCCCATTGCGATTGTCAATAACGAGGACGTAGTCTCCGGGCGCCGGCACGCGGTATAGAAGCCGCCCGGCTTTGGCCGGCGAGGTCGCCACCAGTGGCGCCGGAGCTCGCCCGGATTGCAGGCGGCTCATATCCTCGTGCCGCACGAGCATCATCTTCACGTGCGGCGGGCCGCTTTCCTCTTGAAAATCGGCCAACACCAGCGCTGGTTGTTGTTTGAGGCCGAGTTCCACGTACCGCCAGTCGTCCGCGGGAATCTGGAGCAGCTCATTCACCAGGTCCACGCGCGTGGAGGCGGCGAGCAGAATCAATGCCAGGCAGATCATGAACGCAACAGGGCGAGAGCCGGCCCTAGCCCTACACAGCCACACAACGGGCTAAAATGGGCTCCATGAACGACAGTATGGCACAGGCTCGCCCATCGTTCGCTCCCATGGCGTTGCCTGGCTGGAAGACGGCGGTAAGTTGGGTGTCTGCGGTGGTTCTGGCAGCCGCCTTCTTGGCTTCGGGTTTGTGGAAGGTCACGGATGCGCAAGGGTGGGCCATTCGGCTTACACAACTCAGATTTCCGGAGTCGCTCAGCCTGGCGGCCGCGCTGGCCGTCGGCATCGCTGAAACCATGGGCGGCGTGCTCATTCTGGTGCCGCGCTTCCGCCGCTGGGGCGCGATAATTACGGGTTTGCTGCTGGTGGCTTTCATGATCTACATGGCGGTGAATTACACCGCGCTCAAGGGCGCCGATTGCAGTTGCTTCCCCATCGTGAAGCGCGCCGTCGGTCCCATGTTCTTCGTTGGCGATGCCGCGCTTCTGCTGCTGGCTCCGCTGGCTGCCGTGTGGGCCAAACCTGCCAGCGGGCTGCGCGGAGCTCTCATCATCCTGGGCGCCGTCGCGGTCTTTGCCGGGCTTTCCTACGGCGTGAATGAGGCGCGTCAGACCGGCGCTAAGGCTCCCGACAATATTACGGTCGCCGGCCAGCCTTACTCGCTGCAGCACGGAAAAATCTTCCTCTTCTTTTTCGATCCGGAATGCCTGCACTGCCTGGACGCCGCCAAGCGCATGTCGCATTACAACTGGGGCGACACGCACGTTGTGGCAATTCCGATTCAGCAGCCGCAATTCGCAGCCGGTTTTCTGCAGGACACCAAGTTGAATGCGGTGATCTCGAATGACCTCAAGGAACTGCGTTCGATTTTTCCGTTTGTCAGCACTCCCGCGGGTGTGGCGCTGGTGAACGGGCGCGAGAAAGCGCCGCTCACCAAATTCGAAGGCGAAGAACCGGGAGCGACGCTAAAGCAACTGGGATTTGTGGAGTAGCTTCTCTTACTGGTCCGCGCGCCGCTTCAGTGTGGGACGCTCGTCCTGATCCGGCTTCTGCTTGTCGTCGCCATTCTCATCCACCGGACCCGTGCCGGTGCCAGGAGCGCGGCGCAGACGCGGCCGGTTCGGATCTTCCGATTCCACCTTCCGGTGATTGTGCAACATCGCCAGGCGGCCTTTCACGTCGTTGAATTCCGAGGTGTTCACGACGTATTCGGGTTTCGAGACCAGGATTTTTTGAATCTCTTCCTGCGCCGATTTGATGCGGTCGTCGGTCATCGGATGCGTGGAGAAGACCTTGGAAACGGTTCCGGGTTTCTTTTTTTCCATCGATTGGATCTTCTCGAAGAAATCCACGAACGATGTCGGATCGTAGCCGGTCTTATATAAGTATTGGAGGCCCAGGAAGTCGGCCTCGCGCTCGAAAGCGCGGGAGAAATTCAAGAAGCCGAGCGGAATCGCCAATCCAGCGCCCTGGCGAATGGCATACCCGGTCCAGCCGCCCATGAAAATCAGCGGAATTGATGCGAGGTTGATAATCTCACCCCGGGTGGCTTGCTTGGTGCCATGCCGCGCCGCGACATGCGCAATCTCATGGGCCATCACACCGGCCAACTCGGACTCGCTCTCAGCTTTCAGGATGAGCCCGGAGTTCACGAAGAAGAACCCGCCCGGCAGCGCAAAGGCGTTCACTTCTTCCGAATCCAGAACCTTGATCGTGAATGGCACCTTCGCATCGGAGTTCCGAACAAGATTCTGTCCGACCCGGTTTACATATTCGGCAATAATCGGATCGTCAATGATCTTGGCCTGGCGCTCCACTTCCTGTGCCAACTGCTTGCCGAGCGCGATCTCCTTTTCGAGAGAATAGAAGTTCACGCCCTTGCCAACGTCCCGATTACCGATCTCCTCGGGATCGCTCTTTTTGTCTTTAGCGACAGCGCCTCCCGCCACGAGGGTGAGGGATGCTGCAATGGACACAAGGACTTGGGACCGCCGGTTCATCGGAAACTCCTGTTAGCTACACTATAGCCTATCGACAAAGCTGACGCTGCACATTATTAAACGTAAGCCGTGGGGCGAAGGTTTCGCGGGAAGCGCTTAGTTTACGGCCTCTAGTACATTCCAAGGCTGATGACTTTTCCGTCACCATCCACCAGGATGTCCAGGCGCCGGTTGGTATACGAATAGAACGTGCGCCCCTGAGGTGCTTTCGTGACCTCGACAGCCGCACCCCAGCGCTGGCGGCATTCCTGCCACGTCATCCCCGCGGGGTAAACGAAAACCCCGTGGAGCAGGCCGGAAGCGCGGTCGAAATCCAACTCGATTCCCTTGTATTGGTTGCTCGGATCGGCAAACGAATAGATCTCGCCGACGGGCGATGGGTCATCGTCGAACGACGGCCGGTGACGGAGCGGTTCGCCCAACAAAACCCGGGCGTCGCCGAGAGCCCACTTGCCAATCAGCCGTTGCAGATAGCCGGCGCCATCCTGGCGGAATTCCGGCGGCAACGCAGGTTTCGGGGTCTCCACAACCGGAGGCTTGACAACGGCCGGCTTGCGGGGCACACCAGGCAAAGCGATTACGACCGTATCGTTCGCCGCGGCAGCCGGAGGCAGGTTGGCGTCCAGCCCTCCGTCGCGCGAAGCGCCCACAATCGAGACGGAATCGGCCCGGAGCAGCACCCCAATTAGTGAGGCCGCAAAAAGACACCGGTAGAGTATGGGCATACGGTACACGTCCTGCCCAACTCTATCCTGACTTGGCCGCGCAGCAGCTAGTCCATTTAGAGTTATGCCCAAACCCTACCGGAAGTTAGGGCTGGTCGCCCGCCGTGAGCCGTTTTTCCGCTGCGTGCTCGCGCGTCTGCGCCTCCAGATATTCCCGCAGCGCTTCCACATACACCTGGATGCCCTTTCGGGAATATCGCAACAAACCCTTCTGCCGCAGATAATTCATCTGGAAAGTAACGATCTCCCGGGACGTTCCCACATACTCGGAAAGTAGCTGATGCGTCAACGGGGGA
>PSRJ01000193.1 GCA_003175985.1 Terriglobia bacterium
TGATGCGCGCGCCAGCCGGCCGGCGCATACAACTCACGAGCCACTTCGGCATAAGGAACGGGAGAGACGATCGCGGGAATCTCCACTTGTATGTGAGGTTCCACGGTCGGCTTTGTCGATCCGCCGTTGGGTTCGCCCCAGAGCAGTGCGACTTCCGTTCCCGGTTTGCTGTACTCCGGATCCACCATCGCCAGGGTCAGCATTCTGCCTTCGTTCGAGCTGTAGCCGATCCAGGTGGATACGCCCACGGTTTTTCCGTTGGCCAGAACCCGGTCAAACGGATGCATGGAATACACGGCGCTGGGAAATTCCATGAACTTCGCCCGGTCCTTTTTTTGGAAAGCCGTGGCGAGGACCCGTGAAACGTGCTCATTGTCCAGAGCCAGAGTCACTTTCTGGCGATGCGGTCCGTTGGCCTTCTTCTCGAGGGCGGCGCGGCCGATGAAATCGTGGTCGAACTTCACGATGTGGCCGTAGCCCAGTTCCCACGGGGTCAAATAGTAGTCCTCGATGTCGCCGGAATAGAAGCTGCCCCCGATCGATGCTCTCGCCTCGTAGCCGGCCGCCGGAAGCCACTCGCGATACGCCTGCAACTCCTTCCCTGTATAAATCGCCGGAAGCGGCGAGGGAATCCACCCGGACTCCAGAGTGTTGGAGGAATACGCACGCCCGCCGACCTGCCGCAGGCCGAACTCCTTGCCTGCCTCGACCAGGGCAAGGCGCACCGCCTCACCATCCTCCCATGGGCCGAAGAATTCCAATCCCGGTTGCCCAGCCATTCCGTGCCGTAGCGCGCGCACCTTCTTACCGGCGATCTCGGTCCAGGCCAGGTGAAAGAACTTCACATCCGGAACGGGACCTCCGATCACCCGCTCGATCACCTTCATGGCGTTCGGCCCCTGAACTTGGAAGCGATAGTTGCGGCGGCGGCTCGGATCCTGGCGGACGGCTGTCCGCTCGTCCAAATCCGCTTTGACGCGGTACCCCCCGGTTTCGACATGATAACGGACCCAGTTGATGACGGGAATCCGGCCCACGAGGTTGAACACGTTCTCCGCGAGATGAAAGAGAATCACGTCGCCGATCACAAATCCATCCGGGGAGCACGGCACGAACTGCTTCGCTCGGTCCAAGCCGAAATTCGCGAAGCTATTGACACCGAGATAGGTCAGCAGCTTCAGCGCATCCGGCCCCTCCAGGAGGAGCTCGGCCATATGATAGGACTGGTTGAAGAGGACGCAGGTCTTCTGCCACGCCCACTGCTCATCCCGCCAGTTCGTGAATTCGGGCGGTACACCCGGGTAAACGTTGGGCCCGGTTTGCTGATTGTACAGGAAATGGGCGATCCCCTTCGTCCCATTCAGCAATGCTTCTAAATTGTCGTTTGCCATTCGGAATCCAAACTCGTCTCTTGAAAGAATAAACGGTTTTACACTCTCGTTGTTATCAATAGAACCGGTGAAGGCCTATCAAGTTTTTTGTTGGGCGGGGGCAGCGAACCGGCCGCGGCGTTAGCGATTCGATGACATTCCTTTGAACGTCAACTTCTGCATTCCGGCGGAGGTCTGCGCGATATACAGATTGCCCTTCGAATCAGTAGCGATCTCATGGCCCGGCCCGACGATGCCGGAAGGTTCGATCTTGCCCAGAATCTCCAGCGTTTTCCGGTCGAGAATGTAAATGCCATTGCCGCCGCCGACATAGAGGAACTGCTGGTTGGCATCGGGAGACAGAGCCAGGTCGCGTGCAAAAGGCTCGCCGGTTCTGACGAGCTGCTTCAGGAATTTGCCGTCCTTGGTGAACATCTGCACGCGCCGGTATTCCCGGTCAGCGATATATACCGTGCCGTCTTTGGCTACCCGGATGGCGTGCACAATGCTCAATTGCTGCGGGCCCGGATCGGAGAAGCTCTTGGGCGTGACGATCTGGCAATGATCGTCGTCCATCGGCTTTTCGCCGAAGGCGCCCCACATCCGCTTGAACTTTCCGGTGTCGGCATCGAAAACGGCGACGCGATGATTACCGTAACCATCGGCTACGAATAACTCGTTCGTCGGGGGATAGACATATTCATCGGCGGGACGATGCAGGTTCTGGGTGTCGGCGTTACCCTTGCTTTGATTGCTGTGGCCAATCTGCATCACGAACTTGCCATCCTGCGTGAACTTCAAAAGCTGGTCGTCAGCGACGGGTTTGAGGCCGGGCAGCCCGTTGGTGGGGCAATTGTTTCCGCCCAGCCACACGAAGCCCTTATAGTCGATGTGGATGCCGTGCTCCCGCTGAGGCCATTCATAGCCGTTGCCATCCCCTCCCCAAGCCTTGATGTAATTGCCCGCCGTGTCGAAAACGATCACCGGCGGCGCCGCCATGGAGGCCTGCTCCGGCTTCAAGGTCCGCGGCCGGTGCAGCACCCAGACGTTGTCTCGTGCATCGATGGCGATGCTCGAGGGGTCTCCGAGTTTCCATTGGGGCGGCACTTTCGGCCACGAGCGATCTATTTCGAAGACCGGCAGACTGCGGCTTTGGGTGTCCGCGGCGCTCGCCGGCAATGCAGCGAGAACCGACGCGGCGAAAACGATCGATCTGAGGCAATTGCGCTTCATGGCTTCCTCCCCATTTGGGCGACGGACTCATTGTATGCCGATCGAGATCCGGAAGGAACCGGGGTTCGCTACTGGCTAACGTGCCGGCCCCACGTGATAGACTCGCAAGTGCTTCAATCTATGCGTTACCTTTTAGCAATTGTTCTCTCTCTGCCTTTGTTCGGACAAACCCGGCGAATCGACGATGCGGTCTTGAAGAATGCGGCCAAATCGACTTCCGACGGCGATTGGCTGTCCTATGGCCTCACGCCGGGCGAGACGCGTTATAGTCCTCTCAAACAAATCGATACGTCCAACGTGAAACGCCTCGGCCTGGTGTGGTCGTATGAAGTTGGCGAGGGCGGAGGCGATCAGGAAGCCACGCCGCTGGTTTGGAACAACACGATCTTTGGCGTTACCAACTGGAGTATCGTGTTTGCCGTTGACGCGCGCACAGGCAAGGAAAAATGGCGTTGGGATCCGCTGGTGAATCGCCAGCCCACGCGCGACAAGATGTGCTGCGGGGTGGTGAACCGCGGGTTAGCGCTTTACCACAACAGGATTTATGTTCCTGTGAACGATGGCCGGCTGGAGGCGCTCGATGCCGAGACCGGTAAGCCGGTATGGGAAGCTCGCGTGAGCTGGGTTCAGGAAGACCAGACGCTCACCATGGCGCCGCGGATTGCCAAGGGCAAGGTGATTGTGGGAGCGGCGGGCGGCGATCGTCCGACGCGCGGCTTTTTTGCCGCGTACGACGCGGATACCGGCCGCGAAGCCTGGCGGTTCTACACCGTTCCGGGCGATCCCGCGAAGGGCTTTGAGAACTCGGCTATGCGGAAGGCCGCAGCCACCTGGGATGGCGACTGGTGGAAGCTTGGCGGCGGTGGCGCTGTGTGGGACGGCATGTCTTACGACCCCGATAACGAACTCCTGTATGTCGGCACGGGCAATGCCGAGCCTTGGCCCCAAGCGCTGCGCACCAAGGACGTCAGCACAGGCCACGACAACCTGTACGTTGCGTCCATCGTGGCGGTGCACGTGGATACAGGCGAGCTGAAGTGGCACTACCAGATGGTTCCCGGAGACGAATGGGACTACGACAGCGTGCAGCAGATGATCCTCGCGGACCTGAACGTCAATGGTAAGCCGCGGAAAGTGATCATGCAGGCCAACAAGAACGGATTCTTTTATGTGCTCGACCGCATCACCGGCGAGTTCCTTTCGGCCCAACCGTTCTCACGTGTCTCCTGGGCGAAGGGGATCGATCAAAAGACGGGACGGCCCATCATCAATACGGAAGTGAAGTATGGGAACGATCCGGTGCCGGTATCGCCCGGCGGAGGAGGGGCGCATAACTGGTCGCCGATGTCTTTCAATCCGCAGACAGGACTAGTGTACATTCCGAGCCGGGGTTGGGACACGTTCTCGTATGCGGTCAATTACGACTTTAAACCGGAGCGTGCGAGCGGCGTTGGGCTGACGGGTCTGAATGTCAACACACGCGGCCTGACAGCGCAGCCGGCCGCGCCCGCCATTGGTCCGGAGCCGCTCCAAGGCGGCAACCTCGGCACGTTGGTGGCCTATGACCCAGTGAAGCAGGAGGTGCGCTGGCGCGTCCCGGTGGGGAATAGCCGGTACGGCGGCACGCTGAGTACGGCGAGCAACCTGGTATTTCAGGTGGCTCCCAACGGGCACTTGATCGCCTACTCGGCCGATAAGGGAGAAACACTCTTCGATCTGCCTACCGGGCTGCGCAACGGCATGGGGCCGCCGATTACGTTTGCGGTGGACGGCAAGCAATACATCGCCCTGATGGGCGGATCGGGCGGCACCCCGAGTCCGGGAGTGAGCGCGGAAACGGCTACGCCGATGAAGCCGAGGCTACTGGTGTTTGGGCTGGACGGCAAAGCGGATCTGCCGCAAGCGGGAGCGGCGCCGGCTCCTGCTGCCGACCCGCACCAAGACCGCTGATTCGATCAGAAATCGAAAAGACGATTGTATTTCACCAGAAGCGCACGGCTTTGCGTCACGCGCGCAATGCCGTGGGGATCGGTGTAATCGACGGTTGCGGCCCGCGTGTTAAAGACAACGAACAGGCCGTTGCTCGATGTGGAGAGCAGAGCGAACCGGATATTGGTTCCTATCTGGGCGGTGCGGCTATTGTATTGCGTGAACGATTGCAGGTAGCTCTTGGGAGTAAAACTCCAGTTGAAGCGGAAGCCGACGAGGTCGGTGGTGAAGTCGCCTTCGCGCAGGTTAATGAAATTGCGCGCGTAGCTGCCGGTCCAGGTGAGATTAGTGCCCTTGCGGACGCCGGCACTGAAGACAAAGGCCCGGATCGTTCCGCTGTAAAAGCTTCCGGTCGACGTGCGCAGTCCCGCAAAAACGCGCGCGCTCTGGTTGGTCGCGTAATTGGTGTCGAGTTCGCCAAACCAATAGCGGCCGGGCACGACCCGAATTCCAGGAAAGATTTCGAACGGGACATCGAGCCGCTCGAAGCTGCGATTGTAGGCGATGCTCAACATTTCGCCACCCTGCCCGCCCATGGAAAAATCGTAATGCTCGAAGGCGGATTCGAGGGCGTTGGTGCCCAGAGTGTACCATCGGTTCCACTGGAAATGCGGAAAGATGCTGCGGATGCGCTTGCTGTCGGGATACAGGGTGCGGCGGTAGCCGAAGCTGGGCCGGCGGTAATTCGCGCGTTCGAGGTAACCGACTTCAGGATTGAAGTTCCGGCCGACCTCGCGATACGACAGGCTGACCTGATGGTGGCTGTTGTCGTAGCGAAACGAAGACAATGCGGCTAGAGTGCTGCCGCTGAGGCCCGGCGAATCGGTCTTGGCAATATAGTTCTGCCAATTGCCGTAGCGGCCAAGACCTATGTTGGCGTCGGCGCCATAGGTACGATTGAATGGCCGCTTCCCATCGAAATGGGTCAGCGACTCGCGGCTGACGGCGATGACCCCAATGCTGGAGCGGTTCGCCAATTCCCGTTTCGCGCGCGCCACGAAAAAGTTGTTGGCAGGAGCGATGCCATCCACCTCGCGCGTCTTGACGTTCAGAAATCCGAGGTCATATCGACCCGCGTGCCCGCTTAAGCGAACGCCTGCGTCAATGGGGATCTCGGCGCCGGAGTCGTCAATGCCGATGCGCCGTGAGAAGAAGATTTCGGTCTCGCGGGGAGCGCCGAAATCGAAGATGCCGGAGTTTTCCAAAAAGAACGGGCGTTTCTCGGGGAAGAAGAGATTGAAGCGCGTGAGATTGATCTGCTCTTCGTCGACTTCCACTTGAGCGAAATCGGTGTTGATGGTGGCATCTAAAGTGAGGGAAGGAGTCACACTGTATTTGACGTCGAGCCCGGCATTGCGCGACATGCGTGTGGGGCGAACCGAGCGGCTGTAATCCTGGTTGAACCCGCCGAGGACGTAGGGAACGACCTGGAGATCGCGATGAAGCCGCAAATCCACGTTTTCCAGATCGCCGGCTACGTCCACCTGAGTAAGGTCAAAGGCGCGCGAGACCGGCATCCAGAATGACTGCTCATTGCGGCGGCGCAAGTTGCGCATAATCTGAAGACCCCAGACGCGGCCGCTTCCCGGGTTATACCGAAGGGTCTTGAACGGAATCACCATTTCGGATTCCCAGCCGCGTTCGGTAATCTGCGAGCGCACGCGCCACACGGCATCCCAGTTCAAGTTCACGGCGGCGGCGCCGGCCTGCTGCGCACCGCCCTGCCCGGCCCGCGGGATATTGCCGCCGGAATCGACCAAACCTGCTTTGGATACCTGGGCGTCGTATTCGATGCCGGTCGGGCTGGTCCCGAAGACAAAGGCGTTTTGGCGGTCGTGGAACGTATCGAGGAGGATTTGGACGGAGTCGGTGTCGACGAGATTGCCGTCCCGGCGATTCTGGGTCACGACGATATGGCCGGGCTGCGAATCGAAGCAGATGATACCGATGTAGAGGTTGCGGTCATCGTAACCGAAGCGGACTTCCGTCTTCTCGGTCGCGGCAGAACCCTCGTCGGGCTGCTGTTGGACAAAGCTGGTGGCCGGCTCGATCTGCGTCCACAGTAGCTCATCGACGCGGCCATCGATGACCGGAACCGTGTCCAGGCGGTAGGCGCGTACGTGTTTTCGTTCGGACGGGCTTTTGGGCGGCGCCACAGGCCTCTGCCCGAAAGCAGGCGGCGCATTGCCCAAAACACTGATGAGACACACGAGGACTTGTCGTAGCATCTTTCTACTTGGAAGCGATGTAGCCCGCGCGCGTCGCGGCAAACAGACCAGTCTAGCAGGACTCCTGACAATCTCGGAACCCGCTCGCATACGCGCGCCTTAGAGCGCACGTTAAACTGATGTGACGTGAAATCTTCCGCAGAGATCGTCATTATCGGCGGCGGTATTGTCGGCTCCAGTGTTGCTTATCAGCTCACCGCGGCGGGATGAGGCGACGTTGTCGTGGGCCGGACTATACGAAATGACGCCGGATCACCATCCCATTTTGGGGAAAGTGCCGGATATTGAAGGATTCTATGTTGCGACGGGATTTAGCGTGTTGTTACTGCTGTCTGCTACTCTTTCGCGCCCAATTTTCGCAGCAGGTCCGCGGTACTTTTCTTAGCAGCGCTCAGGGGCGTCCGGCCGCGCTTGTTCTTCGCGTCGAGGCGGGCGCCTTTGGCGGCGAACTGCTGAACGATGGCGTCGTATCCTTTGCCTGCGGCGCCATGCAGCGCGGTATCGCCGGCGTCGTTCACAGCATCCACGTCGGCGCCCAAATCGAGTGCCAGCTTCGCGGCTTCCGCGGCGCGATCCTCATCGTGAATGGCGACTTCTCCCGATCGGGTGGTGTCGCGTCCACGCCGGTCCACTCCGCCACCCCAGCCTACTCCGGCCGCCGCCATTAGCGGCGTCGTGCCATCTGCCGTGCCCAGCCGCACATCGGCCCCCGCGCCGGCGAGAATGCGCATGATGTCGACCTCCAGGTACTTGGCGGCCAGGAAAAAAGCAGTGGCGCCGATAAGCGGCGTGGGCAACACCCAGTCTTCGCCTTCGCGAGTAATGGCGGTTCCCTGTGTGATCCGAGCGTTGGGATTCGCTCCGTACTTGAGCAGTGTCCGGACCAATTCCAGGTCTCCGCGCAGCACTGCGGTGTGCAAGGCCGTGTACCCCGCATCGGCGATATTCGGATTTGCGTCTTTACTCAGCAGCAATGCTGCAACGTCGCGCTGGCCGCTGTAGCTGGCGAGAACCAGGGCGCCGGTTCCATCCGGAGCGACATCATTGGGGCGCGCTCCCGCAGCAAGCAGAAGCCTGGCGGAAGCGATATCGCCCTGGCGCGCTGCGAACATCAATGCCGTGCTTCCGCCCCTGTCGATCGTTCTCATCACCCAATCAGCCGCGTTCCGCCCCGCTCCGCTGGGTTCACCCGTAAAGAAAAGCTGGGGATTGCTGCGCGTGCGAGCGTGGACGTCGGCGCCATGTTCCAGCAGCATACGCACCACATCGGCGTGTTTTTGCGATACGGCCCACATCAGCGCATTCTGTCCGCGAACGTTTTCCTTCGCGTTCACGTCGGCGCCATGCTCCAGCAGCGCTTGTACAATCTCGAGCTTGCCGCTGCGGGAAGCCGCCATCAGGGGGGATTCGCCGTTCGCGGCGACAAGGTTCGGGTTCGCGCCCGCCGCCAGTAGCTTCTCCACCATGCCAATGGAGGCAGCTAAGGCCAGAGGCGTCACCCCGAGTTCGTTCGCCGCGTTGACGTTGGCGTGGGCGCGAATGAGAAGGTCTGCGATGACCGCATCATCGAAATAGGCCGCCCAATGCAGCGCCGTTGCGCCGTCGTTCTGCGACGCATTCACATCGATGTGCTGTTCGAGCAGCGTGCGAATGGCGTCCCGATCCTGGTGCCTCGCGGCATCCACGAGCCGAAGATCGCCCGCAAGCGCGAGGCCTGAAAAGACCAACCCCAGCGCGGGCAAGCAGGTAAATGCAAATTTCGCTGTGAGCGGCATATAGATTCAAACCGCGGAGAGCTCGGTCAGTTCTCCGGCGCTGTCCCCAAGTTTCTCCACATGCACACCCAATTTATCGAGCAGAGTCAGGTGGAGATTTGCCAGCGGCGTATCTTTGGCAAAGCGCAGGTGACGCCCGCTCTTGATCTGTCCCGCCCCTCCGCCCGCCAATAAGATGGGCAGATTCTTGGGGTCATGCGCGTTGCTGTCGCTCATCCCGGCGCCATAGACGATCATCACGTGGTCCAGCAAGGAACCGTCGCCGTCCGGGATCGATTGCAGCTTTTTCAGGAACCCGGCGAATAGCGACACGTGATAGGTATTGATCTTGGCGATCTTAGCGAGTCTGGCCGGATCGCTTTGATGGTGCGAAATGGGGTGGTGCGCGTCCGGCACGCCGATTTCGGGATACGTGCGGCCGCTGAATTCATGCGCGATCATGAACGTAATCACCCGGGTTAAATCGCACTGGTAGGCGAGCGCGTACAGATCGTACATCAGCCGGGCATGATCCTCGAAACTGGCAGGAATGCCCTCCGGGTGATCCACCAGAGGCAATTCCCTGGAGTTCTGCTGTTCCGCGTTCTGAATGCGCCGCTCGACATCGCGGATCGCCTCAAAATATTCGTCGAGCTTGGCCCGGTCTCCCGGTCCCACCTGTTGGCCGAGACGAGAGATTCTCTGCCCGACGGAGTCGAGAATGCTCCGCTCCTCTTGCATTCGCGCGCGCCGCGTGGCCGGATCGGTACTGGTGGCATCGCCGAACATGCGCTCGAACACCTCGCGCGGGTCGTGCTCGGTCGGCAGAGGCGTAGTGGCGCCGCGCCAGGATATGGTGCTGGTGTAGACGCAGTTAAAGCCGTTGTCACAGGAAGCGCCGGATTCGGTCGACTCCAGACCCAGTTCCAGTGATGCCAACTGCGTATGCTTTCCCAGATCCTTCGCGGCAATCTGATCCATGGAAACGCCGGCTTCCAGATCGGCCCCATTTGTGACTTTGGGAGGCGTGTCCGTGAGAAACCGCGTGCTGGCTCGCGCGTGCACTCCCACCGCTCCCTGCTTGGCGGGGGGTGTGCTGTTGAGCCCGCTCAGCACCAGCAGCCGGTCCCGGAACGGTTCGAGCGGCTTAAGAATGGGCGTGAACTCGTAAGCGCTTCCTTCCGCTTCGGGTGTCCACTGCCGCATCATCATCCCGTTGGGGACATAAACCGCCCCAAACCGGTTCACCGGCCTGGCTGCGGTTCTCTGAAAAGCGGTCAGAGCCGGAACCATGGCATCGAGCAGCGGCAACGCCACGCTCACACCCAATCCGCGAAGCACGGTTCTACGGCTGATGGCTTTCTTGCTGACAATCATCTGCTGGCCCTCCTGGTCTGAGGCTGCTCAATTTCTCTGCCTCTTGTGATGCTCATTTGAAACGGTACGCTTTTGACAACTCCGAGAATAATGGACGACCACCGGTAACCGGCGGCCACGGCTTCGCGCGTGATTCTTCGAACGGCTGGAAGGTCGTAATATTCGAGTTCCCGGCCCAGCGCATATGTAAGAAGCTTTTCAGTGACCGTGGTCGCGAACTGATCGCGGTGGCTTAGCAGAAGTCTCCGCAATCCTGCCACGCCCTCAAATTTCGTGCCGTCCGGAAGAGCGGCCGATGGATCCACGGGCACTCCATCTTCGCTGCTGCGCCACATTCCGATCGCATCGAAATTCTCGAGCGCGAAACCCAGCGGGTCCATCA